>NZ_JAEMSD010000810.1:1535-2002 GCF_016462955.1 Bradyrhizobium sp. | reverse complement strand
GCGATCTACCGGCAGTCCTTCGCGACCATCCGCGCAGAGGCGGATCTCGATCACTTCACCGCGGAAGAAGAGATCGTCGTTGTCAGGATGATTCATGCGGCAGGCATGATCGGTTTGGAAGCGCACGTGCGATTTACGCCCGGCATGGCGCAGGTTGCGCGTGCCGCAATCGAACGCGGCGCGCCTATCCTGTGTGATGCACGCATGGTGAGCGAGGGCATCACCCGGCCCCGCCTTCCGGCCCGCAACGAAGTGATCTGCACCCTTCATGACGCGCGCGTGCCGGCGATGGCGCAGGAGATGGGCACCACGCGTTCAGCAGCCGCGATCGAGTTCTGGCGGCCGCATCTCGGCGGCGCGGTCGTCGCCATCGGCAATGCGCCGACGGCGCTGTTCCATCTGCTGAACATGCTGGAAGATCCCGCCTGTCCGCGACCCGCAGCGATCATCGGTTGTCCGGTCGGTTT
>NZ_JAEMSD010000810.1:991-1525 GCF_016462955.1 Bradyrhizobium sp. | reverse complement strand
CGACCGCGAGGGCGAGGCCCGCTTGCGCCGTGACGCCGCGGTCAACGCGCTGGCCAGCCGGAGGGAATGAAGCTTGGGCAAGATCATCTGCACGGGCCTCGGCCCCGGCGATCCCGACTTGATCAGCGTGCGGTCGGACCGGCTCATCCGCGCAGCGCGACATGTCGCCTATTTCCGCAAGGCCGGCAGCCCAGGGCAAGCGCGCAGCATCGTCGAGGGCATGCTGGCGCATGCTGTAACCGAGTACCCGATGGAGTACCCGGTCACCATCGAGTTGCCGTTCGAGAGCGCCGCTTATCGGCAGGCGCTGGCATCGTTCTACGACGACTGGGCGGCGCGGCTCGCACGATTGGCTGAAACGGAAGATGTCGTCGTACTCTGCGAAGGCGATCCTTTCTTCTACGGCTCGTTCATGTATATCTTCGCGCGCCTCGCCAAGGACTTTCCTTGCGCCATCGTGCCGGGCGTCACCTCCATGACGGCATCGGCCACCGCGCTGCGGCGCCCGCTCTCGGCGCGCAACGAGGTGGTGAA
>NZ_JAEMSD010000810.1:260-981 GCF_016462955.1 Bradyrhizobium sp. | reverse complement strand
TCTGCACACACGGCTGCAAGGCAGAGTGCGGATCGAGGTGGTTCCCGGCATTTCAGGCATGAGCGGCTGCTGGACGGCGACGGACTTGCCCATCACCTGGGGTGACGATGTCCTGACGATCCTGATGGGCACGCTCCCCGTGGATGATCTGGTGCGGCATATGCGGGCGTGTGACGCGCTCGTCGTGATGAAGACGGGCCGCGACATCGGAAAAGTACGGCGGGCACTCGCGCGCGCGGGGCGGCTCGCCGATGCCTGGCTTGTCGAGCGGGGCACGATGCCGGGACAACGCGTCATCCGGCTGGCGGAGGCTGGCACCGAGGATTGCCCGTATTTCTCGACCGTTCTGGTTCACGGCCGAGGCCAGCGCCGCGAGGTGGCGCCATGAGCGGATCGCTCGTCATTGCTGGGATCGGTCCAGGCGCCGAGGCGCTGATCACGCCAGAGGTCACGGCAGCTCTCGCTGATGCAACCGATATCATCGGCTACATTCCCTATGTTGCGCGCATCGCCCCGCGCGACGGGCTTGTGCTGCACGCCTCCGACAACCGGCAGGAGATCGAGCGAGCGGTGCATGCGCTGAATCTTGCAGCGGCGGGGGCGCGCGTCGTCGTCGTCTCGTCGGGTGATCCCGGCGTCTTCGCGATGGCTGCTGCCGTCTTCGAGGCACTGGAGAAAGCTCCAGAGCAGCACGCGCTGGACATTCGTATACTGCCGGGCG
>NZ_JAEMSD010000810.1:0-250 GCF_016462955.1 Bradyrhizobium sp. | reverse complement strand
TTCGCCCGCGCCCTCGACGTGTTGCGGGAAGCCTGCAGCGGCCCGCGGCTCGTGATTTTCGCGCGCGCCGTGACGACGCCGGAGGAAAGTATCGAGACGGTCACGCTTGCAGACGCGCGGCCCGAGATGGCCGATATGCGTACTTTAGTTCTGATCGGCAATTCCACGACCCGGCGGGTTGGGCGGCACGTCTATTCTTCAAGGCGGGCGGGATGACAACAAACTGCCCAGTCTCTTTCAGATCAGCCGT
>NZ_JAEMSD010000809.1 GCF_016462955.1 Bradyrhizobium sp. | reverse complement strand
CCGCTGGCTTATTCGGTCGGCTCGCGCTTCATCCAGTTCATCATCGGCGTCATCGTGCTCAATGTGGCCGCGATGGTCCTCGCCTCGGTGCCGGAGCTGGACGCGCGGTTCGGCGCGCTGTTCGCGGGCATCACCATCCTGTCGGTGATCGTGTTCGCGCTGGAATATGCGGCGCGGCTGTGGACCGTCGCCGGCCACACCCAGCGCAAGGGCTCGGCGCTGTCCGACCGGCTCGGCTATGCCTGCTCGGCGCTCGGCATCATCGACCTCATGGCGTTCCTGCCTGCGGCGATCGTGCTCGCTACCGGCGAGCATGCGACGCTGGCGGCGCTCGGCGTGCTGCCGTTCTTCAAGCTGATCCGCTATTCCCCGGCGATGCGCTCGCTGCTCGCGGCCGTGCATGCCGAGCGTCGCGCGCTGATCGGCTGCGTGGTCATCCTGATCGGCGCGGTGCTGACCTTCGCCTCGCTGCTCTACGCCATCGAGCGCGACGTTCAGCCCGACAAGCTCGGCACCATCCCGCAGGCGATGTGGTGGGCGATCGTGACGCTCGGCACCGTCGGCTATGGCGACGTCGTGCCGGTGACGCCGCTCGGCAAGTTCGTCTCGACCTTCGCCATCACCGCCGGCTTTGCCATGATCGCGCTGCCGGTCGCGATCATCTCGACCGCCTTCGCCGAAGAGGTGAAGCGGCGCGATTTCGTGGTCACCTGGGGCATGCTGGCGCGGGTGCCGCTGTTCTCGCACCTCACCGCCGCGGAGATCGCCGACATCATGCGGCTCTTGCGCGCGCGCACCATCGAGCAGGGCGAGGTCCTGGTCCGGCGGGGCGACGCGGCCTCGTCGATGTATTTCATCACCGCCGGCGAGGTCGAGATCGCGCTGCCGAGCCAGCATGTGCACCTCGGCGACGGCACCTTCTTCGGCGAGATCGCGCTCCTGCACAAGACCAAGCGCAGCGGCACGGTGACGGCGACGCGCAAGACGCGCCTGCTCGTGCTCGACGCGCAGGATTTTCACGCCTTGATCGAGCGCATGCCGACACTGGCCGACCACGTCCATGAGACGGCGAAGGCGAGGCTCGCCGACACCGGCGACCTCGCGCTGGCCGAGCTGGCGCAGGCGGAAGAGGAAGGCGCCGACCGGTAAGTGGTCAGCCTTTCTTCAGGAACACATAATCGGCTGCGTAAGGCGCGCTTCTGAACTCGCCGGCCTTGTCGCAGGCGCCGGCGAGCTGGCCGCCATAGGTGTGGATGCGCTGGACCGTGGTCACGGGCGTGAGCACGCCGCTGCCGCGATGAGCGGTGACGTCCAGCTTCAGCCAGGGAATGTCGGCTGCGGTTGCGCCCGGCGCGTTGCCGACGGCTTTGCCCGTCACCGCGCTGCCGTCGGCGTGTTCCCAGTTCGGCCCGGCATAGTGGCGGCCGATGGTCTTGCCGTCCGAGAGAAGCGTCGCGATCGGCTCGCGGAAGGCCCAGGCGAGCTTGCCGTCAGCGCCGGCCTTGCACTCATAAACCTGCGCACCCTCGGCGTGGACGCTGAGCACGACGGTCTCACCCGGTGCGGCGATGGCCGCGGGAAGCCGGTCTGCGGCTCTGGCTTGTCCCGCCATGGCGGCGAGCAAGAGCAGGCATGGGATGGCTGGCTTGATCGGCATGGTCGCTTCTCCGCGCGAGGGCCATGGAAAAGAAAAAGGGCCACGCTTGGCGTGGCCCTTGATCATGCCTGGCCCAGTCGGGCGAAATTGCGGACGGCTCAGGCCGCCAGCTCCTTGGTCAGGTTCTCGGCGACCTTGTCGAGGAAGCCGGTGGTCGAGAGCCAGCGCTGGTCGGCGCCGACCAGGAGCGCGAGGTCCTTGGTCATGTAGCCGGCCTCGACGGTGTCGACGCAGACCTTCTCCAGCGTGGCCGCGAACTTGGCGAGCTCGGCATTGTTGTCGAGCTTGGCGCGGTGCGACAGGCCGCGCGTCCAGGCGAAGATCGAGGCGATCGAGTTGGTCGAG
>NZ_JAEMSD010000808.1 GCF_016462955.1 Bradyrhizobium sp. | reverse complement strand
ATGTCGAGCCGGGCGTGTCGCCCGCGAGCAGCACCTCGCAAGCGGGCACGCCCGTCACGATCAGCGCGGCGGTCGCGGACGGCGAAGCGCCGCCAGCGACGACGGATGCGCATCTGCACACGATCGACTGGGACGGCGAGAGCGCGCATGCGCTGATCTGCGCGCTGCCGCAGGCCGCTGTCGCCGCACCGCCCGTCGCCGCGGAGCCTGTTTTCGCAGAGCCCTTCCCGGATCCCGATCCCGTAGCCGGCGATGCCGAGGCGGAAGATCTCGCCGCCATCCTCGACACCACCGCCGAGGGCATCGTGATGTTCGATGCCGAAGGCAACATCCACGCCTGCAACCGCAGCGCGGAGGCGCTGTTCGGCTATGACGGCGCGGCGCTGCTGGAGCAGAACCTGCTCACGCTGTTCGCGCCGGAGAGCCAGCAGATCGTCGCCGACTATCTGCAAAGCATGAAGAGCCAGGACATCGCGAGCCTGCTCGACCACGGCCGCGAGGTGCTGGGGCGCGAGAAGAAGGGCGGCGCGATCCCGCTCGCGATGATCATGGGCCGCACCCGCCCCGACGGGCCGAACTTCTTCGCCGTGTTCCGCGACCTCTCGCAAGCCAAGAAGGGCGAGAACGAATTGACACAGGCGCGCCGCCTCGTCGACGGCGCGGCCAGTGCCAAGGCCGACATGCTGGCGCGGATCAGCCACGAGATCCGCACGCCGCTCAACGCCATCATCGGCTTTGCCGAGGTGATGATCTCGGAGCGCTTCGGCACGCTCGGCAACGAGCGCTATGGCGAGTACATGAAGGACATCCGCGCCTCCGGCGAGCGCGTCATCGCCATCATCGACGACCTCCTGGAGCTGTCGCGGATCGAGACCGGCAAGCTCGACTTGGATTTCGCCAACCTCAATCTCAACGACCTCGTCGAGGCGTGCGTCACGGTCATGCAGCCGCAGGCCAACCGCGAGCGCATCATCATCCGCACCTCGCTCGCCCACGCGCTGCCGCAGGTGAACGTGGACGCGCGCGCGATGCGGCAGATCACCATGAACCTGATCTCGAACTCGATCCGGCTCGCCAGCGCCGGAGGCCAGGTCATCGTCTCGACCGCGCTGACCGACCGCGGCGAGATCGCATTGCGCATCCGCGATACCGGCCACGGCCTGTCCGAGCGCGAGGTCGCCGCGGCGATGGAGCCGTTCCGCACCCCGCCGCCCGGCGATGCCGCCGACAGCTCGGCGCTGAGCCTGTCGCTGACCAAGGCACTGGTCGAAGCCAACCGCGCGCGGTTCAACATCAAGAACGCGGGCCACGGCACGCTGATCGAGGTGGTGTTCGCGCCGGCGCTGGCGAAGGCCTGAGGCGCTCACTGGCTTGCGGGAAGGCCGCGCCCAAGCGCCGCCGCCTGCTGCAGGCTGATGCCGTTGGCCAGCGGGTCGGCGTGGCGATGCGCCAGGTGCCACTCGGTGCCCACGCGCCGGTAGACGAGCGTCACGCGCAGAGCCCATTCCTGCGCGGGCAGCCCGCCGACCTCGACGCTGTCCCGTTCGATCAGCGCCAGGACGACCATGTCCTGCGAGCCATAGGTCTGGACGACCTCCTGCCTGTGCGTTCCGTTCCTGAAGAACCGGCCCATCCGCTCCCACCTTTCGGGCGTGTACTCCGCGGCCTTCGACGGGGCCCCGCCGAACGGCGACATCAGCACGAAATCGTCGGTGATGGAGATCATCTGCCGATAGGCCCCGACGTCACCGCGCATCAGTGCCGCGTTCGACTGCTGGGTCTGGGCCAGCAGCTTTGCGATGACGTCATCGGCCCGTGCCGCCTCGGCGACGACGAGCGGCATGCACGCCATGCCTGCGAGCGTGTTGCGCCTGGACATCGGCGCGGGTGCAGCCGGAGAATGCGGATCGTGATCGTTCTTCATGAGAAGAGCTCCATGATGGTTCATGCGGTTTCGATAGCGCTGGATGCCGCTTTGACCGTCGTGAAGCTACTGATAAGAT
>NZ_JAEMSD010000349.1 GCF_016462955.1 Bradyrhizobium sp. | reverse complement strand
CTCGATGGAGACGGTGCCGACGAGGACGGGGCAGCCGCGGTGCTGGAGGTCGCGAACGGTCTTTCGCGGGATCGATTCCTTGGAGCGCGTCTCCTTGTCCTCAAACTCGATCGTCGTCTCGTTCTCGCCGAGGATCCGCCCGATTCGCCATGTCCCGTCGGAGAGCGCGAGCGAATCCCAGCGATGAACGCGCTCGACCTCGTCGGCGACGGCCGTCCACTTCTCTTTTTCGGTGCGGTAGATGACGTCGGGGTGGTTGATCCGCTTCATGCCTCGGTTCGCCGGGATGGCGATGACGTCGAGCTTGTAGATCTTCCAGAACTCGCTCGCCTCGGTCATCGCCGTGCCGGTCATGCCGCCGAGCTTCTTGTAGAGCTTGAAGAAGTTTTGGAGGGTGACGGTGGCGAGGGTCTGCGACTCCTCCTTGACCCGCACTCCCTCCTTGGCCTCGACCGCCTGGTGGAGCCCGTCGGACCACTGCCGGCCCGGCATCAACCGCCCGGTGAACTCGTCGACGATCACCACTTCCCCCTGCTGGACAACGTAGTTGACGTCGCGCTTGTAGAGGTGGTGGGCCTTGAGGGAATTGTCGATGAGGTGGGGCCACTCCATGTTGCCCGCGGTGTAGAAGCTTTCCACGCCGGCGAGTTGCTCGGCGCGACGCACGCCCGCCTCCGTGAGCGCGACGGTGTGCTCCTTCTCCTTGACCTCGAAGTGCTCCTCGGCGCGCAGCTGGCGGGCGATCTGGTCGGCCCGGGTGTACTTGGTGACGTCGTCATGGGCCGGGCCGGAGATGATCAGCGGCGTGCGGGCCTCATCGATGAGGATGTTGTCGACCTCGTCAACGATCGCGAAATTGAGCGTTCCCTGGCTCTGCTGCTGATGGGCCGGGAAGCGGTCGTCGCCGCGCGAGGCCATCCGCATGTTGTCGCGGAGGTAGTCGAAACCGAATTCGTTGTTCGTGCCGTAGGTGATGTCGGCCGCATACGACTTCTGCCGCTCGGCGGAATCCATCCCCGACTGGATCGCGCCAACGGTCAGCCCGAGTCCCATGTAGAGAGGCCCCATCCACTCCATGTCGCGGCGGGCGAGGTAGTCGTTGACGGTGACGACATGGACCCCCTTCCCCTCGATGGCATTGAGATAGGCCGGGAGCGTGGCCACGAGCGTCTTCCCCTCGCCGGTCATCATCTCGGCGATGGCGCCGGAGTGGAGCACCATGCCGCCGACGAGCTGGACGTCGTAGTGGCGCATCCCGAGCCAGCGGCGCCCTGCCTCGCGGCAGACACCGAAGGCCTCGGGAAGGATGTCGTCGAGCGTTTCACCGGCGGCCAGACGGCGCCGGAATTCGGCCGTTTGCCCGCGGAGCTCGGCATCGGTCATCGCCTGGTATCGTGGCTCGAGCCGAAGATCGAGGCGATCAACTCGCTCGAGCCGTCGCAGGTAGCGCGCGTTGGACGATCCGAACAAGCCGGCCTTCGCCGCCAACTTCTTCACCGGCGTGCCGGCGCCTGCCGGCGCGATCACGGTGCTGCTGCCGATCTACATCGCCTTCCTGGAGCTCGGCCGCACCCCTGCGGCGGTGACGGCGGCCTACACGCTTCTGATCGCGTTCCTGATGGTGTCGCGCCTGCCGGTGTTCTCCGGCAAGACCAAGCGCATGCGCGTGCCGCCGGAGCTGGTGCTGCCGGCATTCGTTGCCGTGATCGTCTTCATCGCGCTTCTGATCGCCTATCCCTGGCATGTGCTGTCGATCGGCACCGTGCTCTATCTGCTCTGCCTGCCGCTCGGCTACAAATCCTATCGCGACCAGGCACGGGCACTGCAAGCCGCCGCGCCTGCGGACGGGGAAGTCTCGTCACCGCCTTCTGCGCCGACGCTGTCGTCCCCGTCGGAGCCGCCGCAGGATGACGACCGGCCCGGTCGGCTGCACTGAGCGTTCTTCGCGGGATATCTGCCATGAGGCCTGCCTGAGTTGGGTCGACGCCCGATCTCGGCTATATCGCCCAGTGAGGGCGGCATCGCGTCAATCAGCCGCCAATCTGGGAGAGAACGCCGTGACCAATTCCGCGACCGGGCCGCTGCCCGCTTCCGTCCTCGAGGCACTGGGCCGCTACGACACGCCGACGATCTGCAATGCGATGGAGATCGTGGCGCCCGAGCGGCGGCTGATCGGCTACACCACCAAGCAGCTGGTCTGCCCGTTCCCGGACCTGCCGCCGATCGTCGGTTATGCCCGCACGGTGACGATCCGCTCGGTCTTGAAATCCTCGCTCCCGGCCGAGGAGCAGTCCAGGCGCCGCATCGACTATTACGAATATGTCGGCACCGGCCACGGCCCGCGCATCTCGGTGATCCAGGACATCGACGGCCCCGATGTCGGCTACGGCGCGTTCTGGGGCGAGGTGCAGAGCAACGTGCACAAGGCGCTCGGCTGCCTCGGCGTCATCACCGACGGCTCGATCCGCGACATCCCGCAATGGGCGCCCGGCTTCCAGGCGCTGGCCGGCTCGATCGGCCCGTCGCACGCCTGGGTGCATGCGGAAAGCTTCGGCGGCGAGGTGCGTGTCGCCGGCATGACCGTGAAGTCCGACGACCTGATCCACGCCGATCGCCACGGCGCCATCGTGATCCCGCTCGACATCGCTGCAAAGCTGCCCGACGCCGCCGAGCTCTGCGGCCGCCGCGAAACGCCGATCCTGGAGATCGCCCGCAGCCCCGATTTCTCGCTGGAGAAGCTGAAGGCCGCGCTGAAGCGTTCGGCCGAGATCCATTAAAGCATGATCCGGAAAAGTGCGAAGCGGTTTTCCGGAAAGATCATGCGGCAACAACAACCCAAAGCGCGATGACGATCCATCCAGATCTCATCGCGCTTCACGGCGCGATGAGATCAGGATCGACAGCCTTGGCGCGTCAGGTCCCGGTTGAGCAAGGCCTACCCGGAGCGCTGCACGATGGGTGACTTACGGCCGCGACGCTGGTCGGGGGGCGCCTTGTTCCGTCAGAAACAGGACGGCCTGATCCGGCTCGCCGAATACGGCTGCGGCGCATCCGATCAGGGTGAAGCCTCCGGCGAGGTCCCAAAAGCTGATGGCGTCGACAGTGTCCGGGACCGGCATCAGGCGGGCCAAGATGACGGCGAAGGCGGCCTCGACAAAGAGCACGAGGCTGAAGGCGGGCAGGACGAGTTCCGGTTCGAGCAGGTGAAGTGCCAGCACCGCCGGCAGTGCAGTAAGAAGACCAAACACCGTCAACATCGCCGATGGCTCCCGCAATCAGCCTGCGCCTCGCTCCAGAATAGCAATTCATCTCTTGTTCCGGATGTGGCGCAGGGCCGCACCCGCACCGGCGCCGACGCCGTCGGCATGGTTAGCGAAGCATTGAAATCCATGTCGCTGGACGGCAATCCCGTGCTCGCAGCGGAAGGTACGCCGCTGTCCGGACTTAACCTTTACGCGGCTTTAAGGGCGGCGCTCTAGGGTCTGCGATGCGGTTCGGGGTTGGGCCGCGCCAACGGCCAGGATGGCCGTTGTTACGTACGTGTTGGAGTCAGTAATGGATATCGCAACACTTGTCGGGTTGGTCGCAGGCGCCATTGTGGTGTCCACCCTGATCTTGATGGGCGGCAGTTTCGGGATGTTCTACGACATCCACGCCGTCATCGTCATCTTCGGCGGTTCGTTTGCGGCTACGATGATCCGCTTCCCGTTGTCGGCGATGATCCACGGCGTGCCGCTGGGCGCGAAATTTGCCTTCACGCTGAGCCGCCTCTCGGCCCACGACCTCGTCGACGAACTCGCCCGCATCGCCGAGATCGCGCGCAAGCAGGGGCCGGTCGGACTGGAAAAGGTCGAGACCGACGAGCCGTTCCTCGCCAAGGGCATCCGCTATGTCGCCGACGGCTACGATCTCGATTTCATTCGCGACAATCTGGAGCGCGACCGCGACAATTTCCTGATGCACCTCGACGAAGGCAGCAAGATCTACCGCGCCGTCGGCGACTGCGCCCCGGCGTTCGGCATGATCGGCACGCTGCTCGGCATGGTGCAGATGTTCTCCAACATGTCGGATCCTTCCAAGCTCGGTCCGTTCATGGCTACCGCGCTACTGGCGACCCTGTACGGCGCCGTCGTCGCCAACCTGATCTGCTTGCCGATTGCCGACAAGCTGCACGGCAAGCTGCTGGACGAAGAGACCAACCGCACCCTGATCATCGACGGCATCCTGATGATCCGCGACTCCAAGAGCCCGACCCTGGTCCGCGAGATGCTGCTGGCCTATCTGCCGGAGAAGCATCGTCATTCCGAAGGCGAGCCGGTGCCGGCCTAAAGGCCGCCGCCTGGATTTTGAGAGATGGCCAAGAAGAAGCGCGGCGATGCTCACGGCGGCGGTCACGGCTGGTTCGTAACCTTCGCCGACCTGATGGCGCTGCTGCTGGCGTTTTTCGTGATGCTGGTCGCGTTCTCGACGCAGGACGCCAACAAGCTGAAGATCGTCGCGGGCTCGATGCGCGAGGCGTTCGGCGTGCAGAGCGAGGCGCGCTACTCCGGAATCGTCGAATCGGACGGCCTGCCGACGCGACCGCGGCTCAAGAACGTCGACCACATCCAGCCGGAAGATTCCTCCAACACGCCGACGCCGGATCAGGAGGATCGCGAAAAGACCTCCGGCGCGAAGATCAAGGTCGACCGCAATTTCGCGCTCGCCGCGGCTTCGCTGCGCCAGGCGTTGCAGGACATGCCGGAACTGACCGAGATGTCCAAGCACATCATGTTCGAGGAGACCAAGCAGGGCTTGAACCTCGAGATCGTCGACCAGGACGGTCGCTCGATGTTCGCCGACGGCTCCAAGGTGCCCTATGACCGGACCCGGCGCCTGGTCGAGAAGCTCGCGATCCCGCTCAAGGCGACGCCGCTGCGCGTCTCCATCGCCGGCCACACCGCGGCCGGTTTCGTGCCGAACCGCAGCGACTACGGCGCCTTCGATCTGTCGGCCGACCGCGCCAATGCGGTGCGCCAGATCCTCGAACGCGAGGGCCTGCCGCCGTCGCACATCTTCGCCGTGTCCGGCAAGGCGGACACCCAGCCGCTGTTTCCGGACGATCCGTCGCTCGCGGCCAACCGGCGCGTGACCATCACCCTGATGCGTGAAGATCCGCCGCTTCCCCCGAATCTGAAGCCGTAAAGGCTCTTGCGTTACCATTTTACCTGAGGCATCTCGTCGCGAAGGCAGTGAACGTTGCTGCGGCGTCACAGCATCCGCCCCGGCGCCTGCTATGGTGGTTACCGATTGACAGGCGAGCCGGAAGCGTCGAAAGGCGCCGGATCAAATTCAGGGACGAAGCGTTTCTCACCCCCATGACGGCGAGCACCACACAGGCCGAAACCCAGGACGGGCAGCCGGTCAAGACAGGCTTTTGGGCCCTTACGCTCGGGAGCATCGGCGTCGTCTTCGGGGATATCGGAACCTCGCCGCTCTATGCATTCCACGAGGCCGTCAAGGGCGCGGCCCATGGCGAGCCGGTCTCGCGGGCTATCGTGCTGGGCGTGCTCTCGCTGATTCTGTGGGCACTGCTGATCGTCGTCACCGCCAAATACGTCCTGCTGCTGTTGCGCGCCGACAATAACGGGGAGGGGGGCACGCTCTCGCTGATGGCGCTCGGCCAGCGCGCGCTCGGGCGGCGAAGCTGGGTCCTGCTCGCCCTCGGCGTAGTCGGCGCCTCCATGTTCATCGCGGATTCCATGATCACGCCGGCGATCTCGGTGCTGTCGGCGGTGAATGGCCTCAAGCTCGCAGCACCTGCGCTCGAGCACTATGTCGTGCCGCTCACCGTTCTCATTCTAGTGCTGCTGTTCGCCGTCCAGAGCAAGGGTACCGCACTGGTGGCCTCTGCGTTCGGGCCCGTCATGGTGGTGTGGTTCACCGTCATCGCGGTGATGGGGGCCGTGCACATCGCCGACGATCCGACCGTGCTGGCCGCAATCAATCCCTATTATGCAGTGCAGTTCGTGCTGTCGCACGGCGTGATCGGCCTCGTGACGCTCGGCGCCGTGTTCCTGGCGGTGACCGGAGGCGAGGCGCTCTATGCGGATCTCGGGCATTTCGGCCGCAAGCCGATCCAGTCGGCCTGGATGTTCTTCGTGCTGCCTGCGCTCCTGATCAACTATTTCGGCCAGGGGGCGCTGGTGCTGTCCGATCCCAGCGCGATCGAGCATTCGTTCTATCGCATGGTGCCCGAGAGCCTGGTGCTGCCCCTGGTTGGACTTGCGACGGCCGCAACCGTGATCGCGAGCCAGGCGGTGATCACGGGCGCCTATTCGCTGGTCCACCAGGCCGTGCAGCTCGGTCTGTTGCCTCGCTTCGAGGTGCGTTACACTTCGGAATCCCATGCCGGCCAGATCTATCTGCCCCGCGTCAACCGGCTGTTGCTGATCGGCGTGATGCTGCTGGTGCTGCTCTTCCACACGCCCAGCAATCTGGCCTCGGCCTATGGCATTGCGGTCTCCACCACCATGGTGGCCGACGGCATCATGGGCTTCGTCGTGATCTGGAAGTTGTGGAATTGGCGCGCAGCGACGGCCGCCGCCGTGATCGTACCTCTCGTCATTGTCGATCTGAGCTTCTTCAGCGCCAACCTGCTGAAGCTTCTCGACGGCGCCTGGGTGCCGCTGCTGTTCGGTTTCGTCATGGCGGGGACCGTCTGGACTTGGCGCAAGGGCTCGGCGATCCTGATCCAGAAAACGCGGCGGATCGAGGTGCCGCTGGACGATCTGATCCGGAGCCTAGAGAAGCGGCCGCCGCACATCGTCAAGGGCACGGCGGTGTTCCTCACCAGCGATCCTGCTTTCGTGCCGACCGCGCTGCTGCACAATCTCAAGCACAACAAGGTGCTGCACGAGCACAACGTGATCCTGACCATCGAGACCGCGCAGACGCCGCGGGTCGATCTGTCGGAGCGGTTCAGGATGGAGAAGATCAGCGACAAGTTCTCCAAGGTCCGTCTGCGCTTTGGCTATATGGAGCAGCCGAATGTGCCGAAGGCGCTCGCGATCGCGCGCAAACAGGGCTGGCAGTTCGACATCATGTCGACGTCGTTCTTCGTGTCCCGGAGATCCCTGAAGGCTTCGGCGCAGTCGGGCATGCCGCTGTGGCAGGACCATATCTTCATTGCGCTGAGCCGATCCGCCAACGACGCGACCGATTACTTCCAGATTCCCACCGGGCGAGTGGTTGAAGTCGGAACCCAGGTCACCATCTGAGTGCCATTGACCGAGTTATGCAGATTCGCATATCCAGGGCCCGAAAACCAGCTAGGCTATGCCGACAGCGCAGGACTATAA
>NZ_JAEMSD010000029.1:21421-27759 GCF_016462955.1 Bradyrhizobium sp. | reverse complement strand
GAAATCACGCTCCTGCTCGGCCGCTGGCAGCAGGCCAAGGCGGGCGACGGCCAGGTCGTGGTGCTGTTCGGCGAGCCGGGCATCGGCAAGTCTCGCATCGTCCAGGAGATATTCGAGCGGATCGCAGGCGACCGGCACGGGCACGTCTCGTTCCAGTGTTCGCCCTACTACAGCTCGACGGCATTCCATCCCTTCATCGAACAGCTCAAGTTTGCCCTCGGTCTGGACCGCGACGACGCGTCCGCCTCTTCTCTGACGAGTCTGGAACGGGCGATAGCGGCCGCACGTGGTGAAGTCGAGCAGGTAACGCCGCTCTTCGCCGCGCTGCTGTCGATTCCGACCGGAGATCGTTATCCGCCGCTCGATCTGTCGCCGCAACAGCAGAAGGATGCCATCGTTTCCGCCCTCGTCAATCATCTGCTGGGCCTTGCGCGCGAGCGGCCGCTGGTGATCGCATTCGAAGACGCACATTGGATCGATCCGACATCCCGGGAGGTCGTCGACCTCCTGATGGAGAAGGTCGAGAATACGCCCATCCTCGTCGCAATGACCTGCCGCTCGGAATTCCAGCCGAGCTGGAGCGCTCGCTCCCACATCACGACGCTGGTGCTGAACAGGCTGAGCCGGCAGCTGCGGACGACGCTGGTCGAGCGGGTCGCCGGCAGCCGCGAAATGCCGAAGGAAGTCGTCGAGGACATCATCGTCAAGACCGACGGCGTGCCGCTGTTCGTCGAGGAGTTGACCAAAGCCGTCCTCGAAAGCGACCTTCTGACCGAGCGCCACGGGCGCTATGTGCTCTCCGGTTCGTGGCGACAACTGGCGATCCCGGCGACGCTGATGGACTCGCTGATGGCGCGCCTGGATCGAATGGGTCCGTTCAAGAGGGTCGCACAGATCGGCGCGACCATCGGCCGGCAGTTCTCCTACGAGATGCTGAACGCGGTCGCTTCCCTACCAGCCGAGCAGATCGAGGCGGCGCTCGATCGTCTGGAGGAGGCAGGCTTGATCGTCCGGCTGGGCCAGCCGCCGGATGCGCTCTACTCCTTCAAACACGTGCTGATCCAGGATGCAGCGCATGCGAGCCTGTTGCGCAGCGAGAGGAGACGGCTACATGCTCGGATCGCCTCGGTGCTGGCCAGGAAGTATCCGGAAAGGACCGAGCGTGAACCGGAGCTTCTGGCCTACCATCTGACCGAATCCGATCAAAGCGAGCCGGCGGCAAGCTCCTGGCTCAAGGCCGGCAAGCAAGCCGCAATGCTGGGCGCCTATCTGGAGGCCATCGGCCATCTGCGGCGGGGATTGGCGGTCGTTCAAGCCAGTCTCGAGATGCCCAATCGCGATCAAATGGAGCTGGAGCTTCGCGTCGCGCTGGGTAATGCGCTGATCGCTGCCAAGGGTTACGGTACACAGGAGGTCGAAGACAATTTTACCCGAGCCCTCGAGTTCGGCCGGCAGCTGGATGATGAAGACAAGGTGCTTGCGGCGATAAGGGGCCTTTGGATGCGCCACTTCATTCGGGCCGACCTGGCCAAGGCCCATAGTCTGAGCGCCGAACTCCTGAAGTTTGCCAGGCGGGAACGCCCGAGCGGACTGCTCTCCAAGCAAACCCTGTACCTCGTCGAGGCCCACAGGTCGATCGGGCAGACCATGCTATACCGGGGCCGGTTTCTGGCGGCGCAGCATCATCTTCAACGCTCCATCCGCCTCGATGATCCGGCCCTGCATCGCGGTTCGGGCGAGAGGCTCATCAATCCTGGTGTCATGTCGTCATCATACCTCGCCTATCTGCTATGGTTCCTGGGACGGCCCGACACCGCGCGGCAGAACAGCGAGCAGGCGATTACCGACGCGGAAGAGAGGCGCCATCCCTTCACGGTAGCGTTCGCCCTGGTATTTGGTGCTTACCTTTGTCAGCATATGCACGACGTGGTGGGGACCAGGGATTATGCCAGCCGGGCGATGACCATCTCGTCGGAACACGGCTTCCTGCACTGGAAACAGCAGGCGACAATTCTCCATGGATGGTCGCTGACTGAGCTCGGTGCGATGGATGAAGGGCTGAGCGAAATGCGGGCGGGCGTGGAAGGCTACGAGGCGCAGGATTCCTGGCTCGCCAGTTGCTGGTTCAGAAGCCTGCTCGCGCAGGGCTATGCGAGAGCCGGTGTGCCGGAGGCGGCCTGGCACGCGCTTGATGGTGCCTTGGCAATCGCAAAGAGGACGGGCGATCACTTCTGTCTCGCGGAGATCTACCGCCTGCAAGGCGAATTGAAGCTGGCCCATGCCGGGTCGGCAGTGATCGCGGAGGCCGAGCATTTGTTCGCACGGTCGCTGGAGGTCGCGCGCATGCAGAGCGCCCGATCGTGGGAACTGCGAACCGCAATCAGCCTGGCGCGCCTCTGGCGGGATTCGGGTCGGTCTGACCAGGCGGCAGAGCTCCTTGTGCCGATCGTCGGGAAGTTCAACGAAGGGCTCTTCACACCAGATCTGCAGCAGGCGCTGGAATTGGTGAAGGAGCTTTGCGAAGACGGCACCAGAGACCGTCAACGAGCCGCAGCCGGAGATGACAGCGAGAGGACAACGGCCGCTGTTGATGCGGATGCGCGCGGCAAGCCAGGTGCCAGGCTTTGACGGAAGCCGGAACGAAATCAACGAGGATCATCGTCGCGTTCAAGGCGCTTCTGTCCCGCCGCCAAACACGGCATGTTTCAGCACTCAGAAGCAAGTCTTTTTCACCGGCTACGTCGAGCACTCGGGCCCGATCAGCCTTCTGCCGGCAAACGTCCGCCCCGGAATCTCGCGGACGCGGATATCCGCAGCGACGCCCGGACCAACGCCGAACGCTTCGTCCTGCGGCACGAACACCTGGGTTCGGATCACGTCGGAATGCATCAGCGTGAACATGAAGGTGGACCCAGCTGATACCAGGCTGCCGTTGTCCACGTTACGCTGCGTGACCACGCCGTCGAATGGCGCCACCACACGCTGGCAGGACTTCTCCTGCTGGAGAGGATCTGCGCTTCTTGCGCCGTAATGTTCGACTGGGCGACACCCACCGCGCCCTGCTGCGCGCGCAGGGTGAGGCGTTCGAGAAGCTCAATACACTCCAGAGCTTTGTCAGCGGCAGCAATGCACTCGCCATCCTGTCCGACCGCTTCGGCCGCGACATGTCAGCCTACGATCTCGATGGCCCTATCCCCGATATCGCGCCGTCGGACAACTATCACAGCTTTGCCAGCGTCATGCTCGCCAAGGGCCGCCGCGAGAACATGACGCTGCGCGACCTCTACAATCTCACTGCCGCCGCTCGCGGCCATTGGGTGCTGTGCGGCTCGGCCGAACGCATCGCCGATACGCTCCAGCTCTGGTTCGAGGAGCGTGCCGCCGATGGTTTCAACGTGATGCCGCCCTACTTCCATGAGGGTTTCGACGACTTCGTCGAGCTGGTCGTACCGATCCTGCAGGAACGCGGACTGTTCCGTGCGAATTATGAGGGCACGACGTTGCGAGACCATCTCGGCCTCGCGAGACCGGCCAATCCGTTCTTCGCTGCTTAGACCAGCTCAGCTCGCTCCCGGAGAAGCAGCGGCTCGCCTAAGAATGCGAGCCCCTTCCAAGGGCAGGTGTTCTGACAAGATCGGTCTGTTCTGGGATGACTGCCGACCCGCGCATTGCGAAGCGGAGAGGATGCCGCGATAGATCACTCTCACGGCCTCAAACGCTTGACGAATGCACCTCAGCTCCAAGGCCGCGAGACGGATCCCGATCCCTCCCTTCGCGGGCAGAGCGCTCGCCGCACCATAGAGCCCGTTGATCCGCTCCAGCACCGTGGTCAACTCACTTTGGATATCCGCCGGATCATGACCGGAGGGCAGCACCATAAATGCTGACCCAAAGGCGGCGTAGCCACGAAAAAGGTTGTGGTCTGGATGGTAGACCCGGGTGCGTTCGATGAGCAGCGGCTCGCCACCCGATCTTCTCAAGCAGAAGGTCGATTCCAGCTCCCGGAAGTAGCGGCCTTCGCCCAGGGGGTCGTGCATCGTGAACGCATCGAAGATCAACGCGTAAGCGTCGGCCGCGCAGTCAAGCTCGATGGTCTGTGACAACGCCGCCTCGGGAAACATGATGCGCGGCTCGGGCAGATATTCGAGACTGGCGTTGCTCGCGACATCGAGTCTCACCGTCTCGGCAGCGCACGTCGCGGGTTCGGCGCGATGAACCGACGTCGCGCCTTGATTGGTCAGGCAAACGGCCGTCCCGGGGCCAAGCGTGAAGCGTTGTACGAGACTGTCCTCTCCGTGGACCGCCCCGCTCGCCGTCTGCACGATCACGCTGAGACAATCCGGCCGGTCCGGATCGACGTGAAAGCTGCGCGTGAGCACGAAGGGCCAAGCGAACATGCGTCTGTCGATCACGGTGCGGCCGGCCCGCCGGACGAAGCTAAGGTCGAGCCGCGCTGCTTCGCTCGGCGTTTCGCGGCTCATGTCCTGAACAACACGTCGCGCTCGAGGAGATCGACGATCGACTCGATACCGTCGCCGCGGCGACAAGTGGTAAGCAATACCGGACGGTTTCCGCGGACGTTCAATGCCTCCCGGTGCATGCGCTCCAGATCTACGCCCACGTAAGGCGCCAGATCGACCTTGTTGATGACGAGAAGATCGGCGCGAATGACACCCGGACCGCGCTTGCGCGGAATATCGTCGCCTCCGGCGACATCGATCACAAACATCCAGAAGTCAGTCAAATCGCGCGAAAATGTCGAGGCGAGATTGTCGCCACCACTCTCCAGCAGGATGAGCTCGACTCCCGGGAAGCGGCGTTCGAGCTCATCTGCGGCCTCGATGTTCAGCGTGGGATCCTCGCGAATGACGGTGTGCGGACACGCGCCCGCCTCGACCGCCGACACCCTCGCCGGATCGATCAGGCCGGAGCGCCTGATCCGTTCGGCGTCCTCGGCCGTGACCAGATCGTTGGTGATGACGGCGATATCGATGCCCCGCGCAGCGAGTGCCGGGATCAAGCACTCCACCAAGGCAGTCTTACCCGAACCGACCGGTCCTCCGATGCCAACCCGAGCGGCCGCGATCCGCGGCTGCGCCAGTCCAGTGTTGAGCGAGAGCCGGCTCATCGGAGCATGTACCGTCTTGCCAGCGGCACCTTCGTCGCGGGCGGGCACATCAGAAGCTTTCCATCAGCCCGGACCTCGAACGTTTGAGGGTCGACCTCGACATGGGGTGTCGCGGCGTTGCGCAACATGTCTGCCTTCCGCAGTTTCCGGACATTCTTGATCTGGATGGCGGAGCGCTCAAGGCCGAGCTTGCGGGTCACATCGGCATCCATGGCGAGCTTCGACATAAAATTGACGCCCAGCCTCTGCGGCGCGGCACCGAGCGCCCCCCACATCCGCTTCTGGATCATCGGTTCCGACAGACCGAGGCTGCCGTTGCCGTCGCCCATGGCTGCCCAGACGACAAAGCCGTTCTTGATCACCATATACGGTTTGATGCCGAAGGAGGCGCGCGGCCAAAGAACGAGATCCGCCATCTTGCCCGGCTCGATCGAACCGACGGTATGGTCGATGCCCACCGCAATGGCGGGATTGATGGTCAGCTTGGCAATGTAGCGTTTGATGCGCTCATTGTCCGCACGTGCCGTCTTTTCCTCGGGCAGGCGGCCGATCCGATCCTTCATGACGCTCGCGAGCTGCCAGCACTTCGCGACGTTCTCGGCGAGGCGTCCCATGCCTTGCGTATCCGTGCCGAAGATCGAGATCGCCCCCATGTCGTGCAGAAAGTCTTCCGCGGCCATCGACTGGGCGCGCACCCGCGCCTCGCCGAACATCACGTCCTCGGGTGCGTTGTAATTGAGCTGATGACAGATCATCGTCATCGGCACGCCCTCTTCCATGCCGTAGGACGTGTAGGGATTGGTCGGATTGGTCGACGAGGGAATGACGTTGTCCCACGACACGACCTTGAGCAGGTCCGGCGCGTGACCGCCGCCGGCGCCTTCCACGTGATACATATGGATGGTGCGCCCCTCGACCGCTGCCATCGTATCCTCGCAGAAGCCGTATTCGTTGATCGAGTCGGTGTGCAGGTGGACAGCGAAATCATTGCGATCTGCCGCAATGAGGCTCTGATCAATCACCGCGGGGGCGGCGCCGAAATCCTCGTGAATCTTGACCGACATGCCGCCGGCCGCAACTGCTTCCTCGATCGCCTCGGGGTTGGAACCCGCGCGTCCGAACAAAGCGAAATTGAGCGGCGAGAACTCGATCGCCTGCAGGAAGCGCGCGAAGGTCGAAGCGGCCCCGCTGCCGACGTCAAAAACCGGCC
>NZ_JAEMSD010000029.1:387-21411 GCF_016462955.1 Bradyrhizobium sp. | reverse complement strand
ACCAGGGTGGTCGTTCCGCCGGAAAGCGCATGGTCGGACTGCTCGGGCGAGATGAGGTGCGCGTGCGATTCAATGGCGCCGGCGGTCACGATGAAAGGACCGCCGGCAATCGGCGCCGTCGTATGTCCCACGATCATGTCTGGATGCACATCGGGCATGACGTCGGGATTGCCGGCCTTGCCGATACCGACGATGCGCCCGTCACGGATGCCGATGTCGGCCTTCACGATGCCGGCGACTGCGTCGACGATGGTGGCGTTCTTGATGACAACGTCAAGAGCCTTGTGCGAGGCAGTCCTGTAGGCGTTGACGCCCTCGCCATCGCGCAGGTTCTTTCCCGCACCGACCAGCAGTTCGTGCCCGTAGGTGGTGTAGTCGTGCTCGATCTCGGCGAGCAGACTGGTGTCGGCCAATCGCACGAGGTCACCCTTGGTGGGCCCGTAGAGTTCGCTGTAGGCTCTGCGCGACAGTGTGGCCATGGTCAGGCTCCCAGATAGCCGCGGGCGCGAGCCCGCTTCAACGCATCATCCCTCGCCGACGGCGCATCCAACGAACCGTTGACGAGGCCCGCCTGCCCATGCACGACGCGATCACCCGAGATCGGAACCAGCCGCACGGACTTGGTGACCCCGGGCTCGAAACGGATACCGGCCCCCGCGGGACGGTCGATTTTCTTGCCCCAAGCTGCCGCGCGATCGAAGAGCAAGGCGCGATTGACCTCGAAGAAGTGAGTGTGGCTGCGAACCTGAACGTCACGGTCGCCGGTATTCGTGACATCGATGGTGATCGCCTCCAAGGTTGCGAAGCTCTCAATGTCTCCGTCGCCTGCGATGATCTCACCGGGCACGATATCGTCCACGACCGATGTGTCACTGGGGCCGACCGGCTCGAAGAGCGCCATCACCTTGGTTCCTTCCGCGAACATGCATTCGATATAGAGCATCGGGATCATCTGCCCGACGCCGGGCTCGACATCGTCCCATGTCAACAATCGGCCTGCCATGTCGCGGATCTCTGCGTAAGGCATGTTACGGCGCGCCGCGGTCATGACTTCGTCTGTGATGTAGGCGACCGCCTCCGGATGGCTCAGCCGAATTCCAAGCGACCGATTGCGGCGCGCCATTTGCGCGGCATTGAAGATGACGAGGCGATCCATCTCGGTCGGCGAAAGGTTCATCATGGAAGAGCATCCTCTCTCAAGTCGTGAACATGCGGACTTGTCGCAGCGGTCCACGCGAAACCGCGATGTCGATGAACGGCGTGAAGCTCGCAGGCAGCGCATCCGGCGGCGGCACCACCTCGAGCAGTTCCGCTAGCAACATCCGTGCGGCTTCCTGGCTGCGCTGCGCCTCGATGTGGCCGATGATCCCGAGCCTTACGGCTGCGCTGACGAGGCCGGTTACGAGCGTCCAGCCCGAGACCAGTTCCGCGGCTTCCAGGCTAAGCCCCGCGTCCCGGCCGACGACGGCCTGCACGACGGCCAGATGGCCGAGCCTCGTGTCCGACGACACCAAGCCACGGTAGGCGACCGATAGCGGCCCATCGAGCCTGAACCATACCCCAAGTAGCGCCCTGCCTGCCCGCCGCGATCCCTCCCGCATTTCGGCCGAAGGTGTCGCCGCCTCGGCCAGCCGATCCACGCGCGCGATGTCCACGCAATCCTCTGCCCGAAAGGCCTGTCCCAGCAGAACACGGTCCATGCTCGCCCAGCGCCGCTCGAGCTGGTCCGCGACAATCCGATCGAGTTCGCTGCGACTGCCAAGCATGCCGTCCGCAGCAAGGCCTTCCAGCCCCCAGGAGAATGCAAAGCCGCCGGCCGGGTAGGCACTGTCCCCGAGCTGCAACAAGGCCAGCGTCTGCAATCTGTCAAACAGCGTCGCTCTCCACCACTTCGCCGGCTTCGAGCAGCGGCCTGATACGCGCGCGGTAGGTCTCGAGCGGCCCATCCAGCAGGACAACGAGAATCTCGTGCTCGAAGCGGACCCGCCAATGTAGATTACCGGCATTCCATCCGAGCTTGAGCGCCGCAGCCTGGTCGACCGGCTTCAATCGCCAACATTCCTGCTCGCCGAAGCGGACGATGATGGCGCGATCATGTGCGAGAAACAGCAATGCCCCGTCGACCAGGTCCTCGTCCCGGTCCAGGCTGACGGCGCAGTCGGTACCGCGGTCGGTGGTCAAGCGAAAGCGCTTGCGGCCGACGTCCGATGGCGGCACGAACAGGAGCTCGATCCCGCCATGATGTTCGACGTGGTGAAGACGGCCTGCATAGGCTGCGTCGTCGGATCGTCCGATGATGCCATGAAGTCGTAACGTCACGATCTTCTCCTGCAATACGCGGGCGCCGGCTCAGCGGATCGTCGCCGACACCTCCGTCGAGGTCACCAATATGACTTCTCCGTCCAGGATGGGCTTGGCGATCCCGAAGAAGGTCGCAACAACCGCCGAGCTGTTGTGGCGATCCATAGCGGCCTTGTCGGCAAATCGCTCGTACGTCGTGAACACACAAGGATCGTCCTCGCTCTGCGAGATGAAGAATCCGATCGTGCCAGGCTCGTTGGCCGCAACATTTGCGGCGACGGCCATCAGCGCGTCACGCATCGTGCCCTCGTGGCCGGACTTGGCCTTGATGACGGCGGTGATGGTGATCATCAGAACTTCTTCCAATCGCCGTCGGCTTCGAAGGCGCTGGCCGCCTGGTAGATGGTCGCCTCGTCATAATCCTTGGCGATCAGCATCAGGCCGACCGGCAGGCCGTCCGACAGGCCGCAGGGAATGGTCATCGCGGGATGACCGGTCACGTCGAACGGACTGGTCGTGGCCGTCATTTCAAACGCACGCTGGACAATCTCGGCGAGCGGCGCATCCTTGGCCGGGATCGGCGTGGCGACACAGGGCAAGGTCGGCATCAGCAGCAGGTCGTAGGAACCGAACATCGCATCATAGGCCGCCTTGGCAGCGATCGCGATGTTGCGCGATTTGGCATAGTAACGACCGCGATAATGGCTGACACCCCACTGCCCGACCAGCATGGTCAGCTTGAGCGTCTCCGACAGGTCGTCGGCACGGCTGCGCCAACCCGAGTGGGCGTCGAGCAAGCCGACGTCATAGAGCCCCTTCCAGTTGAAGCCCATGCCGTTGCCGATCATCATCTGGACCAGGAAGCCTTCCAGCGTGATCGGGTTCCAGGCGGCGAGCGCATGTAGGTGTTCGGGAATCGAAACTTCCGACACGGTCGCGCCGAGCTTGGCGAACCGCTCCGCGCCGGCCTTAACTTTGGACGCAACGCCTTCCTGCATGTTCGCAACGGCAAATCCTTCCTTGAGGATGCCGATCTTCATGCCCTTGACGCCCTTGCGAAGCATCTCGGTGTAGCTCGTAACTTTCGGCGCGTATTGGCGCGGATCGAGCCCGTCGGCACCGGCCAGCACCTCCAGCAACAACGCGTTGTCGGCGACATTGGCCGTCATCGGGCCGGTGTGGTCGATGGTCGATTCAATCGGCATGACGCCGGTATACGGCACGAGCCCGTGCGTCGCCTTCATGCCGTAGATGCCGCAATACGACGCCGGGATACGGATCGAGCCACCCTGATCGCCGCCGATCGACATGTCGACCTCGCCCGCTGCGACCAGCGCGGCGCTGCCCGATGATGAACCGCCGGCCGAGTACCCCATCTTGAGGGGGTTATGGACCGGTGCCGGATTGGAGGTGTGGCTGCCGCCCGACAGACAGAAATGCTCGCAAACGGCCTTGCCGACGATGGTGCCGCCTGCATCGAGAATCCGGGTCACGATCGTCGCATCGGCCGCGGGAATGAAGCCTTCGAGCGTCGTCGAGCCGTTCATCATGGGGACGCCGGCCAGAGCGACGTTGTCCTTCAGCACGATGGTACGACCCGCGAGCTTGCCGCTCGCCGCACCCTTGACCTCCGTCTTGATCGCCCACGCGCCGTACTTGTTGTCCTTCGGCATCGGCTTGGAGCCCGGCATGCGCGGATATTTGACCGGCGGCAGCGGGTTCGGCAGCTCGTCGATCACGTCGTAGGCGTCGAACATCCCGCCCATGAGGGCAAGATAGCTGCCGGCTTCTTCGACCGTCATGTTCATGTGGAGGCTCGCGGCGAGCTCGGCGACATCTTCGGCGGTCGGGCGTTTGATAGACATGAGTCATCCTTTCTTGTGAAGACAAGCCGGCAGCAAGAGACCAGCGATCGTAACGACCGGCGCAGCCGCGCCGGAGACTGAACTTAGTTTGGATGCATCGCGCCGTCCCGTGCCAGCAGGTCTTCGCGGTCGAGCTCTCCGGTGATGCGTCCCTTCTGGATATTGAGGATCCGGTCCGACAGCGAGGTGATGAACTCGAGGTTCTGCTCGACGACGATCAGCGACATGTTCCACCGCTTCTTCAGTGCGAGCAGCGTCTCGACGATCTCTTCGATGATCGACGGCTGGATACCCTCGGTCGGCTCGTCCAGGAGGATCAGTCGGGGCTTCGTGCAGAGACAGCGCGCCAATGCCAACAATTGCTGCTCACCGCCCGACAGGGCCCCACCGCGTCGGTCGAGCAGTCGCACCAGGCGCGGAAAGTCCTGAAGCACCGCGTCGATGACCGATCGGTCCTCCTTCGGCGCCGCCGCCAGGCCCATTCGCAGGTTCTCGAGGACGCTCAGGTCGGGAAATATCTCTCGTCCTTGCGGCACAAGCCCAATACCAAGCCTGGACCGTTCGTGCGGCTTGAGATGGGTGATCGGCTTGCCGGCGAAGGTGACGGTGCCCCCCGTCGTCGGCAAATGCCCCATCAGCGCACGCAGCGTCGTGGTCTTGCCCATGCCGTTGTGGCCGAGAATGCCGAGATACTCGCCATCCTGAATCGTCATGTCGAGACCAAACAGGATTGGAATGCGGCCGTAGCCCGATCGTAGATCCCGGACCTCAAGAAGCGCGCTCATGCCGCCACCTTCTTGCCGAGATAGACGTCGCGCACGCGCTGATCGGCCAGGACCTTGTCCACGGTGTCTTCGACCAGCACCCGCCCCTGATGGAAGACCGTCACCTTCTTCGCGATCTGCTTGATGAACTCCATATCATGCTCGACGACGATGATGGCGCGGGTCTGGTTGATCTCGCGGATGATGGCGGCCGTGTGTAGTGTCTCCTCGTCGGTCATCCCGGCGGCCGGCTCGTCGAGCAGGATCAATTCCGGCTCGGCCGCAAGCACCATGCCGATTTCGACCCATTGTCGTTGGCCGTGTGACAGCGTCGCCACGATGCGATCGGCGTGGTCCGTCAACCGGATCATCTGCAATACCGCATCGACCGCGGGCCCCTGGGCGCGGGGCGTTGCTTTCCGCCGAACGGCGAGCCAGATGTTCTCTCGCACCGAAAGACCGTTGAAGACGTTCGGCACCTGGGTCTTGATGCCGATTCCCATGCGAGCGATTTCGTGCGACAGCTTTCCGGCTATCGGCTGACCGCGAAACGCAATCGCACCCGACGTCGGTACAAGCTGTCCAGTCAGCGTCTTGAAGAAGGTGCTCTTGCCGGCGCCGTTGGGCCCGATCAGGCAGCGCAACTCCATCTCTTCCAATGTGAAGGTGATGTCGTCATTGGCGACGACACCGCCAAAACGCATCGTGAGGTGCTCTGCCTTGAGAAGGGGTACGAGGTCCGCCACGGTCATTCGGCTCCGGCCATGTGGGACGCCGCCACCGGTGGCGGTAACTGCTCGTCTGCGAGTTGCGCCTTCGGCTTCGGTGCGGGCACGAGCCGCATCAAAAGATCGCGCGCCGTCGGCACGAGACCCTTCGGAAGCAGCAGCACGAAGACGACCAGCACGGCGCCCAGCACGAGGTTGGAGTTCAGGGCCTGCTGCGAGCCGATATAGGCGACGATATACTCGATGAGCACACAGCCAACGATGGGGCCGAGCAAGGTACCGAGCCCCCCTACCGTGATCCAGATGATGATCTCCGCCGACAATGACAGGCTGAAGATGGTCGGCCCGACGAACGCGCCCCAATTGACGTAGAGCGCACCCGCGAGCCCCGCGATCGCGCCGCTCAGAATGAAAGTGAGCAGCTTGACCTTTCGCGGGTCGTAACCGAGCAGCGAGGCACGAACCTCGTTCTCACGCACGGCGACGATGACGCGTCCAGCGGGTAAAGACAGGAGTAAGCGGAGAAACAGGAACGTCCCGAGCAACGTCCCACCCGTCACCCACCAGGATTGTTCGGGCGACAGGATCTGGTCCGGATAGAACGGAACGTTGAAGGTCGGCACGGCCGGCATGCCATTGAAGCCGCCGAGCAGCGCCTTGCCGATCCTGTACTCGTCACCCGAGGTCGAGTTGACGCAGTTGAACAGGATCAGAGTCACGGTGAGCGTGATCACGCCGAGATAGACGTCAGAGATACGGCCGAAGAAGATGAAGTAGCCGAGGATCGCGGCGAACAACGAGGGAATGATAATCGCAAGCAGGATCGACGGCGTAGAATCCTGGAAATTGATCGCTGATATCGCGTAGGCATAGCCGCCGAGGCCGAAGAAGGCCGTCTGTCCGAAGGACAAGATGCCGCCATAGCCCCAGATGAAGGCGAGGCTGAGCGCCAGCACCGCCATTGCCGCGAACAACGTCAGCTGCATCATTGCGAATAGCTCGATGACGCTCGGGATCAGCGCGATCGCGATGATCGCGATGACGACGGCAACCGCCTGGGCCGCAAGGCGAAAGCGGACGGTCATTACAGATTCCCCTTGAAGAAGCGGCCGGAAATTCCCTGCGGCAGCAGGCGGATCAGCACGATCGCCGCCGTGAACACCAGGACCTCGCCATAGACCGGCGTGGTGAAGAAGGCGCCGACCTGATTGACGGCACCGAACAGGCTCGCCGCCGACATCGTCCCCGACAGAATGGCGGCGCCTCCGCCGACGACGGTCATGAAGGCCTTGGCGACGTAGGCGCCGCCCATGCCGGGCGTGATGCCCGAAACCGGAGCCAGCAGGCCTCCGGCGAGACCTGTGATGGCCGCACCGACCGCGAACGTGCTCATGTAGACCCGCGCCGGATTGACGCCCAGCGTCGCCGCCATTGCCGGGTTCTGCATCGTCGCGCGGGCGATCAGCCCGAAGCGGGTGTAGCTCATCACGCCGTAGACCACGGCCATCATCACCACCGCCATTCCGGCCAGGAACAGGGTGTAGTAGCTCGACTGATACGAACCAATGGAGAAGCCGCCGAGAGGAGTGGGCACGCCCTGCTGCGTGTTGCCGTAGATTGTCGTGACGATCCCGATGATGAGGAGGCTCAGCCCCCAGGTTGCGAGCATCGAATCGACCAGGCGCCCATAAAGAAAGCGAATGAGGCACCGCTCGATGACCAGACCGACGAGACCGACGAAGAGCGGAGCAACGACCAGCATCGCAATCCAGATATTGACGCCGGCATTGGCCGATATAACGGTCGCATAGGCGCCGAGCATGATGAACTCGCCATGGGCGAGATTGATGATCTTCATCATGCCGAAGATGATCGCCAGTCCGAGGCACAACAGGAACAGCGACGATATCCCGTTCAGGACGTCGAGCGCGACGATGAGGTAGATCGCCATTCTTGGATTCTTTCAGTCCCTCGATGTGGCGGGCCCCGCCCATGGGCGAGGCCCGGCTGTGTCAGAGATTGATGATGTACTGCTTGGTGTCGTTCGGGTTCTTGACGAGGTCGCACACGCTGGCCGTATCGGCCGGCTTGACGTCGGAGTAGCTCTCCAGCACCGACCATTTGCGGTCCTTTACCTCTGCCAGGAACGCGTTGCGGGTGGTGTGATGGGTCGGCTTGTCCAACGTCACCTTGCCGCTCGGGCCATCGAAAGCGATCCCATCCTCCAGCGCAGCAATCACCTTCATGCGATCGATGCTGGCCGCTTTCTTCACGCCGGCAGCCCAAAGCATGACGCCCTCATAGGTGCAGGCAGCCAGCTCGCTGACATAGGGTGAGTCGGGATGAGCCTTCTTGATCTTCTCGACGAAGCTCTTCGAGGCCGGCGTGGCAAGCTCCTCGAAGTAGCCGTAAGCGCCGAGAATGGAATCGCTCTCGGCCGCATCGAGCGTGGTCGGCTCGTTGACGAGACCGAAAGTGGTCGACGCGATCGGAATCTTGCCTTTCATGCCGGCCGAGGTCCATTGCCGGTAGAAGGCCGTATGATTGCCGCCGACCAGGGCCGACAGGATGAGGTCGGGCTTTGCCGCCTGAATCTTCGAGATGGTCGTCCCGAAATTGGTGACGTCGAGCGGGAAGAAGTCGGTCGCCAGCACCTCGCCGCCGTTGTCCTTGACGTACTTCGTCATCCACTTCGCGGTGATCTGACCGTAATTGTAGTCGGCGGCAATGATGTAGGCCTTCTTGCCCGCCTTCTTCATCGCGCTCGGCACCAGCTTTTCAACGGTCTGCGCGGGCGTGGTACCGGTGCAGAAGGTGTTACGATCGCAGACGCCCCCCTCGTAGAGAACGTTGTAGAAGTACAGCACCTTGAAGCGATCGAAGGTCGGACGCACCGCCTCGCGCGAGGCGGAGGTGATGCCGCCATGGACGACATCGACCTTGTCCTTCACCGCAAGCTGTTGCGCGAACTGCGAGTACATCTGGATATTCGACTGCGTGTCGTAGTGGATCACCTTCAACGGCCGCCCCAACAATCCGCCGCCGGCATTGATCTCGTCCACGGCGAGCTGAAGCGCGTAGACCATGGGCGTGCCGGACGCCGCGATCGGACCGGACTGGTCGTGAAGGCTGCCGACGACGATCGGCTTTTCGGCGCCAAAAGCGCCGGAGCGGAAGATTGCAGGTGCAGCAATCAACGTCGTCGTTGCAATTGCTGAGCGCTGCAGGAAGCGGCGGCGGGAGAAAGGCATAAATGTCCCCATCAGTTCTTTGATACGGCAAATATTAGGAATACAATATTTGAAAAGGCAAGCGATTTTATTGGCGCGCGATGATGGAGAAATCGTACCCATCGAGCCGAGCCAGATAGATCGGATGGCGACCGCCGACCACCGATTGCGCCAGATCGCCTCGTGCCGTGCGCCGCTGGTACGTCCTTCCGTACAGGCCCGCCAATTTACGTGCATCGAGGCTGGCGGCTTCCTCGATCAGGGACGCGAGCGAGTAAATGCCTTCGTAGCAGGACTGACCAAAGGCATTCACGGGAGGCGGACTATCGCCAAACGCGGTATGATAACGTTCCAGAAACGCGCCATTGTTTCGTGAGCGGATCGACCCGTAGTAGCTCGAAGCGGCGTAAAGATTCTCGGTTTCATCTACATTGAGGCCGTATGCCACGGTCTCGTCGATCGCCGAGGAAAACCGCAGCGCGCGAGTACTCAGCCCCGCCGCACAGAAGGCACGATTGAATGCGATGCAATCAGAGCCCAGGAAATACGGAAGAACGACGTCCGAGCGCGTTCCCTTGATCCGGTCCAGCATCTCGTCGAAGTCATGCCGGCCGACCGGCAGATAGTATTCACCTGTCACCGTTCCGCCAAAGCGGGCGATCAACCTGCGCGCAATCTGAAGGGACGAGCGAGGCCATACGTAGTCATTGCCGCAGAGAAAGTATCGGCGCGCACGCCTCGTTTCCGAAAGCCATTGAATCGCGGGAGAAAGCAGCTCTTCTGCGGTCTCACCGGTGGCCATGACGTCCAGCGTCGATGAACGGCCCTCGAACTGCGGCGTATATATGAACGGAACGCGACCACCGGCAGCGCGCGCCACGAAGTCGCGTGCGAAGCTCGGCAACATCCCGACGATGCCGTGAACACCATCGATTTCGATTGCGTCGCGCGCGGCCCGGCCCGCGCTTGGACCGGTTTCTCCGGCGTTCACGACATGCAGTTCAACTGGACGTCGCAGGACACCGGACATTCCGTTGATCTCGTCGACCGCCAGGCGTCCGCACGCCTCGGCTGACGGGGCCCAAAGCCCCGCAGCGCCGCTTTGCGGGATAAGCAGACATATCCGGACGCTACGCAACGGTGGTGTCTCCGCACTTCGTGCAAAGAACACTCACGAATCGTGCCAACCCAATCCAGTACCGCTTAGGTCCATTTCACTAAGAGAACGCTCGATGCCGACGGGAACATGCCCTTTTTCAGGGCGCCGGCCGATGCATTCGCCCCTTCCCTAGGCAGTTGTGCCCAAACCTGCTTTTCGCTTGCTCCTCGTTGCGTTCCAAGGCAAATATTGAAAGATGAAGTAATTCGCCGAGGGTGCGACGTGGACCTCCCTGAACTCATCCGAGGCGTGAATCGCCGGCTTGAGCAGATGCTGGAAGCTGAGCTCAAGCCGCGAAACCTGTCTCTTCACCAGTACCGCGTGCTCGAGGCGCTCACCGAAGCAGACGGGCTGGCGATGGGCGACCTGGCAACCCGCCTCTTTGTCGATGGCCCGACGCTCACGAAGATCATCGACAAAATGGTCGAGTCGGCACAGGTCTATCGTGCGCCCGATCCACATGACCGGCGCCGGGTCCTGATTTTCATCTCGCAGCGAGGCGCAGCGCAATTCAGGGATATTGGCCCGCTCATCAAGTCCGTTCAGCAGGACGTTCTGGACAGGCTGGGCGCATCGGATGCGGCAGCTTTGACGGGCCTGCTCTCGGAGCTGCTCAGCGACCGCGTCGGTCCGCATTCCTACCCTGTTCGCGGGCGTGAAGCACTGAGCTACGAATGACGGCTCTCACCCACAGGCAGCTTTGCGGCCGCGGCATGCAATCCGACCCCGCTAACTCCGGGCTTTAACATCGTGCTCACCAGGGCCACAATAGCGTCGGCCGCGTCCGCAATGGCGAGGCCGCCTTGCCTGATATTTGATATGCAAAAAGGCGGGCGACGAACTGGAACGTGCAAAAGCCGCTGTAATCGAGCGGACTCTTCCATTCGATTTGATCGTCGCCCCCACGACTCACGTCGTGGGCTCCCCCGGCGGATCAAGCCGCCCCTGACGAAGGCCGGCTCCTGGACATCACGACATACACTGCGATGTTCAATCAGACGGGACAGCCCGCCGCGGTTATTCGCGGAGGATTCGCGGAAAACGGCCTTCCCGTGGGCATCCAGTTCATCGGTCGGCGTCATGAAGATTTCAGAGTTCTGAATGCGGCCGCTCTATGCGAAGGCGCGTTGGCGGCGTCAATCGCTTCGCCAATCTAACCCGAAGAATAGCGCTCGTGGCCTTGTCTGCAGCACTGACGATCGCACCTCGGTATGGCATGCGCAAGTCGCCACTCAGTAGAGCCTCGTACGATACCCTTCTTCCAACGTCCTCTCAGCGACTTCGGTCTCGATGGCTGCAGTCTGCTCGGCGATGATCCGGCCGAGTGTCGGGAAGCTGCTGCGCTCGACCTGGGCCCCCGGACTCCACAGCTTCGAGCGCATGAGCGCCTTGCCGCAGTGAAAGTAGGCCTCCTCGACATGGATCTTGATCCCGATGACCGGGACGACGTTCTGCACCGCGAGCGGCGCCAATAGCGCGGCATCCTGCGAGATCTCCGCGCGCCCGTTGACCCGCAGGGTCTCGTTGATTCCAGGCACCATGAAGATCAGGCCGATCCCGGGCGAGGCAATGATGTTGCCGAACGTGTCCACGCGGTTATTGCCGCGGCGGTCGGGAATCAGCAGCGTGTTGTCGTCGAGCACGGCGACGAAACCCGGCGCGTCGCCGCGAGGGCTTGCGTCGGCGTGGCCATTGCCGTCGCTCGTCGCGAGGACGAGGAAGGGGGACAACGCGATGAAGTCGCGGCAGAACTTGTCGAGATGATGGAGAACCTTCTTCTCGGCGATGAAGTTCACCTGCCCGAAATGCGCGCGCAGATCCTCTTGGGTTTTGACCAGCGGCTTGCCGCCTGCACCCTCGCTGTCCATTGCGAACCTCCCTGTTTGGCGAGCTTGCCTCGGTTCTGATTGTGCATGATCTTTGGAGGACTGCTGCACATCTTCCCGAACATGCTCGAGCTACTTCACCTCGATTCCGCACCAGCTCGCGACGAACAGCGCAAGCGCCTTGGTGACTCGCTTCACCGAGGCGAGGTCGACGCGCTCGTTGAAGCCATGCGCGCCTTCCATTCTTGCACCGAAGCAGAATGCCGGAACGCCGAAATCGAGGCCATAGAAGCGTGCGTCCGTCAGCGCGGTAGACGAAAAATCCGTCAGCTTGCGACCGAACACATGCTCGTAGATCGGAGCCAAGACGGCTTCGCTTTCCTGGATCTCCGTTGCTTCATAGCCCGGCGACAGGAAGCCGGACCAGACGATCTCGGGCGGGTTGTTGGCGAGGAAAGGATGCGAGCGCGCCGCCTTGCTGACAAAATCCACGATCTCGGCCTGGGCGTCGGCAATCTTCCAGCCGGGCAGAACGCCGATGCGGCAATCAACGTCGCACCAGGCGGGAACGCTGGAGGCCCAGTCCCCGCCCTTGATGATGCCGGGATTGAAGTTGAGCGGGTGATCGACGGACTTGAAGGATGGGTGCGTCTTGGCGCGCTCGTTCCATTCGGCTTCGAGGCTTTCGAGCTTCTGGATCAGATGGATGGCAGCCTTGATCGCATTCGAGCCGGTACCGGCGCGTGCGACATGGACGGGTATTCCGCGCACTTTCAACCGGAACCAGATCACGCCGACCTGGGCGCGCATCAACTTTTCGTCGGTCGGCTCGGGCAGGATACAGGCATCGGCGCGGTAGCCGCGCTGAAGGGTCGAAAGCGCGCCGAGGCCGGTACTCTCCTCTTCGATCACCGACTGGAGGTGAATGCGGCCCTTGGGCCTGTAGCCTGCTGCCTTGATCGCATCGAGAGCGTAGAGCGCCGAGATGGTGCCGGACTTCATGTCGCCGGCGCCGCGGCCATACAGCCAGCCGCCCTCGACCACCGGCTGAAACGGCGGCCGCTCCCACATGTCGAGAGGACCTGCCGGCACGACGTCGCAATGGCCCTGGAGAATCAGGGAACGACCCTCCTCCTTCGCCGGCCGGTAAGTGCCGACGACGGAGCGCGCGCGAGAGAAATCGGTCTCGACGGGGCCGTAACCGGGCAGTGTCTTGAGATCGTCCTGATTGATGACCCAATCGTCGACCTCATAGCCGCGCTCGCGCAGTAACTTTGCGAACATGTCCTGACAGGGGGCTTCGGCCGCGCGCGTACTCGGAATCGCGGTGAACGCGATGGTGGCGTCGATCTGCTTGTCGAAGGCGGCATCCACGGCGGCCTCGATGCGTTCGCGCGCGGCGGCTGGAAGGGAAACGCTATCGGTCATGAACTCATCCTTGCTGTCGGAATCTTGCCGGTCTCGTTGGCAAAACCCGGCTGGTCGAAGAAGTTGCGGCCCGGAATCGCATCGAGCAGGTCGCGCGTATAGGTCGCTTGAGGCGCGATGAAAACGTCGGCGGTGGCGCCCTCCTCGACGATGCGGCCCTTCTGGAGCACGATGACGCGGTCGGCGATCTCCGCGGCGATGCGCAAATCGTGTGTGATGAAGACCATGGCGAGCTTCATCTCTTTTCGCAGCTCGGCGAGCAGCGCCAGCACCTGTGCCTGCACGGAGACGTCGAGCGCCGACACCGCTTCGTCCGCGATCAGCACGCGCGGTTTCAGAGCGAGCGCCCGGGCGATGCAGATGCGCTGGCGCTGGCCGCCGGAAAATTCATGGGGGTAGCGATCGGCGGCGACCGCGCTGAGGCCGACCCGCATCAGCAGCTTCTTGGCCTGCTCCATCGCTTCAGCGCGCGAGGTGCCAAAGGCCATTGGGCCACGGGCGATGGCGTCGCCGATCTTCTGGCGCGGATCGAGGCTGGCGAAGGGGTCCTGGAAAACGATCTGAAGCTGCTTGCGCGCCTGGCGGAGCGCCTCGCCACGCAGCCGGCGCAGATCCTGACCGTTGAAGCGAATGGCTCCATCGTCGGGCTCGGTCAGCCGCAGGATCATGCGACCGAGGGTGGACTTGCCGGAACCCGACTCGCCGACCACCGCAAGCGTCTCGCCTTCATGGAGCGTCAACGAAATGCCGTCGGCGGCGACAACCTCGCGCGGCGGCTGAAGGAAGCCGCGCTTGACCCGGAACGTCTTCTGGAGACCGATCACCTCTAGCAGAGGCTCCGAGTGAACGTCCTTCCGGTTGATTTGGTCGAGGCGGGCCTTCGGCACCGCGTCGATCAGCTCGCGCGTATAGTCGGCCTTGGGATGGCGGAGAACTTCCTCGACGGTCCCCTGCTCCACCACCTTGCCGTGACGCAGCACCACGACACGATCCGCGACGTCAGCGACGACGCCGAAATCATGCGTGATGAGCAGCACGCCCATCCCCCGGTCACGCCTGAGATCGTCGATCAGACCTAGGATCTGACGCTGGGTGGTGACGTCGAGCGCAGTGGTCGGCTCGTCCGCGATCAGCAGCGCCGGCCGGTTTGCCATCGCCATCGCGATCATGACCCGCTGACGCTGGCCACCGGACAGCTCGAACGGATAGCTCTTTTCGAGCAGCTTCGGGTTGGGCAAGCCCACCTGCGTCAGAAGCTGCTGCACGCGGTCGTAAACTTCACTTGCCGACGGCGTCGGCTCCTGATGTGTGAGGATCATCTCCTCGATCTGCTTACCGACGCGCTTGAGCGGATTCAGCGAGGACAGCGGCTCTTGGAAGATCATCGCTGCGTCGCCGCCGCGCAGGCGACGCAGGGCCTGTCGATCGAGCTCCACCGGGTTCTTGCCTGCGACCATCACCGTGCCCGAGGCGACGGCGACTCCCTTCGGCAGCAACGACAACAGTGCATGCGCGATCATGGACTTGCCCGAACCGGACTCGCCGACGAGGCAGACGACCTCGTTCGGCTTCACCTCGAACGAAACATTCTCGACCGCGAAGGGGCGATCACCGCCATCAGGCAGCGCGATCGAGAGATTTTCGACCGAGAGCACGGGGGCCATGGCTTGCACGGTGCCCCTCATGATCGGCGCCTCGACACACGGGGATTGAGGACATCGGAGAGGCCTTCGCCGAACAGGTTGATCGCAAGCACGGTGATGAGGATGGCAAGCCCGGGAAACACGCTCATCCACCAGGCATTGCGAATGACGGTGCGCCCCGCACCAATCATGAACCCCCAGGACATCAGGTTGGGGTCGCCAAGGCCCATGAACGAAAGGGCGCTCTCCAACAGAATGGCGGTCGCGACCGTCAGCGAGGTCACGACCAGGATCGGGGAGATCGCATTGGGCAGGATGTGACCGAGCACGATACGCAGGGTGCCCTCGCCCTGGCACAGCGCCGCCTCGACGAATTCGCGGTTGCGCAGGCGCAGGAATTCTGCACGGGTGAGGCGCGCCAGCGGCGGCCAGCTCACTGCACCGATGGTCAGGATGATCGTGAGCAGCGACGGGTTGAAGGTCGCAACCAGGAGAATGGCCAGCACAAAGGCGGGGATGGTCTGGAAGAGCTCGGTCATCCGCATCAGGACGAGATCAACCTTGCCGCCGAAATAGCCTGAGATCGCGCCGATCGTGACGCCAATCACCATGGCGGCCATGGCCGAGGCGATTCCGATTACGAGCGACACGCGCGCACCATAGGCAACGCCGGCCGCGACATCACGGCCGAGCGTGTCGCCGCCGAGCAGAAGTCCGTCCTCACCGGGCGGCGTGAAGGGCGCACTGACCATCTCCCAGGGCGAGACCGGAAAGGCGACCGGTGCCACGATCGCGACGATCACGACGATGAGCAGCACGACGAGGCCGACCATGCCCGAGGGATGACGCAGGAAGGAGCGGACCGCATCCATCACGCCGCTCCCGTGGTCATGCGGGGATCGATCAGCTTGTAGATCAGGTCGGTCAGGAGATTGAGCACGATGACGACGATCGACAGGATCAGGAAAATGCCGAGCAGCACGGGATAATCGCGCTGCAGCAGGGCATCGAATGTCAGCCGCCCGAGCCCCGGCCAGGCGAACACGGTCTCGATGACCACGGCGCCGCCGACCAGCGCGCCCGCCTGCATGCCGGCGACGGTGACGACGGGCACCAGGGCGTTGCGCAGCATATGGCCGAAGACGATGCTGGGGCCGGTCAGGCCCTTGGCGCGCGCGGTCTTGATGAAGTCCTGCTGGGCGACCTCGATGATCGAAGATCGCATCAGACGAGCGTAGATGGCCAGGTAGATCGCCGCCAGCGAGGTCACCGGCATGATCAAGTGCTTGGCAACATCGAGTGCACGTTCGATCGGCGAGAGCTTGACGTTGATGGTCTCGTAACCAAACGGCGGCAACCAGCCGAGCGTTACCGAGAAGACCAGGACCAGCATCAGCCCGAGCCAGAATACGGGTGTCGCATAGAGCACCAGCGACAGCACGGTGAAGACCGTGTCGAGCACCGTACCTGCCGCAAGCCCCGCCAGGGCGCCGAGCGTCGTACCGATCAGGAGCGCCAGACAGAACGCGGTGACCGTCAGCAGCAATGTCGCCGGCAGTCGTTCGAGAACAAGATCGGCCACGGGGCGGCGCTGGCGGTAGGAGTAGCCGAGATCGAGCTTGACCACGCGGCCAAGATAGCTCGCGAGCTGCACGACGTAAGGCTTGTCCAGCCCGTATTCCTTGCGCAGATCCTCCAGCAATTTCGGATCGGACGCGCCCGACTGCCCCGCCATGACCTGAGCTGGATCGCCGGGGGCCGCACGCACCAGAACAAAGTTGAAGGTGGCGATGAGGAGGATGACCGCGATGAGCTGGGCGATCCGGCTCAGCGCCATCAGCCCGATCGTCGCTGCGTTGCCGAGTCGGATCACGATTTGTAGACCGCCCCGAAGGTCTCGTGCGATCCGATGCCGGTCGATACGACGTTCTTGAACGCCTTGTCGTAGATGATGGGATATTCGAGTTCAAGCGTCCAGGCGACCGGCACGTCTTCGACCAGGATCTGCTGCACCCTGGAATACAACTCCTGGCGCCTGGCCTCGTCGAGCGTGACCGCAGCTTCGTCGAACAGCTTGTCCACTTCGGGGTTGGAGTAGCCCTGCGTATTCGAGAACAGGATGCCCTTCTTGATATTCGACGACACATAAGTGCGAGCGACACCGAGGGCGGGATCCCCCAGCTGGTAGAGCAGGTTCTGGGTCATCTCGTAGTCCCAATTGCCCACCTTCTCGGCCCAGCCCGCCATATCGGTGCCGACAAGGACGAGATCGATGCCGACGCGAGCAAAGCTCTGGCGGAAGAATTCGCCGGCGCGCTGGTAGGATTCACCGTAGGGCGGCACGACATATTTGATCTCGGCACGCTTGCCGTTGGCGTCGGGCTTCAGCCCCATCTCGTCGAGCAGCGCCTTGGCCTTCTCAATTGAATAATCGTACCGCTTGACCTTGCCGTCATAGAATTTCGTCTTGGACGAGATCGGGCCTGTCGCGACCTTGGCGCTGCCGAAATAGACGCGCTTGGCGAGCGCGTCACGATCGATCAGATGCATCACCGCCTGGCGGAAGCGCTTGTCGTTCATCGGCGCGATGCGGTTGTTCATCTCGAGCCACTGGTGCGGCGCAAAATATTCGTAGCCCTTGGTCGTGACCTCCAGATTCTTCTGCGCCTTGAAGCGCTGCACGTCGAAGAACTCGATGTCCGCCCACTGCACGAGCTGCACCGTACCGTTCTCCAGCGCCAGAGCGCGCGAGGCCGAGTCCGGAATGATGCGATAGATGATCTCGTCGAGATAGGGCTGGTCCTTCAGATAATAGCCCTCGTGCCGCACCAGATGGACATGTGAGCCGCGCACCCACTCCTTCAGCTTGAACGGGCCGGTGCCGATCGCCTTGTCGTTCAGCGGGTTCTTGCGGAAGTCGGTCCCTTCATAGATGTGCTTGGGTACGATTGGCGCCGACGTACAGTCGAAGCAGCCGAGGAACGGCGCGAAGGGCTGCTTCAGCTTGAACACGACGGTGAGCGGATCCGGCGCTTCGGCGGAGGCGACGCGGGCGAAGTTCTGCCGTGCGCGCGGATGGGTCTCGGTCAGCACCTTCATGCAGCTGAACACGACATCTTCGGACGTCATTGGCTTGCCGTCATGGAAGGTGATGTTCGGAAACAGCTTGAACGTATAGGTCAGGCCGTCAGGCGAAATCTCCCAGGACTGCGCCATGCCGGGCATCGGCTTGAGGTCGGCGCCGTATTTGAGCAGGCTCTCGTAGATCTTGCCGCCAAGCGTCAGTGTCGGCTGCTGCTGGTTGAAGGCGGTGACCAGAAGTGGCGGCTCGGGCTGGATGATGGTGTTGAGCGTTCCGCCGCGGGTCTGGCCGGCTGCGCGGGTAATGCCCAACGGAAGGGCGGCGCCAGCGGCCAGCATAGCCTGGGTGAATTCGCGTCTGTTCATCGAGCTCTCCGTAGTCGCATATCGACTGGCCCAGCCTCGCATTCGGTTCGAGCGAATGTCGTGGGCGCCCGTATTGTTGCCAAACACGTTGTCCCGCGCTACCTGATGGAGGACAATAACCGTCGCGAACGGGCCATATCTGGCCCAGAAGATGCATAAGAGCCTTGCGAAAAGGACCTCATCAGGGAGTTCACGACACGTGAGAGTCGTAGCGAGGCGGGACGTCACTGGCGAATTGCGGGCCTGCAACAAGCAGGCGGGCCCGGCGGCGGCCGCAAACTATGCCGGACATCTTCAGACGATCGCGCGGCCGGTCGCCGCGATGACCGCGACCTATCCGAACGAGAGCACCAGCACGCGGCATTCGCATCGACGTGATCAGTTCATACTGCAGATCACCGGCGTCACGGCGATGATGACCGAGCGCGGTCATTTCGTGGTTCCACCGGGGCATGGTCTGTGGATTCCGGCCGGCGTCGTCCATCAGTCGCGGGCCTGGGGCGAAGTCGAGGCCCAAACGATCTATGTCACGCCTGATCGCCTGCGGAAGACGTCGGAGACATGCCGCCTGATTCGCGCTTCCTCACTCGTCGAAGCCCTGATGGACGAGGCGGTGCGGATGCCGCAGACCTACGACCAGGATGGGCGCGACGGCAAGCTGCTCGAACTTCTGCTCACCGAAATCGCAGGCATGCCGGAAGTGACGCTGCACGTGGAGGTGCCTCCGGATCCCCGACTTGCGGCGATCTGCAAGGCAGTGCTCGGCGACCCCTCCTCCGACCTCACGCTCGATGATTGGGCCGACAGGTGTCGCCTCAGCCGGCGAACGCTGACGCGGCTGTTTCGCCGAGAGACGGGCCAAAGCTTCTCCGTCTGGCGCCAGCGCGTACGGCTTCTGGAAGCCCTGGCTCGCCTCGGCGCGGGCGAACCCGTGACTTGCGTGGCACTTGACGTCGGCTATGACAGCCCGAGCGCCTTCGCCGCGATGTTCAAGCGTGAGCTCGGCGCAGCGCCGCGACACTATCTTCGTTGGACCGATCAAAAGGTCGTGTTGCGCTAGGCCGCCGGCGAATTCCAATGAGCACCGCGCCGGCGGCGGCAGCTCAATTCACCTGGGCCCCCGAATTCTTCACGATCGGCGTCCACTTCTGCACCTCGCTCGCGACAAAGGCCTTGAAGGCCTCGGGAGTCGAGCCCTGGACGATGAAGCCCTGCGCCGCGAAGTAGTCCCTGATGTCGGGAGACTGCATGGCCTTGTTCACTTCCGCGCTCAGCTTCTCGACCACCTCGGGCGGCGTGCCGGCCGGCGCGAACAGGCCTTGCCATGACAGCGCCTCGAAACCCTTCAGCCCCGATTCATCGAGCGTCGGCACGTTCGGCAACAGCAGGTGCCTGGTTTTCGAGGTGACGGCCAGCGCGCGAATCTTTCCGGCCTGGATCTGCGGCATCAGCACCAGGACGTCGCCGAACGTGACCTGGATTTGACCGCCCATGAGGTCAGTGAGCATGGCCGCGCTCCCACGATAGGGAACGTGCACCATCGAAACATCGGTCGCCTGCTTGTACATCTCGCCGGTGAGATGCATCGACGTGCCGTTGCCGGCCGAACCGTAACTCAGCTCGCCCGGTTTCGACTTGGCCAGGGCGAGAAACTCGGCCGGCGTGTTTGCCTTGACTTCGGGATTGACGGCCAGCACCAGCGGCGAGTTCACCATCATCGACACGGGTGCGAAGTCGTTGATCACGTTATAGGGCAACTTCGGATACAGCGCCTGCGCGATGGCGTTGCTGCCAGTCACCCCCGCCAACAGGTTGTAGCCGTCGGGTGCGGACTTGGCCACGAAGTCGGCGCCCAGGGCGCCGCCGGCACCGGGACGGTTGTCGACCACCACCGGCTGTCCCCAGGCCGCGGCGAGTTTTTCTCCCACACGCCGTGCCAGCACGTCGGTGCTGCCGCCAGGCGCGAACGGCACCACGATGTGGATCGGCTTGTTCGGGTAGGTTGATTGCGCATGGGCCAGTGCAGGCATGAGCATCGCGAAGCTGGCCAACGCCAGCGTCGCACAGCGCGACATCGGGAAACGGATCATGGGCAACTCCTTGCGGGTGGATTGGCGGATTCAATTGGAGCGAGACGACCCCAGCCGCCGCCGCCAGCGGTTTCGATGATCAGCAGGTCGCCGGCGGACCACGCGATGCGGGCGCGCGCAGGCAAGAGCTCGATCGCTCCGTCCACACGCAAAACCCGGGCCATCGACGTTGCGCCGGCCTCGCCGCCTCGAGCACCGCGCGCACGGCCGACATGGCGCTCGCCGCGATAGGCGACCCACCCCTGGCCTTCGAGCAGCCGATAGGCGCGGCGCACGCCGTCGCCGCCGCATTGCAGACCGGCACCGCCGCTGCCGCGGCGGATCTCGTAGCATTCCACACGCAGGGGCGCTTCGGTCTCGATCACCTCCACGGGGGTGTTGCGCGCATTGCCGACGTCGGTGGAGACGCCGGCGCGGCCGGGCGCGTGGACGCTGGCGCCGGCGCCGCTGGCAATGATTTCGGTGAGCATCCAGCGTCGCCCGTCGGCCCGCGTGCCGCTGAGCGCGAGCACGGTGGCCACCCCGGCGTGCGGCGCCACGCCC
>NZ_JAEMSD010000029.1:0-377 GCF_016462955.1 Bradyrhizobium sp. | reverse complement strand
GGCCGCCGGCATCACCGGATTGACCAGGCTACCGGGTGGAAGCTTCAGCGTCAGTGGCGCAAGGCAGCCGGCATTGTTGGGGGCGTCCGGTGCCAGCGTGCGCATGAAGAACAGAGCCGCCGACAGCATCGCCGCCGGCGATGCATTGAGCGGGCCCCTCACCTGTGGCGCGGTCCCCTCGAAGTCGACGACCAGTGTATCATCCTGCTTTCGCAAGCTCACCACGATGGAAACCGGGTCGGTGTCGATGCCGTCGCCGTCGAGTTGATCGCGCCAGGTCCATTCGCCGTCGGGCGCGGCAGCAAGGGCGGCGCGGGTCATGCATTCGGTCTGCGTAATCAAGGCATCGCAGACGTCGGCAAAACGAGGTCCGGTGT
>NZ_JAEMSD010000807.1:1738-2014 GCF_016462955.1 Bradyrhizobium sp. | reverse complement strand
GTAATCACGCTTGCTGCACATCTGCCGGTCAGCGGCGGACGGATCGCCGGCGCGCGGATCGCGCTGGGCTCGATGGCCCCGACACAGATCCGCGCCAGGGCGGCCGAACGCGCGCTGGAGGGACGCTCGCTGGATGCGGCGACGATCGCTGCCGCGGCCTCCGCGGCAAGCGAAGGAACATCGCCATCCGACAACGCGCTCGGCAGCGCCTGGTATCGCCGCGAGATTGTCGGCGTGCATCTGCGCCGCCTGCTCTCGGGACAGGAATAGCTGGCC
>NZ_JAEMSD010000807.1:0-1728 GCF_016462955.1 Bradyrhizobium sp. | reverse complement strand
GCCTGACGCTGGCCGAAACCGTCGCGGGCCGCTCGGTCGAGACGCTCGACGGCATGAAGCAAGGCCCGAACCTCCATCAGCTGCAACGCGCCTTCGCCGACAATTTTGCCGCCCAATGCGGCTATTGCACGCCGGGCATGCTGATGGCCGCAAAGGCCCTGCTCGACCGCAACCCCTCGCCGAGTCGGGTCGACGTGATCGAGGCGATCTCCGGCAACATCTGCCGCTGCACCGGCTACGAGCCGATCATCAATGCCATCCTGGCGGCCGCCGGCGGCCGGGCCAGCGCCTGAGGTCAAACCATGCTGGAACTACGCAAGGACATCTTCGCCGACGAGCGCGACGACAACCTGAAGGAAATCGGCAAGGGCACGCAGCGCCAGGACATGCTCGGCCACATCACGGGCACGTCCAGCTATTTTGGCGATCCTAACCTCCAGGGCATGCTGCACCTGAAGGTGGTCCGGTCGACCCAGGCGCATGCAAGGCTGCGCCGCATCGACACCACGGAGGCCGAACGCTCTGCCGGGGTGCGCCGGATCATTCGCGGTGCAGACGTGCCGGTCAATCTAAACACGCTGCTCAGCCTGATCAACTTCGGCAAGGACGACGAGCCGTCGCTGGCCGTCGACAAGGTCCGCTACAAGGGCGAGCCGATCCTCGCCATCGTCGCCGACAGCGAGCGCGAGGCGTTCGAGGCCATCGCAAAGGTCAAGATCGACTACGAACCGTTGCCGACGGTGTTCGACGTCGAGGATGCGCTCAAGCCCGGCGCGCCGGTGGTCAACGAGACCTATCCGAAGAACGCCTTCATCTATCACGACGCCTACGATCATCAGCGCCTTCGCTTCGGCGACGCCGATGCCGCGCTGGCGACCGCCGACCACGTGCTCGAACAGCGTTACCAGATGTCACCGATCGAGCACGCGCCGACCGAGACCAACGGCGCCATCGCCGCGCCCGATACCAACGGCCGCTACGTCGTCTACACCTCGACGCAGGCGCTGTTCTTCTCCGTCGACACCTGCGCCAAGATCCTGGACGTGCCCTCCAACACCTTCCACTTCATCGGCGGCACCGTCGGCGGCGGCTTCGGCGGCAAGGTCGACACGCTGACCGAGCCGCTCGCGATCCTCGGCGCGATGCTGACCGGCCGCCCCGTTCGCTACGTGTTCGGGCGCGAGGAAGAGATGCAGTACGGCCCGCCGCGCGGCGCCGAGCGCATCTACATCAAGGACGGCGTGATGCGCGACGGCCGCATCGTCGCGCGCAAAATCCGGGCATTTTTCGACAGCGGCGCGTATACGCGGCTCTCCAGCTATGCCGCGGTGAAATGTGCCGCGCACCTGCCGGGGCCCTACACCATCCCGAACGTCTATGGCGACGTCTATTGCGTCTTCACCAACCGCACGCCGGCGACCGCCATGCGCGGCTTCGGCGTCACCGCGATGGATTTTGCCATCGAATGCCAGATGGACAAGCTCGCGGGCCTCATCGGCATGGACCCGATGGAGTTCCGGATTCTCAACGCCTATCGCGACGGCGACATGAAGGCGCACCGGCGCGAAGCCAAGAACACGGCTCTGATCGAGTGCGTCCAGGTTGCGGCGGAAAAAGCCAAGTGGCCGATCCGCGATGAGTTCAGACGCGCCTCATCACGCAAGGACGGCGGCGGCAGCCGCGCCGTAATCCCGCCGACGCCCACGGATTCCCGGGCGCGTCCGGCCG
>NZ_JAEMSD010000348.1 GCF_016462955.1 Bradyrhizobium sp. | reverse complement strand
CCGTGCACTTTGGAATGCAAATAATGTGATCGAGAAGCAACACAGGCGGACAACCTTTCGTGAATTGGTCAAAACGCCTAAAAAGTCGGCAGATGCCCGCGCTTTTTGCTTCACGGTTTCTATCCGCCAATCCAGATTGTCGCAGTAATGAATTTGCAATCAGGTCGAGCGCCCCGGGGGGCTTCCGGGATCCGACTGGGGTTTAAGAACTGGTGATGGGGATCGAAATGAAAAAAGTGGCATTGTTGGCAACGGCGCTGGCATTGGTGACGACGGGTTCGGCTTTCGCGGCAGACTTGCGCGTCAAGGCGCTGAAGGCTCCGCCGCCGCCGGCCTTCGATCCGTGGGATATCGCTTTCGGCGCCGGCATCACCAACGATTACATCTTCCGCGGTATTACCCAGTCGAACCACAACCCGTCGGTCACGGCCTATTTCGAGCCGCGCTACAACGTCACCAAGGACCTCCAGCTCTATGTCGGTACCGCCGCCGCGAGCATCTCGTTCCCGAACCGCGCTGCGGCCGAGGTCGACATCTACGGCGGTATCCGGCCGACCTTCGGCATGTTCGCCTTCGACTTCGGTGTCTGGGGCTACCTCTATCCGGGCGGAAGCTGCTTCGGCTCGCAGGGCACCCTCGCGCAGGGCAATTGCGGTACCAGTCTGGATAACTCCCAGGGCGCCATCGGCCTTCCGATCAACGGCAACTTCGCCAAGAAGGACGCGAGCTTCTTCGAAGCCTATGCCAAGCTGAACATCGCCATCAACGACCAGTGGTCGGTCGGCTTCAACGAGTACTATTCGCCGAACTTCCTGAACCTCGGCGCCTGGGGCAACTACGCCTCGGTCACGGCCAAGTGGACTGCACCGAGCACGACCTTCGGCGCCAGCGGCGTCGGCATGTATGTGTCGGGCGAGTTCGGCCGCCAGTGGCTCGGCACCTCCGACATCTTCTACGGCATCGCAGGCGATCCGCGGTACGCGAACGGCATCAAGGAGCCGAGCTACAACACCTGGAACGTCGGCGTCGGCTTCACCTACAAGGTGTTCACGCTCGATCTGCGCTACTACGACACCGATCTGTCGAAGGGTGATTGCAACGCCTTCACCAGCGACTTCTCCGCCACCAACTCCAGCCCTGCCTTCGTCACCCCGATCAACGGTGGCGCGAACGCAGCCACGGCTTTCGGCTCCAACTGGTGTAGCGCTGCTGGCGTCGCCAAGCTCTCTGTCGACCTGACGGCGATGACCAACCTGAAGTAAGCTTCGCATCGAGCGAACTTGGCAAGGGCGGCAGGGCAACCTGCCGCCCTTTTGCTTTGTGGCCATGATGAGAGTGTGTGGAAGCGCTGGTTCGGAGCACGCCCAATCGAGCGGCGCGCCCTTCAGGCCTCAGCCCGCCGCGCTCGGCTCCTTCTCGGCCGGCGCTGCGCCGCCGAGAACGTGGATCGGACCGTCCTTCACCAGCGCCACCTTGCGGGTGTGGAAGGCGTCCAGCGTCGAGCGGTGGCCGATCGAGACGATGGTGGCCTGCGGCAGCTTCTCTGCCAGCAGGCGGTAGAGTCGGGCCTCGGAGGGTTCGTCGAGCGATGCCGTGGCCTCGTCCAGGAAAAGATAGTCCGGCATGTGCAACAGTGCGCGGGCGAGCCCGAGCCGCTGCTGCTCGCCAAGCGACAGCGTCCGGTTCCAGTGGCCGTCCTCGTCCAGCCGCCCGGAGAGGTCGGGAAGCCCCACTGCAGTCAGTGCCTCTCTGATCTTCTCGGGGGCTATGGCGCCGTGTTCGGCCGGATAGATGATGGCATCGCCGAGCGGGCCCACCGGGAAATAAGGACGCTGCGGCAGCATCATCAGCTTGGCTTGTTCGGGGATGGCGATCCTGCCGGTGCCGAACGGCCAGATGCCGGCGACGGCACGGAACAGCGTGGATTTGCCCGAGCCGGATGGCCCGGTCACCAGCACCCGCTCCGACGGTTCGATCGTAAAGGCATGTGACGCGACCAGCGGCTTGCCGTTGGGCAGCTTCACCAGCAGCTGCTCGAACGCGACGGCGTTGCTGCCGCCGGATGACGCGATGCCGATGGTCGGCTCGTGCGCGGCAATGTTGGCGGCCGAACTGACCGCCATCTCGAAGCCGTCGAGACGGGCAACCACCGCGCGCCATTCGGCCAGGGAGCGGTAGGCGGACACGAAGAAGGACAAGGCCTTCTGCACGCTGCCGAAGGCGGACCCGGTCTGCACCATCCCTCCAAGTTGAATCTTACCCGCAAAATAGGCAGGTGCGGTGAGTATGAAGGGGAAGATCACGGCGGCTTGGGAATAGCTCGCCGTGAAGGCCGTCAGACGCTTGGTCCGGCTCATGATCGCATACCAATTGCCGACGACGAAACCATAGCGATGCAGGAGTCGCTGGCGCTCGGCGCCTTCGCCCTTGAGCAGCGCGATCTGTTCGGAGTTCTCGCGCACGCGGACGAGGTTGAAGCGGAAGTCGGCCTCGTAGCGCTGCTGCTCGAAATTGAGGTTGACCAGAGGCGAGCCGATCCAGTGCGTCAGCGCGGTGCCGAAGATCGCATAGATCAGCGCTCCCCAGCACAGATAGCCGGGGATCATGAGATCGGTACCGAACAAGTGCAGCGGTGCCGCGTTCGACAGGCCCCACAGGATGATCACGAACGAGAACAGCGTGACGATCGAGGAAAGCAGCCCGATGCCGATATTGAGAGTCTGCTCGACGAAACTCCGGACGTCGTCGGTGATGCGCTGGTCCGGGTTGTCGGCCGCATCGCCCTTGAGCTGCATCTGGTAGTGGGTCGCGCTATTCAGCCATTCGCCCAGATAGTGACGCGTCAGCCATTGTCGCCAGCGAATCTGGAGCCACTGATTGAGATAGAGCTGGTAGACGGAGAGCGCCACGCTGGCGCTTGCGAGCAGTGTGAAGACGCCAAGTTCCCGGACGAAGCCGTTCCAGTCGCGCTCCTGGAGGTCGTTGTAGAAGCGGCTGTACCACTGGTTCACCAGCACGTCGATGGCGACCAGCAGCAGCTCGATCACGATCACAGCGGCAAGCAGGCCGCGGCCGGCCCATTTGTCCTCCGATCGAAAATAAGGGATGGCGATTCGCCAGACGATCGCGAGCGTGGCGCGGATGTTGTTCACAGAGCTGGGTCTCCTCAGGGGATGTGCACAATGCCCAGAGCCAAATAGCTGAGCCGATGGGGGAAATGGAGGCGCTTAGACTAAAGTCGGAAATTCTATAATTTGCGTTGGATTGTCGCAGCAACCCTAGCATGGTGCCTGCGGCGCTGGGTCGAGTCCCACGGGATTTCGCGAGCTTGTGAGCGGATGGAACCGCCGCATGCGCGAGGCCTCGCGTCAAATTCGGGATTTGTCGCTTGCGACATCAAGCAGGACCGGCTCTCCACGCGGGCCGCCTGCGGCCAACATGCGTGGGGAGCAAGACCATGTGGAACCAAATCTATGATCCGCTCAACAGCCCGGTGCTGTCGACAATCGCGGCGGCGGTGCCCGTCGTCACGTTGCTGGTTCTGATCGCGAGCGGACGGGTTCAGGCGCATATCGCAGCCATCATCGCCGTGATCCTGACCAATCTGGTCACGATCTTCGTTTTCACCATGCCGGCGAACATGTCGATCCGCGCATCGGTGCTGGGCATCGTGACCGGGTTCTTCCCCATCGGCTGGATCGTGCTCAACGTCATCTTCCTCTATCAGGTGACGGTGGCCACGGGGCGTTTCGAGCTGCTGAAACGCGCCGTCGGCGGCGTCACGGAGGACCGGCGGTTGCAATTGCTGCTGATCGCGTTCTCGTTCGGCGCGTTCTTCGAAGGCGCCTCGGGCTTCGGCACGCCGGTGGCCATTACAGGCGCGGTGCTGATCGGGCTCGGCTTCTCGCCGCTCGCAGCGTCCGGCCTGTCGCTGATCGCAAACACCGCGCCGGTCGCCTATGGCGCGCTGGGCACGCCGATCCAGGGCCTTTCCTCCGTCACCGGGCTCGACCCCTATATCCTGGGTGCGATGGTCGGCCGGCAATTGCCGTTCTTCTCGCTGCTCGTGCCGTTCTGGGTGGTGTGGGCCTTCGCCGGCTGGAGGGGCATGAAGGACGTCTGGCCGGCGATCCTCGTCACGGGCCTGACGTTCGCGATCCCGCAATTCGTGATTTCGAACTACATCAACCCCTGGATCGTCGACATCGGTGCGTCGCTGATCTCGATGGGGGCGTTGATCCTGTTCCTGAAGGTATGGCAACCGAAGCAGCTTTGGCTGTCCCCCGCGCTGCGTGGCCGCGATGAATCGGCCGCCACAATGGCTGCGGCCAGGCCGCTCGACAAGACGCCGCTGACGCAGAAGGAGATGTTCGACGCGCTGTTACCGTGGATCATCGTTTGCATCGTGATGCTGATCTGGGGCAGCGGTGCCTTCAAGACCTGGGCGAACGCGATCTTCGTCTGGAACTATCCGGTGCCGGAGCTGCACCAGATGATCAACAAGATGCCGCCGGTCGCGCCGGGACCGACCAAGGAGAGCGCGGTGTTCGCTTTCACCTACCTGTCCTTCACCGGCACGGGCATGCTGATCGCGGCGATCATCTCCGGCGTTCTGATGGGCGTCGGTCCCGGAAGGCTTATCGCCCAATACGGCCGCACCATCCGGCTCTGCGCGATCTCGCTGATCACGATTTCGGCGATGCTCGCGATCGGCACGCTGACGCGCCTGTCCGGCGTCGACGCGACACTCGGCCTCGCCTTTGCCGCGACCGGTGTGCTCTATCCCTTCTTCGGCACGCTGCTCGGCTGGCTCGGCGTGGCGCTGACGGGATCGGATACGTCGTCCAATATCCTGTTCGGCAACCTCCAGAAGATCACCTCCGAGCAACTCGGCCTGTCGCCGATTCTGATGAGCGCGGCGAACTCTTCCGGCGGCGTGATGGGCAAGATGATCGACGCGCAGTCGATCGTGGTCGCTTCCACCGCCACCAACTGGTACGGGCATGAGGGCACTATCCTGCGGTTCGTGTTCTGGCACTCGATCGTGCTGGCGTGCCTCGTCGGTCTCCTCGTGACGTTGCAAGCCTATGTCTGGCCGTTCACGGAGATGGTCCTGAAATAGCGGTCGCCGCCGCCAGGCGGCGCAAATCCCCGCGAGGTTCGCCTCGCGGGGATTTTTTGCGCCTGCGTCGGCCATGGGCGAGCCTTCTCAATGCACCCGCTGTCTTATAGAAGGTGCGGCGAGTCAGGTCGGTCGAGAGGTCTCATGGTTTCGCTCCAGCGATGGGTGTGTGCGGCGGTTGCAATGCTCGCGATGTCGACGCTCGCGCGGGCCCAGGAGGGGTTTCCCTTCGGCACCGAGATGACGCTGGAAGCGTTGCCGCAAGCAGGCTCGAAGCGCATTCCGAACATCGAGATCGGCGACCATGGCGAAGTCGTGCTGGAGCTCTGGTGCAAGGGCGGCAAGGGCCAGTTCTCGGTCGCCGGCAACACCGTGATCTTCGTTCCCGGACAGATCGAGGACCGCAACTGTCCGCCGGCCCGGGCGCAAGCCGACGACGAGCTCGTCGCAGCGCTGAGCAGCGTCGAGACCTGGAAGCGCCAGGGCGACGTACTGACGCTGGCAGGTCCCAAGCCGCTGCGCTTCAGGACGACGGGGAACTGACCGTCAGGGTCATTCCGGGTTCGACGCTGGCGCGTCGCCCCGGAATGACAAAGTCACTTCCACACCGACTTGTCGGCGTCCCAGTGCTGGCCCTTCAGCTCCTTGGCAAGCGCCTCGATCGAGCCGTTGTCGTCGGGCAGGTCGCCTTCCTCGTCCAGACTGGCATCCTCGGACAGGTTGAGCCTCGCACCGCTGCCCTCGTCCGCGGTCGTGGTCGCGGGGCTGCCGATCCAGAGCATGAGCTTGTCGGTGGTGCCCGGCCTGTCCGGCGATATGAGCCCTGCGACCTCGATCGTGTCCGTGAGCTCGAGAGCCGGGAAATCCGGATTGGGCCGCTTGAACACCAGCTTGAGCTTGCCGGTCGCGGGGTTGACGTTCTGCGAGACCGGCTTTGCCCCCAGCGTCCGGCTCAACACGTTCGCGACCGCGGTTGCGAGCTTGCCCTTGTTGACCTTGTCGCCCTCGCGCCAGTCCGCCGCGGGAAAGCGGATGGTGCGGTCCATCTCGACCATGCCCGCGGTCCAGCCTGCCGCCGTGACGCCGGGCATCGCCTTGAACTTGGACAGCAGCGCGCCGGCGCGCTCGGGATCGACCGACATGTTGATGGTCTGCTCGCCCGCGCGCAGCGCGTCGCAGCCGGCATTGAGGCTCGCCAGCGTCACCTCGACCTCCTGGCCCTTCAGGCTCTTCAGGAACTCGGTCGCCGCGTCGAGCTTGACCCTGACCGCGATCGCCTCCGGCGAGACGTCGGTGAAATCCTTCGGTTGCGGCGTAATGCCGTCGTCGGAGCTCTGACTGTCCAAGAATTCCTTTTCGCTCAGATCGGAATTGTCGGGCGAGGTTACCTCCGTCACCGCCTGGCCGATCGCGATCTGGCCGCGGAACTCGAACGTGTCGCCGGACGGCTTGCGCGTCAGCTTGACGGTGACCGGCGACTTCTCGCTGATGCTCTGCGTCGTTCCCGTCAACGTCTGGCCGGCGACCTGGAGATTGACGACGAAGCGGTCCTTGCGGTCGGAATTCTTCGCGATGGGGTAGCAGACGTCGAGCATTGCCGCGGTGACCGTCTTGCCCTGGCGCGTCTCCTTCAGGATCACGTCGGCATTGCCGTCCATCAGCCCGTCGAGAGAGGTGAAATAGCGCGCCTCGGCTCCGCCCGGCGCCGCCGCCTTCGGCGACAGCTTCATCTGGGCGGATGCGAACTCGGGCGAGACGGCGAGCAGAGCCGCCAGCAGGGCAGTCGAACAAACCAGAAGAGCGCGCATCGACGAAGACCTCGGGCAACGGGCATGATCCGGAAAAAGTGTGAAGCGGTTTTCGAGAGGATCATGCCCAGACAGTTAGAATCGGCGCCACCGTAGTGGTTTTTGGCTGCCGGTTGAATTGGAAAGCGGAGAGGCAGGGTCGGCAAAAAAGAAGGCCGCCCGGAGGCGGCCTTCGCAACATTGTCACGGGAGGGAGGCTTAGAAGCCGCCCATGCCGCCGCCGGCCGGCATGGCGGGCGGAGCTTCCTTCTTCGGCGTTTCGGCGACCATGGCTTCGGTGGTGACCAGGAGGCCGGCGACGGAGGAGGCGTCCTGCAGAGCGGTGCGCACCACCTTGGCGGGATCGATGATGCCCTTCTCGACCATGTCGACATAGTCCTCGGTCTGGGCGTCGAAGCCGAAGGTCTCGGACTTGTTCTCCAGAATCCTGCCAACCACGATCGAGC
>NZ_JAEMSD010000806.1 GCF_016462955.1 Bradyrhizobium sp. | reverse complement strand
GAGGTCGTCATCGACGCGCTGTTCGACAGCAATGGCTGGGCCCGCTCGTGGCGCGATACCGTCTACGACTTCGTGCATTATCATTCGCAAATCCACGAAGTGATGGGCGTGGCACGCGGTTCGGCCCGGATCGAGTGTGGCGGCGTCAAGGGGCGGGTTCTGAGCTTAAGGGCCGGTGATGTCCTGGTCCTTCCCGCGGGCACCGGGCATCGGCTCATCGAGTCCAGCCGGGATTTTCTCGTGGTCGGCGCGTATCCGGAAGGCGGGACCTATGACGAGTGCACCGACACGCGCGAGCGTCCCGACGCTGCTAACCGCATCGCCAAGGTCCGCAAACCGCCCACGGACCCGGTCCATGGGCGCAGCGGCCCGTTGCGCGAGGCGTGGCGGAAGGAGCGCGCCGGCGCCTAAGCGAAGGCGTCGCATCTCCTGCCGGCGCTCAGCCCAGATAATCCGGCCGGAAATCCGCCAGCTTGCGCAGCTCCTCGGCTTGCAGCAGCTCGATCTCGCTGCCCTCCCAGGCAATCAATCCGCGATGCCTGAGCTCCTGGATGGTGCGATTGGCGTGGACAATGGATAGTCCGCAGGCGTCCGCAACGTGGCGCTGCGTCATCGGCATCTGGAAGCAGCCATCCTTGACAAGGCCGACGACCTCCAGCCTCGCGGCAAGCTCGCAGATGAGATGGGCCACTTTGGGCAGCGCCGCCTGCGCGCCGAGGCGGGCGATCCATTGCCGCGAGATCGCCGCGTCGATCAGCGTCTCGCGCCAGAACGCGCGGGTCAAATGGATCGAGCCGTCGAGCAGCTGCTTGAGCTGGCTGTGCGCGACGGTGCCGACGATGGTCGGCCCGAGGCCGACGAGATCCGCATCCATGGGCGAGACCAGCAGTGTGTGCAGGCACGGCATGTCGCCCGGGACATGGAAGGCGAGGATCTGGCTACGGTCGCCGACGATGCGCGCCTGATAGAGGAAGCCGCTGACGACGAAGACGCAGCGCGAGGCGGCCTCGCCCTGGCGCAGCACGATCTCGCCGTCCGCGACCTGGCGCAGGGTGGAGGGCAGGGCCGCGACCTGCCCGCGTTCGGCCTCGGACAGGTTTTCGATCGCCTGAAGATGCGCGAGAAACTTCGGATGTGGCATGAGCGTAGCAGCGCGATTCAGGCGTCTCGCGGCACTTCGGCGAAGCGCCGCGACAGCTCGGCGAGGGTCCGGTCGGACACCGGCCCGGTGTGGAACTCCCGGATGGCGCGGGCGAGCTCCTGGTCCGACATCGGATGCGCCGGCTCTCGCGGCGTGCCGTTCGGCAAGGCGTCGCTGATGCGATCAAGGTGCTTGCCTCGATCAGCTGTGAACAGATGGCAGATGCGCTCCAGCATCGTGGTGGGACTCATGAGAAGGGCGCTAGGTCCGCTTTCGGGGGAACGGGATGGATGCGACCGCAGTGTCGCAAATCGGTTAGCAACCTGTGCTTCCGTTGTGCGTTCTAGTCCGCTGAATGCAAGCCGGACGTATCATTTGATAGAACCGGTGCGATTTTTGGCAGCGGTATGGATAAAGCCCACGATGTATTGATCCGGAACCTCGGCGAGCACACGGTGCTCGCGGAGGAGGACATCACCGAAATCCGGGCGCTCACCTTCATGCAACGTGATTTCGAACCGAACGAGGACTTCATCCGTCAAGGCGATAAGCCCGAGCATTCCGCGCTCGTCGTGTCCGGCATGGTCGCCCGTTACCATCTGCTCGGCAGCGGGCGACGGCAATATCTGTCGTTCCATCTCACCGGCGACCTGCCTGACGCACAGGGGCTCTTCATCGACGAGATGGACCATGGGCTAAGTGCGCTGGGACCCGCCACCGTCGCTTTCATCGCGCATCGCGAACTGTTCAACGCCTTCCGGCGACGGCCGACCTTCGGCCTCGCCGTCTGGCGCGAGACGTTGCTCGACGCCTCGATCTTTCGCGAAGCCATCACCAACACCAGCGCCCGGCCGATGCAGGCGCGCATGGCCCACC
>NZ_JAEMSD010000805.1 GCF_016462955.1 Bradyrhizobium sp. | reverse complement strand
CGACCCGGCAACCAAGGCGATCGCCGAGGACAGCGAGCATCAGCTGCTGCCCAAGGGTGTCGCCAAGATCTCGCCGATGGCCGGCCTGACGCTCAATGCCATGGTGTTCAAGCACAGCCAGTATCCCAACGCCGCAAAGGCCTTCCTGCAATACATGCTGGAGAAGGACCAGTACGAGCCGTGGCTCAATGCCAACTCCGGCTATTGGTCCCAGCCGCTGGCAGCCTATGCCGAGTCCGCCGTGTGGTCGCAAGATCCCAAGGTGAAGCTGTTCAAGGACACGATGAACAGCACCTATTACGACGGCTACAAGGGCCCGATCTCGACGGCGACGGGTGCCGTCAGCGCAGACTACGTGCTGATCCAGATGTTCGCGGCCGTCGCGACCGGCGCCGCGACGCCGGAGGCCGCCGCCGCGGAAGCCGAGCAGCGCTGCAAGCGGTACTTCCGGCGGCAGGCTGCGAAGTAACGCCCGATAACGCGGCCGTCATTGCGAGGAAAGAAGCGAGGAGGCAATCCAGAATGCAACTGCAAAGACAGACTGGATTGCTTCCGCCTTCGCCAAGGCTTCGGCGGAGAAGTCGCTTCGCTCGCAATGACGGTGTGGTAACAGCCAAGAACAGGACAACGCCCTGATGTCCGTGACCACCCTCTCTTCCCCCGCGCTGGCGCAGCGGCAGCCGAACTGGATCGTGCGCCTGTTCGACTACAAGCCGTTCCTGATCGTGATGTGCCTTGCACCCGCGATTGGGCTTTTGACCGTGTTCCTGACCTATCCGCTCGGGCTCGGCATCTGGCTGGCCTTCACCGACACCACGATCGGCCGGCGGGGTGTCTACATCGGTATTGAGAACTTCCAGTATCTGGTCACCGATCCCCTGTGGTGGAACGCGGTGTTCTACAGCGTGCTCTATACCGGCATTGCGACCTTCGGGAAGTTCGCGCTCGGCTTCTGGCTCGCGCTGCTGCTCAACAACCATTTTCCGTTCAAGAGCCTGCTGCGCGCGATCATCTTGTTGCCCTGGATCGTGCCGACCGTGCTCTCGGCGCTGGCGTTCTGGTGGATCTACGATCCGCAGTTCTCGATCATCTCCTACCTCCTGGTCGACGTGCTGCATTGGCGCGACAGCAATATCGACTTCCTCGGTTCGCCCTGGCCGGCGCGGTTCTCGCTGATCGCCGCCAACATCTGGCGCGGCATTCCCTTCGTCGCGATCTCGCTGCTGGCGGGTCTGCAAACCATCTCCCCCGCGCTCTACGAGGCCGCAATGCTGGACGGGGCCACCGCCTGGCAACGCTTCCGCTACATCACCTTCCCGATGATGATGCCGATCCTCGCCATCGTCATGACCTTCTCGATCATCTTCACCTTCACCGACTTCCAGCTGGTCTACGCCATCACCCGCGGCGGCCCGGTGAACTCCACCCACCTCCTGGCGACGCTGGCGTTCCAGCGCGGCATCGCCGGCGGCGAGCTCGGTGAAGGCGCCGCGATCGCGGTGTCGATGATCCCGTTCCTGGTATTCGCGACGCTGTTTTCCTATTTCGGCCTGGCGCGCCGCAAATGGCAGCAGGGAGAGGCCAATGACTGACACCGTCGTGCAACCGACCGCGAACGCCAAGGCGCCGCCCGACACCATGGCCTGGGATTCCGGGCTGCGGCGGCTGATGATGATCTATCTGCCGCTCGGCTGCTTCGTGCTGATCCTCTTGTTTCCGTTCTACTGGATGGCGATCACCTCGTTCAAGCCGAACGCGGAGCTGATGAACTACAAGGACAACAACCCGTTCTGGATCTCCTCGCCGACGCTCGCCCACATCAAGCACCTGTTGTTCAACACCGCCTATCCGCACTGGCTCAAGACCACGATGCTGGTCGCGATCGGCTCGACCACGCTGTCGCTGGTCGCGAGCACGCTGGCGGCCTACGCCATCGAGCGCCTGCGCTTCCGCGGCAGCCCCTATGTCGGCCTCGGCATCTATCTCGCCTATCTCGTGCCGCCCTCGATCCTGTTCATTC
>NZ_JAEMSD010000804.1 GCF_016462955.1 Bradyrhizobium sp. | reverse complement strand
GCGACCTCTTCGGCGACGGCAAGATGTTCCTGCCGCAGGTGGTCAAATCCGCGCGCGTGATGAAGCAGGCCGTCGCCTACCTCATGCCGTTCATGGAGGAGGAGAAGGCGCGCAACCTCGCGAACGGTATCGGCACCGAGGGCTCCTCGTCGGCCGGCAAGATCGTGCTGGCGACCGTCAAGGGCGACGTCCACGACATCGGCAAGAACATCGTCGGCATCGTGCTCCAGTGCAACAATTTCGAGGTGATCGACCTCGGCGTGATGGTGCCGGCGGCGAAGATCGTCGAGACCGTGAAGGCCGAGAAGGCCGACATCGTCGGGCTCTCCGGCCTGATCACGCCCTCGCTCGACGAGATGGCGTTCTTCGCCGGCGAATTGCAGCGCGAAGGCCTCAAGCTGCCGCTGCTGATCGGTGGCGCCACCACCAGCCGCGTGCACACCGCGGTCAAGATCGACCCGAGCTACCGCGCCGGGCCCGTCGTGCACGTCAACGACGCCAGCCGCGCCGTCGGCGTCGCCTCCGCGCTGCTGTCGCCGGAGAAGCGCGAGGCCTATGCCGCCGAAGTGCGAGCCGAATACGCCAAGATCTCGGAGGCGCATCTGCGCGCGCAGGCCGACAAGAAGCGCCTGAAGCTGGCTGATGCCCGCGCCAACCGCGTGCCGGTCGACTTCGCCGCGAACAGGCCGGTGAAGCCGACCTTCCTCGGCATCCGAAGCTTCGACGAGTACGATCTCGCCGAGCTCGTCCCGTACATCGACTGGACGCCGTTCTTCCAGACCTGGGAGCTCGCCGGACGCTTCCCCGCCATCCTCGACGACGCCAAGGTCGGCGAGGTCGCGCGCTCGCTCTATGACGATGCGCGCAAGATGCTCGACACCATCGTGAGGGAGAAGTGGTTCCGGGCGCGGGCGACGATCGGCTTCTGGCCGGCGAATGCCGAAGGCGACGACATCGCGCTCTATGCCGACGAGAGCCGCACCAAGCGCATCGCGACGCTGCACACGCTGCGCCAGCAGCTGGAGAAGCGCGAGGGCCGCTTCAACGCGGCGCTGTCCGACTTCATCGCGCCCGCCGGCGTGCCCGACTATATCGGTGGCTTCGTCGTCACGGCGGGCATCGGCGAGGACGCGGTCGCCGACCGCTTCAAAATGGCCAACGACGATTATTCCTCCATCCTGTGCAAGGCGCTGGCCGACCGCCTCGCGGAGGCCTTTGCCGAGCGCATGCACGCGCGGGTGCGCCGCGAGTTCTGGGCCTATGCGCCGGACGAGACGCTCTCCACCGACGATCTGATCCTGGAGAAATACCAGGGCATCCGCCCGGCGCCGGGCTATCCCGCGCAGCCCGACCACACCGAGAAGGCGACGCTGTTCGAGCTGCTCGATGCCGAGGCGACCGCCGGCGTGAAGCTGACCGAGAGCTTTGCGATGTGGCCGGGCTCCAGCGTGTCCGGGCTCTATTTTGCCAGCCCCGAGAGCTATTATTTCGGCGTCGGCAAGATCGAGCGCGACCAGGTCGAGGACTACGCCGCGCGCAAGGGCATGAGCGTCGCGGAAGCCGAGCGCTGGCTCGCCCCGGTGCTGAACTACATTCCCTCGCAACAGGGCAAGACATTCGCGGCCAAGCCTGCGAACGACGAGCCCTCGAACGACCTCGCCTCGCATCCGCCGGGCTGCACCTGCGCGGTGCACCTCGTCTGGCAGAAGAAGCGCGCCGGCGCGGGGTAGTACGGCGCTCAAAACAGAAGTTGAGAAAACAACCCCATGCACAGTAGCGATGGGGTTGAAAGAGCTGGGATATTTCTGTTTCGCCGAAATCGCGTTGCGGCGTCGGGCAAAACAGGGTAGTATGGCATCATCGGGCGGTGACGCACAGGCGGCGGATGTATCCTGTAACTCTCCCACACGCACGATGGCATCCTCCCCTGGAGGGGGAGGATCGGTTCGCATGCAGCGAAGCGCAATGCGGACCGAGGTGGGGTGACGGTCTCTCCACATCCAACAATGCCCGTGTGGAGAGA
>NZ_JAEMSD010000803.1 GCF_016462955.1 Bradyrhizobium sp. | reverse complement strand
CCAGGCTTCACGAACGCGTGGGTAACCATAGTCCGGCCTTTGATCGGCGCCGATCGGCACTATGTATGCGCCGGGCGAGGATGTGCCCGATAGGTTTCGTGAATGCAGCAGTCCGATTTGACGAGAATGGCCATCGCATCTGCGGTGGCGATTGTCGCGATGTCGTATTTGGCCATCGACGCAGGCGTCCTGAATATCAACGCGGTCAAACGGCCGGTTCAGGTGGCGCAGGCATCGATCGTCGGCGCCGCGATGGGTCAAAATCACCTTGCCCTTGCCGTTCAGGAGTGGACGCGAGGAGCCGAGAAGCCCGCCGTGGAGCAGTGCCTCGCGACGGACTGATGCGGGCGCGCGCGCGGCAGCCCGTTTACTCGCCATCTGCCCCCTGATGCGCCTGCCACCAGCGCGCAATTGCGGCGGCCAGCTCGTTCCAAAGCTCCGTTGGAAGATCAGCGACGGCAACCCGGACGCTGTACTGGTCAGTGGTCGCGTCGTGAAACCACTCCGTCGCCGCAAAATCGAAGCCGAAGCTGCCGGCGTGACGGATGGGAAAACCCTGCCGGCGCAACTCGCAGCTCATGTCTTCGGCAGCCTGCCGCGCCGCCGCCTCGTCGAGCGGGCGCTTGCCGCGCAGGGTGACATACAGACCGTGGGCGAAATGAAGCTCGGCCGAGAGCGTCGGCAGCGTCGCGGCAAAATATCGGGCCGCGCTTCGGCCGTTGCGCAGGATCGCCGCAACGCGCTTTTTTGTTAGAGTCCAATACGCCGCGCTGCCCGCGAAGGGCGGGAAGTGGGCCGGCAACGCCGCGCCGCCGAGCAGCCGAACCGCATTGCGCGTTTCGGACGCGAGACGTGTCAAGTCTGCGCCCCCTGCCCGCTGCTGCTCGTTCCCTTGCACGAAGACGACCGAGCCGAGCCTGCCGTATTCCGCTCCGAGCGAATCGAGCTTGTTGTGGCTTCGCACCAGGACCAGCGGGATGTTGCATCGGCGGGCCCATCTCAGGACACGCCTGATGCGGCCTGACCGGCCGGCGAAACATGTCGTGTCGAAAACCAGGAGATCGAGGCCCGAGCCGTCACAGCGCAGCGCCGCCTCGAAAGCGCCGGCGAAGGAGCAGGAATCCAACAGAAGGATCCGCGGCGAGTTCGCCGCCGCAAACGCCTCGCCCAGCGGCAGCTTCAAGGCCTCGATGCGCAGCTGAGGAATGAAGCCCTGGATCAGCTCCAGCGTCTCTCCGTAGGAGCCGGGAAGCACCAGGATGTCAGCCTTCTCGAGAATTTGCGCAGAGGCGAGCAGCACAGCAGAGATCGCCGCCATCCCCGAGGCAGTGTAAATCACCGTGCTCGCGCTGCCGCCGTCCAACTCGTAGAACGGAGGACCGCGGACCGTCAGATCCGCCCGCTGGTAGTCGTAACTGAACGCGAACGGGCCGCTGGCAGCGTCGGCCGTCTGCGACCAGGCGGTCTCCGTCGCCTTCCATCCCGACAATTCGTGTTCCGCCCTCAGCGCCGCCGTGATCTGGAACTTGGACCTGACGAGGTCGTCGACGGACCGAGGTCGCGCCATATCGAGCGGCTTTCTCAGGCAGTCGTTCAACAGCCTGAGTTCCTCATGCTTGCGCTCCAGATAGGTTCGAATGCTCTCCATGGGAGTCTTGATAGATCCTGTTGGACGTCAACGTCCGGCAAAGGCCGAGGGTCCAACACGCCTGCTGCAACGAACAGGCGTCGTCGCCGTTGAATCCCTGCAAGGAGAACAGAATGGCTGACATCAAAGAGCACATGAAAATCATCGGCAAGGACGGCGCACATGTCGGCACCGTCGATCGCGTCGAGGGCAACCGGATCAAGCTGACGCGCAAGGACAGCCCGGAGGGTCACAAGGACCATCACCACTACATCGATACGAAATATGTCGGCGCCGTCGAAGGCGATGTCGTCAAGCTGTCGGTGAATGCCGACGCGGTCCCGAAGTCGGAAGCCGCCTGAAAAACTCGAGCCCCCTTCGGGGGCTTTTTGTTTG
>NZ_JAEMSD010000028.1:26553-27876 GCF_016462955.1 Bradyrhizobium sp. | reverse complement strand
TCGGGGCAATCAGTTACGGCCCGGCCCATGGCGTCTATGCCGCCGCCTTCTTCCACCCGGGCGATGACCACGGCGCCGGCGGCGTCGGCCCGGCGCAGCTCTATTACGACAGCGAGGATGGCCGCCCCATCGGCGAGCGGCTACCCTGGGTCGGCACGGCCGCCGACATCTTCGTCCAGGCGCAGTTCCCGCTGCATTCGGGCCGCATCGTCGGGCTGCCCGGCCGCATCCTGATCTCGATCATGGGCCTCGTGGTGGCCGCGCTCTCCGTGACCGGCGTCGTGATCTGGTGGCGCAAGCGCCGCGCCCGCGTGCGTGTGCGCGAGACCGCGGCCCTGCGGCTGGGTCGGCAGCAGCTCACGCCGGCAGAGTAGGGCACCTGCATTCCGTTAAGGGATGAACCTTGGCACGGGGCGCGGGAACAAAAGACTGAGATCGCTCCCGGCCTGTTTCGGAATTGCAATGAGATCCCTCGCCCTGCTCTGGCTGCTCGTCCTGGCCGCGCCCGCGCAAGCGGCCGCGCCCGAGCAGAACTATCTCGACCTGCGCGACCGCTACATCGCCAAATTCTCGGCAGCCAAGGAGAGCGACGAGGTCTACAAGCAGCATGACGCGGCCCTGAAGGAGCTGGCCGCCGCGTTGCGCGGCCTGATCGGGCCGGTCACGATCAAGGGGCTGCCGGCCGAGGGCAGGTCGAACGTCGACACGCTGTTCAGAGACGACGTCGGCTTCGGCCATCTCGACGGACTGAGCTTCACCTCCGAAGGCCACAAGATGCAGGCCGTGGTGACCACGGCCGGGCTGCTCAAGCATTGGCTAGGCGAGCATCGCGAGGACGGCATGCCGCAGGAGGCCGGCGGCGCGTTGAAATCCGACCGCTTCTACTATTACGCGATCCAGGACGCCGCTTTCGCAATCTACGCTGAGCTGCCGATCACCAAGCCGGCAGGGGCGAGCGTCGCAGCCGCCGTGCTCGGCGTGCGCGGCAATGGCGACCTCAAGGGTCCGCCGGACGAGATCGACGTCGTCGCTATCAAGGGCGACAAGCTCTATTTCCTCGCGGCAAAGCAGGCCGTGAAGACCGCCCCGATCCAGGCCTGCGAGAAGGTCTGGAAGCAGATGATGGCAAAGCCCGTCGACAAGAAGGATCCGCGGGGCGAACTGACCCGCGAGGACAAGGCAATGACCGCCTTCACAGCGTGTTTCGCCAGGGAAGCACCAAGCCAGAGCTGGTACGCGGCGGCCGTGAAGAAGGCGCAGGCGCAGCTGGAGCTGCTGCCGCTGCGCTGAACGCGACAATTGTGACCTACCTGGCTTGAGCGG
>NZ_JAEMSD010000028.1:15875-26543 GCF_016462955.1 Bradyrhizobium sp. | reverse complement strand
GGCGAGGGACCTCGCGCCCTGACGTATCGATGGCCGGACGGGCGAGCGTCTTCAGCTCGTTAGCGTCCCCGCCGGAGGTCTTCGGTCGCGCGCCTGAGAATGTCATGAAGCCAGTCATGCGCTGGCTCGCCCTCGATACGTTCGTGCCACAACAGCCGGACTTCGACCGGGCTCGTGGTGTAAGGCAGCTCGTAGCTTATGATGGCATGTGCGCGTTCGAACGCCCGCGCCAACGGACGTGGCACGATGGCCGCCAGTTCGGAATCTGCGAGCAGGGCGGGCAGGGCAAGGAAATGCGGCAGCGACACCGCGATGCGCGGTGGCTGGTCGCTTTCGGACAGGGCTCGTTCCAGGGCTGCGCGGTCATACATTTCCGATCGCCTGGCGAGGCCGCGCTCGGAGATGAAGCCGCCGATCGCTCCCTCCTGCTCGCCGCCGAAGGACACGACGACCAGCGGCATACGCGCCAGGCTCGCGTTGGTGATTCGGCCGAGCTTGCGCTTGCCGCCGACGATCAGCACGTCGTCATATTCGAACAGCAGCGAACTGCGGAACCGGCTCGGCGGATCCGAGAAGACACCGATCGCAACATCGATGCGGCCAAGGTCGATCTGCTCGGCGAGGTCGATCCGTGTCACCGGCTTGATGATCAGATCGATCGCCGGCGCTTCAGCCTTGAGTATCTTCAGGAGCGGGGAGGCCAGCACCATCGTGGTAAAGTCGTTGGCGGCGAGGGTGAACTGACGCGTGGAAGCCGCTGGAACGAAGCGCGGCTGCTCGACCGCCGCCTCGAGCGATCGCAGTGCCCCGCGAATCTGCGGCGCCATCGTCAATGCGCGCGCCGTCGGCTGCATGCCGGCTGCTGTGCGCACGAACAGATCATCTTCAAGCATCTCGCGGAGACGAGCGAGCGAATGGCTCACGGCGGATTGACTGAGCGCCACCCTCTGGCTTGCCCGCAGCACGCTGCGCTCCTCCATCACGGCGTCGAAGACCTTGAGCAGGTTCAGGTCAAGAGTCTTGAAGGAAACAGCCACGCGCAGCACCGTCTCGAGGCGGATCGCGCGCCGTTGCGTTACAGCGATCGCTTGCAGTTAAGGCCAACCACGCAGCCGACGCAACCGAGCAGGGCCCCGGAGCGCCGAAGCCCGGCCGCTCGGACCCCCAAAATGAAGCCGGCTCAGGATCACTCTGCAAGAGTTTCACTTCCGCAATCGAACGATCCCGTCATGATCCCGGCGCCGGATCTGGAGGAGACGGGCAATGAGATCTTGCGGGAAGTCGATCGGCGTTTTTGCACTTGTACTGGTGTTGTTACCGCTGCCGGCCATTGCGCAAGATGGTCCAGTGAAGCTTGGCGTCCTCACCGACATGTCCTCGCTCTACGCCGACAATGGCGGCCAAGGCTCGGTGGTCGCGGCGCAAATGGCCGTCGACGATTTCGGTGGTCAGGTGCTCGGCCGCAGCATCCAGGTCGTTTCAGGCGACCACCAGAACAAGGCCGATGTGGGAGGCACGATCGTCCGCCGCTGGATCGAGAACGAGAACGTCGAGGTCATCCTCGATGTGCCGAATTCTGCCGTCGCGTTGGCCGTGCAGGGCATCACGCGCGACAAGAAGAAGCTGTTCCTCGCCACCGGCGCCGCCACGTCCCGCCTGACCGGCGACGAATGCTCGCCGACGGGAATTCATTGGACTTACGACACCTATGCGTTGTCGCAGGGAACGACGCGGGCAGTGTCGCGCCTCGGAGCGAAGTCATGGTACTTCATCTCGGTCGACTATTCCCTCGGCGCTCAGCTGGAGGCTGACAGCCGCAAGGTCGTCGATGCCATGGGCAGCAAGGTGGCTGGCGCGGTGAAACACCCGATCAACACGCCGGATTTCTCATCCTTTCTGCTCCAGGCGCAGTCGTCGAAGGCGGACGTGATCGCGCTGGCCGACGCCGGTGGCGACTTCATCAACGCGGTCAAGCAGGCCGGCGAATTCGGCATCACGCAACGGCAGAAGCTGGTCGGGCTGCTCGTCTTCATTGCCGACATTCACAGCCTCGGGCTGCAGAGCGCCCAGGGCCTGATGCTGAGCTCGGCGTTCTATTGGGACCTGAACGACGACACGCGGGCCTGGTCGAAGCGCTTCGTCGCCAAGACCCAGAAGGTCCCGACCATGATCCACGCCGGCACCTATGGCGCGGTAATGCACTATCTCAAGGCGGCCCAGGCAGCCGGTACGCTGGACGGGCCGACCGTCGCCGCCAGGATGCGCGACATGCCCGTGAACGACTTCATGACCAAGAATGGGCGGATCCGCGAGGACGGCCGGCTGGTCCGCGACATGTATCTGTTTCGCGTCAAGACGCCCGAGCAGTCGAAACACAAGTTCGACTATTATGAGTTGCTGGCAACGATACCTGGTGACGAGGCTTTCCGGCCAATGGAGCAGGGCGGATGTCCGCTCCTGAAGAAGCCATGACCGGCGCGGGCGCGGCTGCACGAAGCCCGATCGACGAGATCATTGCAGGCCGCTTTGCGTGCCGCGACTTCGCGGACGCGCCGATCGGGCGAGGGACCATCGAGCAGATCCTGCGCGTGGCGCGGTTCGCACCAAGCGGCGCCAACATTCAGCCCTGGCACGTCTACGTGTTGGCGGGCGCAACCAAGGACAAGGTGTCTGGGGCATTGCGCGAGGCGCACGAAACCGCCCGCGACGAGCACGTGTCGGAGTACAGCTACTACGCCAGCGACCTGCCCGAACCTTACCAGCAACGCCGCCAGGAGTTTGGCCGGCTGTTCTATGGCTCGCTCGGCATCGCCCAGACCGACCTCGGGGCAAGAAACGACCAGACCGCCAAGAACTATGCATTCTTCGGCGCGCCCGTCGGGTTGATCGTCACGATCGATCGACGCCTGCAGGTCGGAAGCTGGCTCGACCTCGGCATGTTCGTCCAAAATGTGCTGTTGGCTGCCGCAGGCCACGGGCTCCAGTCCTGCCCGCAGGAGACATTCTCGAAATACCACCGGATCCTGCGCCAGCTGCTCTCGATCCCAACCGAACAGATGGTCGTTTGCGGCATCTCGATCGGCCACGCCAGGGACGCCGCCAAGGGCAGGCTGATGCCACGCGCCGACCTCGCCGAGTTCGCCTCTTTCGCGGGCTTCGAAGAACAGAGTGCACGTCAAATGGAAGGAACAAGGCCATGGGAAGCCGAGACGAGCTGATCGAGCGCAGCATTCCGTTTCTGCGCGAGGTCAAGGACATGACGCCGGGCGCGGCGATGGAGCGATGGCTCAATCAGAAATACGGCGAGGGCAGCCAGCTCTACCAGGACCTCGCGCGCCTGATCAGGCTCGGGATCGACGAAGGGTGGGCAGCCAACCAGGAGGTCGAAGGTCCGAACTACCGGCGCAGCCGCATTCTGGAACCGGTGCCCGAGACGTTCCAGTTCAGCATCACGGCCGTCTACATGAACAGCGCCGATCCGCGCCGCTTCAAGGATGAGGACGACCACGACGTGCTGCGCGGGCAGTATCATGGTCATCCATACGGGGAGCTGAACCTGGTCGTTCCGCTGGACAAGGGCGCCGAGTTGAAGGGCCTGCAGGGCTGGCAGGGGCCCGGCTGGACCGCGCCCGATCCCGGCAGCCGCCACTATCCCGAGGTCCGCGGCGGCGCCGTCATCGCGCTGTTCTATCTCCCCGCCGGACGCATCTCCTATGACTTCGCGGCGCCGTCCTGATGGCCAACCAGAAGCGCTCGGATGCTCCATCCCGAGAGGCTGCTCAGCTGCGATGAGTCGCGACGCAGCCACCGCTGCGACGCGGACCGTCGACAGGTGGGAGGGATTTTTTGCAGCCAGACAGCCAGTGTAATCCGCGCTAGATTTTGGCACTAGAGCCGATTTATCCACACGCTATGTGCCTAGGTTTGTTCAGTCTTTTTTTTCATGCAGTTAGCAGATTTTGGCACTCAAGACTCAAATTTGGCACTGCCGTCATTTCTGAAACTCCATTTTGGCACTGTTGACACGTCCAAAAGAGGTGGGTTTTCCCGGCTCCCGGATGGCCGTTCCGTTGACTTTCGGGCGCTTTAGGGTCGGGTTAAGAGCGCGGTCTCGCTAGGCCGCAGCGCGCTCGGAAGTCGTGGCGTGCTAACCGACAGAGGTTTGGCATGGTCGACTTTGACGATCCTAACAACCAGCTTTTTCTGACGCGGGTGTTCCAGGCCCTCGCCAATGTCAATACCCGCAAGATCCTTGAAACCTTGGCCCATGGTCCTTGCTCGCGTGGGGATCTGCTGCTGGTCTTGGACACCTCCACCGCTCGCATCGTCGAGGTGATGGAAATCCTGCACACCATCGGGCTGGTTGCGGAGAAAGAGACGCGCGAGGGCAAAGTTTACGTGTTCAATCCGACGGGATTAGACCTCGGTCGGTCTTGGCTCGAGCGGCTTTACTCGATCGTCGACGGTCGAGCCCTGAAATAGCGAGCCCGAGCGGCAGCACCGGTTCCGTTACGTTGAGGAAGGCTTCGGCGAAGCCGTGACCGAGGTGCAGAAGTTCCATCAGGCGTGACTTCAGGATATCGCGGGCATTGAGCGAGGGCAGGCGGTCGATGGAGGCCATGATCCCCGCGGCGGCCTTATAGCGCGAGATCGTATCCCCGACAGCCAGGTCGGCTGCGGTCGAGGCCCCGAGGAGGTCGAGGACAATCTCATCGAACGAGCAAGGCCATCGCTTGAGTTGCGAAAATCCTGCGGCGGCGTTTTTCACGGTGATGCCGAGGAAGAGCTCCTGAGGAATAGCTCTAAAGTAGGCCATCCATCCGCTGAGCTTGAGAATGTCCACCGACGACAGGTCGCCGAGAGGACCCGGCAATCTAAGATCATAGTCAAAGATGTAGTCGGCCAGCTCCTTGGCAGCGGCGACGATTTCATGCGGACAGGCCTTTGGCCTCGCAGTCCGCATGTCGAAGTCACAGATCTGGCAGGACCAAACGTTGGTCATATTTCTCCAGCCCAACAGGTTGATGCACGACGGGCATCTGTCGAGCAGCACCTCGCCGCTCTCGACGTCGCAAGGAAAGGCCGAGACAAGCCAGCGGTTCCTGATGCGAGCATCGTTGCCGTCCGCGGCCAAACGAGCGGGCGCGACCCTACGACGCTCTGGCAAGAACCAACCCACGGGCAGTTCGCGACCAAGGAATTCGATGCGATCTTTGAATATTTTATAAGCGCCGATCGAGAGCCTTTGGAGATCGAACGAACCCAAGGCTGCCAGTTCGGCGACTGCCTCGGGTTTGCCGGCGATCGCCGAGACTGACTCCCAGGGCATGTCGAGATGAAGCCGGAGCAGCTTGTCGGCGTCGATGCGCCCCATCGGAGCCAACCGGACCGCGACGGAAGCGATGGCTTCGTCGTCGAACTGCGATACGGTCTTGAGCCACGGCGTGTTCGGAATCATCGTGTCGGACCTACTCGGTGGTCGCTTCCAGTTCCACGCTGAGCGGGAACGAAGGAAGCCTGCTGTAGTCTTCGCCTCGAAATGGGTTACGGCCCTGCATGATCTCCTGGCTGAGAAAGACGCGATCGAAACCCGCGGCGATGTCTTCTTTCGTCAGTTCCTTCGGCTCGACCCCGCCGGTCCGCATGAAGGCGTGAGGTACCGCCGCCTCCACCAGCAGCGAATGTCGGCCGGGACGTCCGCGCTGTGCGAAGAACGTCGCACGCAGCATGTGGTGGTCGTCTTCGTTCTCCTTAAACCAGTTCGATTCGAAGGGAAGCTCATCCGAGAAGGCGGCCACAAACGCCGCATGTTCCTCCCGTTGGGCGTCGTTCGCGAAGCCGAAGGGCGAAAGGATCTTCATGCCGCCGGACCGCTGCCCCATCGCGTCCGCCTTGACCATCATCTTCGTCAGGACCGGGGGCCCCACGACGAACAAGGGCGCGTTGCAGGAGTTCTCGAACGCCAGAATGAACCTCGCCAGCTTCTTCACACCGTCCTCCGCGAGATTCTGCGCCTCATCTAGGAAGACCGCGTCCACTTCGTTGTCATTGAGATTAGCGATGAGCGCGTCGGTGCCTTCCTCCTCGCCGAGTCGCAGGCTGAGCCGATCGTTGAAGATCTTAAAGTTGATCTTCCGGGCCAATATCCGCGGCGTCGATCCGCCCATGAGGTCGACGTACAGGTAGCGCTTTCCGTTGCCCTGAAGCAGCTGAATTTTTTCCTTCGATACGGGCTTGCCGGTGCGTTCTGTGAGCATTCGCTTGACGATCTCACTCTTTCCGCAACGCGACCAGCCGATGAGATACGTGCTCGAGTTTTCGCGCAAGCGCTTGGCGAACGCGAGCGACAACAAGACCATCTCCCGCGCTTCTTCGGCCTTCGTATGCCTCACGAAGATGCCTCTAATGTCGTCGAGCTTGCTCAAAACAAGCGGAGAATTGAGGATATTTTCCAGATCGGACATTTGCGCTTACTGCGACCTGATGATCGGCGCGTCCACCCCGAACCGGAGCTTCTTGCGCGGTGCGGACGTATCCTTTGCGGATGTCTCTTCTGCGCGAGCAGCATGAACGGGAGGCGGCGGGACAACCTCTTCGGTCGCGGAGGCCGGCCTGAAGATTCCGGTCCTCTCGATCAACTCATCGGTGACGGCGAGCGCATGCTCCTCGGCGCCTCGACCGAGGACACCGGCTATACGGGGATAGTACCCGTTCGAGAGCACGGCTTTCGCCGGAGGCCGCTCGCCGGTCGGGACCGCGCCCATAGCTTTCAGTGCTTCCTCGAGGAGGTGGTTGAATCCGACCCTGTGGGAGGGATGCTCTGTGGGGGCATGCTTCTTTGCGAGGCGCAGTTTGCTCAGCGCCTCCCACTGGAATTTTGTGAGGCCGTGCGCCTCCTCGTCGGTCGACATCACCACGAACTCCTCCGGGAGGTGTTCGTTACCGGGGAAGCGGCTAGTGTGATCGATCACCACGCAGCGGCCTACGTTCGCCAGCGGAATGCGCACGGTGACTGGCGTGTTCGTGCGCTTTCTCTTTCCCATGCTGCCCGATCGGGCTCGCATCGCCTGGATTTGCGGTGACTGATAGACGAGGTTGTTCCAGAGGATGCCGTCCTTGCCCGCGGTAAGCTTCAACTCCAAACTCGGGATCAAGTCCCACTTCTTGGCTTCGTCCGCGGTGAGCGGCTGCGGGCGGCTAGAATCGCTCGACGCACCTCGGAGCCACCGCTCTTCCGGAGTGTCCCAGTCCATTCCTTCCTGCTTGCGCCGGGCGTAGACCTCGATCAGCCAGAGGTGGAACAGCATGATGAAGTCGTCGATCGTGATGCACGCGTCGAGCAGTGGTTTGCGCGCGCCTCGCTTTTGCGGACTGGATCCGGTCGATCCCTTAAGCCACGACACGAAATCCGACTCGAGCGTTCCGAAAAACCGCTCCACATAGGGTTTGGTGTCCGGCTGATGGGGCACCGCCATCTCGAACCCGATCCTGACGCGGGCCAAGGCCAGCGCCATCTGTTCCGAAACGAACTCCTTCCCGTTGTCGTACCGGATCTTTCTTGGCTTGCCGTAGCTCAGGAGAGATCCGCGAATCTGCGGAAATCGCTTATCGACGTAAGTCTTGACCTTGATCCCGTGATCGATCGCGGCCAGTGCTGGGTAAAGCCCGCCTGGTTCGAACGACGGAAAAAATCCGACAGGGTACCCGCTGTAGGTATCCAAACCGAGGCAAATCCAGAACCTGTCGATTCCGGCCTTCGACCAGACACGACCGAACGGGGTCTCGCCCAAGATGCCCGCGAAATCGAATTGGTGGTGATCGTACTCGACAACGTCCAGGATGCGTTTGGGACGCTCGAAACTTCCCTGGCCGCCGAACTGAAGATCTGCAGCCTGTACACCTTGCTCCTTTGCGAGCCTGATCCACGCGTCGAAACGACGGTACTGAACCTGTACCGTCGTCAAACCGACGGTCGGAAGTTCATCGAGCAACTGCCTTTCCGAAAGTTCGCCGTTCTCGATGAGCGTTTTGATCTCTTCGTTGCGGATCCGGATCTCCGCGTTGCGGCCATCGATCCTCTGGTTCGCGAACATTTGAATCTTCGTCGGGCCGAACTCGGCCGAGATTTCGACCAGGTAACGGATGGTCGCGGAGATGATGGAAAACACCTCCTTGGGCAGCTTCTGCTCGCGGGACTTGATCGCATTCTTGTGCACGAAGGTGGCTTCCTGCATGCCGTGCACCAGTTCGGCGGCCACCCAGCGAAGAACCGTTCGCGTCGTCTTCTTGGGCTTCTTGATCTGCTTCCCTTGCGGCCGCTTCCGGTTCTCGAGGTCGATCGTACCGTCGACCCGTTCTATGATCGCTTCAGCGTTTGCATGGTTCTGGTAGAACGGCTTCCCGGGCGGCGCGATGAGCATCTCGTTGATGAACGCGCCGACGTAACGCCAGATGCCGGCCGCGCGTCCGCGCGGCTTGGCGTTGAGGGTGTGGTAAACCTTGCCGATCAACGCGCGTGTTTCGTCGATACTCTTCTTCTCGTCGACCAGAGGCGGCTTCCTCAGAGGGTTGTAGTAGCGCCCCTCCTGGAATAGCTCGATCAGCCGGGTCGTTGTTAAGCGCGCGGTCTCGCCGGTATGGTGGTTGATGAGGAGGTGGGGGCCTTCGCCCTCCATCTTCTTGAAGAACTGGTGAGGTTTGCTGTCGATGAGAACAGTCTGGTTGGGCGTCAAGTTATCGAAGAGAAGGTAGTCGATGGTGGGACGCGGTTCCTCGTCCACGGGCGTGGACAAGGCGGCGGCCTCCCTCGCATCGAGAATTTTCAGCATGAGATCGCTCCCTTGTAGACGATCGTCTCGGGGCGGATCGGGGCGAATAGGTCGATGTAGACGATGCGCTCCGGGATGCGCGACAGCACGACGCCGCGCGGATGCGGCGCCTCCTCGAAGAGGGCTTGGCAGCGCGACAGGGGCAGGGAGCCGCCGGCATCGTTCAGCGCCGTGACGAGCCGGTCGAGCTCCTCCGGTTCGATGTCCCAGCGGTCGTTGGCCGCGATCTCGTCGACGACGTCGCGATCCCCCCAACGCAAGCCGATGCCGCGCTCCGTGATGACGCGGAAAGGAAGGCCAGCCCGCCGGTAGGCCTCGCGGATGCGACGGAGGCGCGCGCGGAGCAGGACCGCGTCATCCCAGCGCCTCTGCGCCTTTTCGTCGCCGACGGCCGGCCGCGGCGGACGAAGTTCGCGCCACTCTTTGATTTCGTAGCGGACGAAGCCGGCGTCGTGCTCGACGAGAAAGTCGGGCGTGTAGATCTCGTTCGCGAACTCAGGAAAGACGTTCATCCGGATCGTCTCCGGCTGGGCCCAGATCCGCTTGACGCCGAGCACGTAGTCGCAGACCCGGACGAAGCGCTCTTCGATGCCGCCTTCGTGGACGATGTGGGCGTTCATCTTCATCGAATAGTGACCGCCGACGACGTGATTGCGGCGGCCAGTGATCACGCGGCGCGTCGCCTCATTGGCTTCGAGGCGGAAGACCTCGACGCCGTCGCAGAGGGCGGTCCAGACGCGCTCGATCTTCTTAGGCATCGGTGTCCTCGTCGGGGCGTTTGCGCAGGTCTGCGCAAACGAGATCGACCTGCTCTTGGACAAAAGAGTCCAGAGTGCTGAGGCTGTAGAATTCGCGCGAGTTGTCGCGATAGACCCGCGTCGGGATTCCGAACGCGTGATCGATGGCACCGAAGATGCGCTCGACGATCGGGGAGAGATGGTTATGGACGGAACGCACCTTGTCGCAGACCTTTCTTGCCGTGTCCGAAGGACTCGCGCAGCGATACCCAGCGAGACTTTTGTTCGGCGGAAAGGATTCAAGAAGGGCTTGCGACTTGGAATCGGACGTGCGATTCTCCTGTCGTCCAAGAGTTCTTCTTGGTCGTTACTGCCGAGCGATGCCGGACTTTCGTCCGGATTTGCGGACTTGGATCTCTCGGAACGGCTTTGCGGGCGTGGTCCGAAGATCCTTCGATACCTGCGCGACTGGAGTCCGCTCCGGTCGCGCATAGTCCGTTGACTAGATCATTCCGCTATCCCCGTGATGTCGCCGCTGCGGCGTATCTCATTGAATACCATCGGCCTTCCGGAATCCTAGCGAAATGAATCCCGTGGATTTCTTCGAGCCGTTTCGGAGCATTTCCTAGAAATTCTCAGGACCGCTCTACGTTTGTCGCCAGATTTTGCGCTCTTGCGTTTTTCCTGCATTCGTGCCGCTGCGCACATCACAGCATCTCCGGCGCGTCGAAGTAGCGCCACGCCGCGGCGACGCCGATGCCCAAGGTCTTTGCCACCACTTCGGGCGCCGCACCGGAGCGGACCAGGTTCGCGGCGAGAGCGTTGCGCAGTGACGTAGGCACGGCGTCCGGACCGACTCCAGTCGCCTGTCGCAGCCGGCGGCAAGCCAGTTGAAGCGATCTCGCGCTGAAGCGGGTCCCCCGCGACGTAACGAACAAAGGTGCGCTCGGCGTAAGCTCGAAGGGCTGTGCTCGCAGGTACCGCTCCAGCCACTCCTTGGCCTCCGGCGAAACGATGCCAGGCCGCCCGTTAAGATGGGAGCCCGTTACCCTGACCGTGGACAGCCGCGGATTGTAGTCGCCTCGATTCAAGCCGACCATCTC
>NZ_JAEMSD010000028.1:0-15865 GCF_016462955.1 Bradyrhizobium sp. | reverse complement strand
AGTCCGGATGATGCAGCCAAGCGAAGCGCAGCGTGATCGCGCGCGTATGTCCATGACTCGTCGCAATCCCCCGTTGGCGCTGCGAGCATGATCTCGATGACGTCGTCGCTTACGGCCACGCGGCGGACCCTGCCGCAGGGCGGAAAGCGGCAGCTCAGCAGCTTCGAGCAGTCATAGGAACGCTCCAGGCTGAGAAAGCGGGCAAAACTTCGCAATGCGGAGAAGCGTCTAAAGATGGTGGACTGCGCCGTCCCGGTCGCAGCCCAGGTGGCCGCGATGCCATCGACGACCGACTGGTCGATCCGCGCGATCGCGGCTACCCCGTCGGAGCCGAGCGCAGCTGCAAGATCCCGAATGTCCCGCGAATAGCAGTCGATCGTCGACGCCGATGCATCCGCATCTCTCAAGCCGTTCAACCAGGCCGAGCTCTCCGGAGCAAATGGCGACGTCGTGGGCGACCGGATTTTCATTCAGAGCTCCACGAAATCGGCGCTTTCGATGGCGTCCACTACCTTGGCCAGCAACGCCCAGATCGACTGCCGTCGGTAGTGGTCGAACACCTTGGTGCTGGCGAGCCGCGGCGGGGTGCCCGTGAGCGGGTCGGCGGCCTCCAGCACGTCGATGCCGTAGTCGGATCGGTCCGCCAGATCGCTCAGATTGGATATCCGGACGCTCGCGATGGAGCGCCGAAGATGCGTCGAGCCTCCCGGCAGAAGTTCGATATGGATGCGGATCATGGGGTATTCCTCGGCGTATTGTTCGCGACGGCTGCGACTGGTTGGCGGACCGACGCTCGGCCCAGGAAGAGATCCTTCGCTTCGTCGCCGCTTACGTAACGTCTGGCTACCAAAGCGTCCGCGATCCGGACGACGGCGGCCGCGTGCCGCATGACTATCCCGGTCGCTCGCCGCTCGAGCATTTTCAGTCGGTCGTCGACCTGCTTGGCGAGCGCCGCATCTCTACTGACCATGGCCAGCGCTTCGCCATCGGCGCAGCGGTAGACGAGCCTGCCGAGCAGGGGCGTGGACGTAAAGGCGGCCGCGAGCAGCGACGTGCAGATCGCCAGGTCGCTCCTCTGAGTGCCACCGGCCCCCGTGGAAACCGAACCAAGGATCACCTTCTCTGCACAGAGACCCCCGAGCAGAAAGACGATATGGTTCTCCAGACGATCGAGCGTCCACACTTGGTTCTCCTCGAAATTCAGGCGGGCGTCGCCACCGATATGTCCCCGGTTGAGAATCCTGGCGCTGAGAGGTTTGCCCCCGGTCGCGAAGCAGGCGACCATGTGGCCCGCCTCATGTACGGCGATGCGACGCAAGACCGTCTGGGGCAGTGCCGGCCCGCTACCTTCCCTGACGAGGTCGTCGACGTTCAAAGGCCGGCCGGCACGCCTTGCGGCGCGCCGCGCCAATCTTGCGACCTCCATCGCTTCGGCCGGGGAAATACCTTCGAGCAGAAGCGCCGCGGATGACAGATCCGCTCCTTCGAGAGGCGTACCGCGAAGATGATATCGCAGGACGTTGGCCAGGCCTGCCGCGTCGGGGCGAGGAATCTCGATCGTGCGTTCGAAGCGCCCGGGGCGCAGGAGCGCGGGATCGATGGCGTCGAGCCGGTTGGTCATTCCCAACACGCACAGTCCGACGTTGCTCTCATTGTCGGACATGACGGAATCCAAACTCGTCAACATCTCGCCTACGACGACCGAAAAAAAGTCGGCGTTGTGCCGCGACATCCGGTTTCTAGAAGGCAGTTCATCCAGTTCGTCGAATGCCAAAAGACACCCGCGCTGCCCCGACGCCCCCAAGTGTCCTTCGCGTTCGGCGAAAAAATCCGAGATCTTCGCGACGACTAGGCCGGTGCCTGCCGCCAAGGCGAGAGAATTTACGAAAAAATTTTTACCGTGGCCCGGCTCTGAATGCAGAATCGCGCCGTGGTCCGCTTCCGCCCACTGAATGGATCCTTGCCTCCAATCTTGGACATCCTTCACGAAGTTCAGGCCGAAAATTTGGGCGGCACCGCCGAACTCGATCGCGTTAGAGAGGATCGGCGCACCTTCGACATGGGGCGAGCTCTGCCGCCGGCGCATCGCGAGGGTCGCAAGCCGTTCCAACGCGTCGGAAGCCGTCGAGCCGCTCCTGAAGATGGAAACCAGATCGTTCAGGTCGAGACCCGATGTGTCGGCGATGCGGCTGCTCGGTATGCGTCCCATCGGTGGCAGCAACGTTCTGAGAAGGACGCGCACCGACTTGGCGTCGGGCGGAACCAGTTTCACGGTAACGTCGGCCGACAGCAGGAGAGTGGTGGGCAAGAAACGCTGCGGATCCGTCGATATCCCGACGAAGCTGCGTCCGGCAACCAGGCACTTCGCTACCTCTTCGTTTCCGACCTGATTGACGTCGATCGACTTGTTCGAGCCGGCGCGTGCGATAGTCATGACGCGAGCCTCGCTCAGATATTCGTCGACCGCCTCCATCCATGCCGAGGAGGGGGCCTGAACCACGCTCACAACCGGGCGTCCCGCCGCAATGGCTCGCCTCAACGACGGAGGGGCGGCCCGCCGAAAAGCCTCGGCTACGATCGCGCCGCGAACCTTTTTCGCATTCAGCCGCGCGTCAGGTCGATCGGAGCGGCGAACGGGAACTTCATCCGGTGGACCTTCGATCGCTGCCTCTAGGTCGGTGATCTCCGGATCGTCTTCCGGAGCGGGCAACATACCGTGCCGCAGTTTGGAGAACCCTCCGGTCATGAGCGAGACCTCACGGTCGTCGACCGGCTCAGCGGCGTCGAAATGTCGATCTCGACCTCGTTGCGGCATGCGAGCGATAGCACCGACGCAAACGGATCGAGAGGTCCGGGTACCAAAGTGCAGAGATGATGGAGCGACATCGGCCCGTCCTCCGCCAAGGCCGCGAGCAGCCGGTGACGCATGTCCGGCGGGACCGAAAAGCGTCGGTACGTCCAGATCGCGCGAGCCGTGGAGAAGCGGGGCTCCTTGAGAATATCCGCTCCGGTCAATGTGTAGGGCGCCAGGCCGCGTGCCCGAAGTTCCCGATCGAAGGCATCGGCTTCCCCGAGCGACCGCAGCGGCCGGCAGACCTCGATGTCCAGATACCGCCAGCCGGCATTTGTCCGGAAGGTGACGACTTGAAGATCTACCGGCCGCGCTTCGGTCCCCGCCGTCCCGAGGAAGCCGATTTCAAGAATCTCGGGGTCCAACGTTGCCTGTAGCAAGGCGTCCCTGACGATCCCGCCAGCGTGCGGAATCGGTCGTGAAGCCTTTGGCGAAACGAAATCGGCAGATCGGGGGCGGATCCTGTGGTCGAAGCGCATGGCTCATGTCCGGTCGAAGGTTGGATTGAGTAGAAGCCGTTGTCGTGCGGCGCGGGGGTGATCTCGTCGTCCATCGCGTCCTCCTAGATGTCGAACGTGAAGCAGGGATCGAAGTCATCGTTTTCCCAGCGCGAGACAGCGTCCCAGGGACCGTATCCCTTGCAGTTCGCGATGAGCTTCACGCCCTCGACCGCCAGCTCGAAACTGACGTGCGTGTGCCCGCTGATGGCCGCGTCCAGACCGACAGCGAACATCTCGGGGCAGCGCGAAGCGTAGGCCGGGCCCAAGAGATCCTGCTCGTCCGTGGTCGACGCCGGACGGCTCCGACCGCCGAAAGCGTGGAAGGGATGATGGGTAACGAGGAGCCGCTTCGATGTCTTCGGCCCGCCGAACGTGGACGAGATGAACTCGCGGGTCTTGCGATGGCGGGCGAGCGTGTCTCGAGGACGGAGACGCCGGGCATAGCGATCCGTCCGGATCCGACGGTAGTCGTTCATGCTGGCGGCGGCCGCGAGCATGGACTTCTCCGGCGTGCCGTACAGGTCGAAGTCGGTCCACCCGACGGCGCCGGCGATGAGGACGCCGCCTTTGCCGCCGATCAACTTGGCTTCGTCATCAAGTACGACGACGTTGGTGCCGAAGGCGGCCTCGCGGGCCTTCTCGATCTCGCGGTCGATGTCTCGCCCAAAGAATTCGTGATTGCCGGCTACCACCACGACCGGATGGTCGTCGATGCGCTCGGCCAACCACTTCACGCCCCGCGCGAAGCCCGGCATGAGATCGCCGGCGCAAACGAACACGTCATAGGTGGGCCGCTTCGAAGGAGAGGGCAGGTCCCAGCCCCTCGCGGTTTCGATATGGAGATCGCTCATGGTCCAGATGCGCACGCGCTCACTCCTTTGCCGGGAGCGAGCGCGGATCGACCGCGACGAAGACGTCGGTAATCCGGTCATAACGACCAAGAATGATCGGCCCCGGACGTTTGCCGTCGAACGACCGCACGACATGCAGGTTTTCGAAGCCACGCACCTCGCGCACCTTCACCCCGTTCGCATGCGCCACACACGCGGTGACAAGTTCCGAGCCGACTTGGTGAAGACATCCCTCGCGGCCGCACCGCTCGCACGTGCACGCCGAACCGGCCTCCGCCAGCGCGATGGCGTACTGGATCGCGGCCTCGATATCCGGCAGACGCGCGATCGACGAGGAACGGTCGTAATCCAGCCTCAGCACTCCAGATCGCCTGGAGATCGCTGTGATCTTCAGTGGCGAGGTGCCGACCGCCGTCGCGATCCGGGCGATGGCTCGGCACACGATGTGCCGCCAACCATCATCCACCAGCGACAGGCCGGGGACATGCCCGCCGACCCTGGCGCTGTCGAACAATTCGGGAAACCTATCGGTGAGCCGTTGACGCCATTCGCACATCGGAACCTCAGCGCGGTGCGAGGGAGCGGAGTGGCGGGACCCGAGCAAACCGGCCAAGACGCACGCGGGCGTCGACGATCGGGTCGCGGTCGATATCGATCGCGACGGCGCCCTCGCAGGCGAGCGCGAAGACCCAGTCGCGGAGACCAAAGCCCAGACTGGCAACAGTGCAGTCGCCGTCGTCCTCGATGGCCGCGAAGATCCGCTCTCGGCCATCCGCCGGAACTGGTCGATTGCGAGACGCCCAGACCAGCCTGGCGTTCGACGACCGCGGTCGCGCGTACACGTCGTCCAGCGAGAGAGGCACGATCATCGCCCGAAGCTCGTCGGCCGCGAGCAGGAGCGTTCCTTCATCGTCGAGATCGCGAAGCGGAGGTCCGACGTCGAGGATCAATCGTGCTTCACCGCGCGTCGCGAGCAGAAGGTCGACAGGGTAGACGACGCCGCAAAGAGCGACCGAAGCGATGTGCTCGATGGCCGCGATCTCGGGATCTAGGGCCAACTGAATCAAGAGATCTTGCCGGACCGCGTCGCCGACTGGAATCGGGGTCGGGCTCTTGGCAGTCAGGAAGGGGCGGAGGTCGGACGGATAGCCGGGAATGTCGACGCACATGGCTGAGGAACTCCTTGGACGATGAATTGCGCGATCTGCGTCGCCGTCCTGTCGTTCTCTTCGTCGTTGCTCATGTTGATCGCCGCATTTTCACATCGATAATCGCCAAATAGCCGTGCGCCATCGTCGAGTCAATAGATAGCGAGCTATCTAGCGGTACAGAAAAGTGCAACGCCGAGGCTGGAATTGTCCAGCGCGCGAGCTGGTAATGTGTTACGAAGCTGTGAACAAGGGCGCTAAAATCGTCTGTTTCGGCTACTCGGGAGCGCGTCTCGATGGTATGCGTATTTTGATAGTCAGCTATCCACGCCTGGCTGTTTGCGGAGATCGATGGATGAAGCGGCCCAAGGTTGACGTATCGGTGGCCCGAGAAGGGGAAGGGGGCAGGCGGCAGATCTTGCTTTATCTCCCCGAGGATCTCATCAAATCTCTCAAAATGGCGGCGATCGAGGACGGTCAGCCCGCCTACATTCTCGCCGAGAAGGCGCTCCGGGCTTACCTCAAAGGTCGCAAAGTAAAGGCCCGCGCGGCGAGGTGAAGGCGCCTCTCTCGTCGGAGGAAAGGGACCTCCTAGCGGCGTCCCGCGGTTCATCCGGACCTTTGCGCGTTCATCGGGGGCATTGCGCTTCGAGAAGAGAACTCGCCGTCATCCTTTGATCTAGATCAAGGCCCGCGATGTAAGCCCCCATATTCGGAAGACGAAGTCCAATCCGTTATTGGGAGAGTAGGTTTGGCGGACGAAATTCATCCTATGGCTCCCCATAAGCTTCCGTTCTTCCTGCCGGGGGCCGACGGCTCCGACGTCCTGCTGGTGGTAATGGGGTTCTTCCTGGTGGCGGTCATCTTTTCGGTCGGCGTGCTGTACTGGAAGTTACACAGCCTGCCCGAGCGGATGGCGCACAAATCGCAGAAGCTGCAGTTCGAGTTCGTCGCGGTGCTCGGCCTGATCTCGCTGTTCACGGGGATACACGCGTTCTGGATCGCCGGCCTGCTTTTAGCCTTGATCGATATTCCCGATTTCGGCACGCCGCTGCGGGGCATCGCCGGATCGGTGGAGCGGATAGCCGACGCGAAGTCCGAGGCAGCCGACACCGCCCTCTCGCAACCTTCCGAGAAGACCCGGGGCGTCGGGTAGTGCAGGAGCTTGGCCCTGCAACGGAACTGGGAAGGCAAAGCGACGGAAACAACCTCTTATGACAGCGCGGCAACATTGTCGCACCCCGCGCTTTTGCTGAGGACAACCGACCGAGCGACGTGTAGGAGTGCCGAGTATGCCGAGTCGCCCATAGCGACAGCGCCACTTCTGCCTCTGCGGATTTGCCTCGCGTTATGCCGATCGCCGCCACCAGCAATGCTCTCCTTCGCCGGCTGCGCGATCTGCTGGTTCTGTTGCTTGCGTTCGGCCATTTGAGCGCCGCCGTCCTCCATAGTGCCCACATCGACCATGTGGCAACCTCCGGCTCGACCGAGACCGTCTTTTCGACTGCAGGCCTGGGAAGCACGACCGGTGGCGACAGCGTTCTGACCGAACGGCATTGTCACGGGTGCTTCTCCGTCTCGCCCGTTCGGGCCACGGCAGCCTGGTCGCTCGCTGCGGCCGTGACGAAGCCGGTCGCTATGCCGACGAAGCGGCTGACCGGCACCTCCTCCGCATTGGATACTCCCCCTCCAAAGGCCTGATCTGAACGAACCCGCTCGGCGCATCCGTGCGCCTTCTTGCCTTCGTTTGCAGGTCTATTTCCATGTCTTCTGAGATCGCTGCCGCGCGAGAAGCGCGAGCGCATGTATTCGTCGCTTTGCCCATGGGTTTCGAGACGTGGGAGCGGCGTTCGTCGTCGGCCGGTCGATGCGGCTTGGAAACCCTCGTTTGCCTGGCGCTGCGCGATCGCGCCTCCCGCGCAGCGAGAATCGCGCCATGAAGCGGCTTTTCGCGAACTCGGTCCTGGCAACTATCGCGCTGGCTGCAATCGGCTTCTTCCTATTGAACTTGCCTCAGCAGAGCTCCGGCAAGCAATCGGAGGCGGGGCATGGCCACGAAGAGGGAGGTCACGCCGACGGCGTCGAAATGAGCGACGACAAGCTCAGGTCTTCCGATATCGAGCTCCTCGTCGCGGCGCCCGGCGTCCTTCATGACAGTCTGCTCCTCAACGGCATTTTGCAGCCAAATCAGGAGGCTCTCGTTCAGGTGACTCCTCGATTTCCAGGAGTCGTCCGCGAGATCAAGGCGAGCGTCGGTCATCGCGTCGAAAAGAACGACCTCCTGGCCAAGATCGAGAGCAACCAGAGTCTCACGACTTATGAGATCCGGGCGCCGTTGGCCGGCACGGTCATCGACCGCCAAATTTCTCTCGGCGAATACGCGTCAGAGCAGAAGGCAGCCTTCACGATCGCCGATATTTCCACCGTATGGGTCGACCTATCCGTTTACCGGCGGGACCTGAAGCGGGTGCGCGAAGGCGACAAGGTCGTCATCGATGTCGGCGATGGCGGGAAGCCGATCGACGCCAGGCTGACCTACATTTCGCCCGTCGGCAGCGCGGATACGCAGAGCGCTCTTGCGCGCACCAGCGTGCCGAACGAGGGGACAAGACTGAGGCCAGGCATGTTCGTCACGGCGCGCCTGATGCTCTCGGACAAGTCCGCGCCGATCGTCGTCAAATCGACCGCCGTCCAAAGTTTCGAAAACCGCAACGTCGTCTTCGTCCGCAATGGCCTGAAATTCGAGGTGCGAGAGGTCGAGCTGGGTGCTCGCGATCGCGAGCACGTCGAGGTGCAGTTCGGCCTGGAGGAGGGCGACCTGTACGTGGGACGAAACAGCTTCATCGTGAAGGCTGAAATAGCCAAGGGAACGGCCGCCCATGAGCACTGAGCAGGGCCCGGTCGGCGACCGGAAGCACGGGGTCATCACCGCGATAATCGCATTCTCGATACGCCAGCGATGGCTTGTCCTCTTTGCTGTGCTCGCAGTCGGGGCGGTAGGTGCGTGGAACTTCACGCGCCTTCCGATCGACGCGGTACCGGATATCACCAACGTCCAGGTGCAGATCAACGTGAGCGCGGCGGGCTATTCGCCCCTAGAGGTCGAACAGCGCATCACGTTTCCAGTCGAAACTGGCATGGGCGGGTTACCGAACCTCCAGTACACACGGTCGCTGTCCAGATACGGGCTAAGCCAGGTCACCGTCGTCTTCGCCGACGGCACGAACATCTATTTCGCGCGCCAGTTGGTCAACGAGCGTTTGCAGCAGGTGAAAGACCTCCTGCCGAACGGCATCGAAATGGCGATGGGACCGATTTCGACAGGCCTCGGCGAGATATTCATGTTCGCCGTCGAGGCGAAGAAGGCAGCCAAAAACCCGGACGGGAGCGAGATCAGCCCGATAGACCTCCGCACGATCCAGGATTGGATCATCAAGCCGCAGTTGCGGACGGTGCCCGGCGTAGTCGAGGTCAATACCATCGGTGGGTTCGAGCGGCAGTTCCACGTCCTGCCCGATCCTACCAAGCTGATGGCGTATCGGCTGAATTTTCGCGATGTGATGACCGCGCTTGCGTCGAACAATGCCAACGTCGGCGCGGGCTACATCGAACGAAATGGTGAGCAATACCTAGTTCGCACGCCGGGGCAGGTGGGCGACGCGAGCGACATTCGAAATATCGTGATCGGGGCGCGCGAAGGGATCCCGGTTCGGATCGGCGACATCGCAGAAGTGATCGAAGGGCGAGAGCTCCGTACCGGTTCGGCAACTCTGAATGGGCGCGAGACCGTTGTCGGCACGGCGATGCTGCTCATCGGCGAAAACAGCCGCACGGTGGCCCAGCGTGTATCGGCGAAGCTGGACGAGATCGCGAAATCCCTGCCCGAAGGTGTGGTGGCGAGGGCGCTTTACGACCGTACACGCCTCGTCGAGGCCACGATCGCGACCGTAGAGAAGAATCTGCTTGAGGGCGCGATCCTCGTCATCGTGATCCTGCTGCTGATCCTCGGCAACTTCAAAGCGGCCGTCGCCACCGCGCTCGTCATTCCCTTGTCGATGCTCATTACCGTGACGGGAATGGTCGAGAATAAGGTCAGCGCGAACCTCATGTCGCTCGGCGCCATCGACTTCGGCATCATCATCGACGGTGCGGTCATCATCGTCGAGAACTGCCTGCGGCTGCTTGCGGAGGAGCAGCACCGCAGAGGGCGCATACTGAGCCGCGAGGAGCGTTTCGATACGATTTTGGCGGGAGCAGGGGAGGTCGTCCAGCCCAGCCTATTCGGCACCCTCATCATCGCGGTCGTCTACCTCCCGGTTCTCACGTTGACGGGCGTCGAAGGGAAGATGTTCACGCCCATGGCCCTGACAGTTCTCATGGCGTTGGGCGGCGCCGCGATCCTGTCGATGACCTTTGTTCCGGCCGCTGTTGCCATTCTGGTGACCGGCAAAGTGACCGAGAAGGAGAACTGGTTCATGCGCGGGGCTCGCTTCGCCTATGTGCCGCTTCTCGATGCCTCGATACGCAATCGACACATGGTCGCACTGGCGGCCGGCGCGTTGGTGATCGTCAGCGGAATTGCCGCGTCTCGCATGGGCGGCGAGTTCATACCCTCGCTCGATGAAGGGGATGTCGCCACCCACGCGATGCGCATTCCGGGGACGAGCCTGACACAGGCCGTGGATATGCAGATCAAGCTGGAGGAGGCCATCCGGAAGGTGCCCGAGGTCCGCGAGGTCTTTTCCAAGATCGGCACGGCAGAGGTGGCGACCGATCCAATGCCGCCGAACGTCGCCGACACCTACATCATGCTCAAACCCCATGCGCAGTGGCCCGATCCTTCGATGACCAAGGCGCAACTCGTCTCCAAGATCGAGAAGGTCGTCGCGGAAGTGCCGGGCAACAACTATGAGTTCACCCAGCCAATTCAGATGCGCTTCAACGAGCTGATATCGGGCGTCCGCAGCGATGTCGGGGTCAAGATCTTCGGCGACGACCTGAACACGCTGTTGCAGGTCGCCGGGCAGGTGCAAAACGTGCTCCAGGGCGTGCAGGGGGCTGCAGACGTGAAGACCGAGCAGGTCTCCGGATTGCCCGTGCTTACGGTCAAATTGAACCGGCAGGCCTTGGCACGACAAGGCCTGAGCATCTCCGATGTGCAGGGTGTCGTTGAGATCGCGGTCGGGGGCAAGAGCGCCGGCCTGGTGTTCGAAGGCGATCGTCGTTTCGAAATCATCGTTCGGCTGCCTGAACACCTTCGTTCGGATATGGAAGCGATCCGCAATCTTCCGATCCCTCTTCCCGTGCGCGAAGGTCAGGCTGGGGCCATCAAGGCGGCTTGGGGAAATTCACCGTTGGGGCAGGTCCGTTATGTCCCGCTTTCCTCGGTCGCCGAGATCGACGCGGCTCCGGGTCCCAATCAGATAAGCCGGGAAAACGGCAAGCGGCGCATCGTGGTCACCGCGAACGTGCGCGGCCGAGACCTCGGCTCGTTCGTCGCCGACGCCCAGCGGCGGATCACCGACGGCGTCAAGGTGCCGGCGGGTTACAGGATCACCTATGGAGGACAGTTCGAGCAGTTGGTTTCCGCAACCAAGCGGCTGACCATCGTCGTTCCGATCGCGCTGCTCCTGATCTTCGTGTTGCTCTTCATGAGCCTGGGAACGTTCGCCGATGCCGCATTGGTCTTCAGCGGGGTGCCGCTCGCGCTCACGGGCGGCATTGCCGCCCTGCTTCTGCGCGACATCCCCCTTTCGATCAGCGCCGGTATCGGGTTCATCGCGCTATCGGGCGTCGCCGTCCTGAATGGCTTGGTCATCATCGCGTTCATCCAGAAGCTGCGATCGGAGGGCCGCCCTGTCGTCGAAGCCGTTCGCGAGGGGGCGCTGACCCGGTTGAGGCCGGTTCTGATGACCGCCCTGGTGGCGAGCCTGGGATTCGTGCCCATGGCGATCGCGACCGGCGCCGGCGCCGAGGTGCAGCGGCCACTCGCCACCGTGGTCATCGGCGGGATCGTATCATCGACCATTTTGACGCTGCTGGTTTTGCCGGCGCTCTACACGCTCTTCCGTCGTGAAGCGGTCACGACGAAGTCGACTTCCGCAACCGCACAAGGAGAAACTGCATGAAACCCGCCGCGTTCATACTGGCCGTATTGCTCTCGGTCGTCCCGGCTCACGCTCAACACTCACACGGTTCGAAGGGACCCAATGGCGGCGTTCTTGCGGATGCGGCCGGCGTGCATATCGAGTTCCTGCCGTCGGGAAATGCCGTGACGTTCAACGTCCTTAACGAGGACAACAAGCCCGTGTCGACGAAGGGCTATACGGCCTCTGCTCTAATCGTAAACGGCGACGATCGAGAGACGATTGTCCTTTCTCCGTCGGGAGAGAACGTCCTGAAGGGTGAAACGAAGAAGCCGATTACGGCATCCACCGCGATCACACTCATGATCAAGACGGACACGGGCAAGTCGGGCCAAGCCAAGTACAAGGGCTGAAGGCTCCATCCGACGACATTGTCGACGGCGAGACAAAGCCGCGCGCAATTTTGTCGGCTCCAAGCCGAGAACCGAGCGCGCGGCGGTTCACATGCCTTGTGGATCCCGTCCCCCTGCCATCCTCAAACCAAGCAAGCGCAGCGCAAGGGCGACCACCGGCCTCATTCGGCAGTTTGAAAGGCAGTCTTCCAATGTCCGACAAGACCGTCATCGGGCTATCGCGATTGATCACGCTGCAACAGCAATTGGACAAGGTTGCTCGAAACGTTGCCAACCAGACGACGACCGGATTCAAACGCGAGGGGCTTCAGTTCCGCGAATATCTCACGAAGGCGAAGGAAGCCGACGACATGCCCTCGGCTCCGATGCGATCGCTTGTGGCCGTCACCGGCTACACCGACTTTTCCGGCGGTCCCCTCAAGCCCACCGGGAATGGGACCGACGTCGCTATCGTCGGGGACGGCTTCTTTGTGATCCAGACGGCTGCAGGAGATCGCTACACGCGGAACGGAGCGTTCACGCTCGACAAGGAAGGCCGCGTAGTCACGTTGTCCGGCGATATCGTGTTGACTGCGACCGGCCCCCTGCAGGTTCCGCCACGCGATGGCCCGCTGAGCATCGGAGCCGATGGGACCATCTCGACGGCGAGGGGACCGATAGGACGTCTTCGCCTGGTGAAGTTTGTAGATAATGCCAAGTTGCGCGCCGAGGGAAGCACGCTGTTTTCATCGGAGTCTCCTGCGAACGAGGTGCCTCCGGCGCAGATTCGGCTCGCTACGGGAGCCTTGGAGGGGGCGAACGTAAACGCGGTACATGAGATGAGCAGTCTCGTCGCTGCGACCCGAGCCTACGATCAGGTTGCCAACACGATCCTGCGCGAAGACGACAAGAACGAACTCAGAAAACTGGCTGGTGAGGATTTGTAGGCCACGAAGCGCTCGGCGGCGGCCCCAAGTGGAACCCTGCGACAAGCGACGCACGCGCTCGCAATATTTGCGGATCGACGGAAGGTAGCCATCATGATAGGTAGCCTCGTCGTCTTCACTGAGAGCGTGATCATTGTCCGGTAGTCAGGTCATATCGGGAACTCAGCGCGTTACTGCGTTGCGCAGGATCGTGTCCGTTCTCCTGACCCTGGTGTACGTCCTGTCTGGCGTTCTTCATGGACTCGTTGATGTCGACGCCGCCATTCGCTCCGGATCATCCTTGGCGATCGCGGCCGCGGACGGCAAAACCTCCCAATCGCCCGAACGGGGTTTGGTAGCCGATCACCACTGTCACGGTTGCTTCTCAGTATCGGTCCCGGCGCCTGCGCAACAGGCTGAACTCGCCCTGGGCTTGAAGCCCGCCGAGTTGCCGAAATCGGCGGCTCCCTTGTACGGCAATGTTCGCGGTCTTGATCCGCCCCCGCCGAAATCTCTGACCTAAAGCGAACGACGCGGGACGCATCGCGCGTCCTGTCTCCGTTTCCCGTCAAACTCCCTCGCGCCGCCATTACGCAGCGCGATGCTGTCGTCCCTGTCTTTGGGAAGGCGACGGCGTCGCTCTCAAAGCCTTTGCGAGCTCAGTCAAGTTGCTGGGGCAGCAAGCGTGCAGGCGATCTGGATCGACAACGCATTTTTCAGAGACCGCTCTTTCGGGGCCATTCCGTTTTGCAGGCGCCGTCGGCGGTCACATTGGAATTGAAGGATTACGTTATGGAAACCAAGCAAGTTGAAGACTCGCAGGCTTCGACGCCGGACGACCTCTTGCAGCGATTATCCTGGGAGGTGAAGCAAATTCACGGCTGTTTGAGCGAAGTGCAGAAGTGTTGGGCGGCCGGTCTGGGTGTCACGGTGGCTCAATGGAACATTCTGATGGCGATATCGCATCTTGCGGACGAAGAGGGGGTGCGGGTCAGCGTGGTGTCGGAGAAACTGGCCGTGGACGCATCGTTCGTCACGGCGCAGTCGCAATTGCTCGAGTCCAAAGGACTGATCCGCCGCAAGCCGTGCGCGACCGATCGCCGTGTCGTCCTCCTCGCACTTTCGAGCAACGCTCGGTGGCAGATAGAAAACCTATCTAGTTCCATGAACGCAGCGAACGCGTATGTTGCCAATAACGCGAGCGGCAAGGCGCACCGACTTCTCGCAGAACTCGAGGAGCTGAAGAGCGTCCTCAAGCGCGCGAAGCTTCTGACGGCTTCGGACGCTCTCCGCCACTGGCCTCGCGGTCGCGACACCGCATGAAGTTTCTATCGATTTTGGTCGTGGCGGCGCTCAAACCGCTTTACTATCGCTTCGCCGCTGCAATGCTGCGCGACACGTCGTGGCAGGAGCCCTTGTTCGAGTTGATGTCTCCAAAGCGCGGAGAGCGCCTCTTGGCGTTCGGACGGGGAAGCGCAGCGACGGCGATCTCGCTTGCGGAGCGGTTCACCGAGCTCAGTATCGTTGTAGCGGATCCCGATCCATCGATCGTCCGAAAGTCAAAGCGAGCGATCGACGAACAGCACATCGAGAATATTACGTTCATCGACGCACCTTCCGTTGTGGCCCTTCCGGTTCACACTGGCAGCTTCGACCGCGCGATGTGCGTACTCGCCTTTCATTTGAGAACTCCCGATGAAAAGATCGCCTTGGCGAAGGAAACTTTCCGAATCCTGCGCCGTGGAGGTGTATTTTATGTTGCGGACTATGACCGACCGACCGGCCGCGAAGAGCGCATCGTCCTCAACCTTGCAGCGCAGATTTCAAGCAGGATTGCGGTTCAATCCCACGTCGATGGAACTTGGGGCAAACTCTTCAAAAAGGCGGGCTTTGCCGGGGCCAAACTGCAGTCCTCGCATTCGGTGCGGATCGGACGGGTTGCAATGCTATCGTTTAGGAAGCCGTGAAAGAACGTCGCATAAGACGGGTACGCTGCCTCCGAAGAAAAGCCTGCAGCTACGTCCCAGAACTGGGACAGGGTTACCCGCATGCTCGATTCCTAGAAGTTGCGATTGACACGCAACAAATGTTTGGGATTGTTATAATATTGCGGGTCGACGTGAGCCTTGCGCCCATGCTACCTACCAACTCGCGAACGTAGAGTGTGGTCATTGACGATTGGTCGGATCAGATCTGGATTGAGGCATGTTCCTGCTTTGCGCGGGATCGTGTCCGTATTTCTGATCGTGACCTATCTGATGTCGGGTGCGCTGCATCGGTGTCTCGACCTTGACGTGACAAATCCAACCGGTTCCCCGGTGGCTTGGATGGTCGATACCAAGTCCGATAGCGGCCCTGAGACCGGTGCCATCGTCGACCATCACTGCCATGGCTGCTTCGCGGTTTCCGTTGCAGCGCCTCCGCAGCAAGTCATGACTGTGATGGAACCCAAGCTGGCGGTCCTCATCCGGGCGACGGCCCCTCTGACCGACACCGTGCGCGGTCTCGATCCGCCCCCACCGAAGTTCCTGACCTGAAAATGACCGCTGGGCGCATCGCGCTCTGATTCCGTCTTTCGTCAGGTTTTCATCATGTTTTCAAAGTGCGTCACGCGTTTCGCGTGCGCGACGGCGTTGCTGGTCAGTCCTTGGCTGACGGCGGCGTCGCATTCGCAGACCCTCAATCTCGGGGCGGCGCTGCAGCGCGCGCTCGCGACCAGCCCCCGCTTGACCGCCGCCGAACGCGATATCGGGATCGCGACGGGCCAGCGCATTCAGGCGGGGGCGCTCCTCAATCCGGAACTGAGCTACGAACAGGATAACTCATTCGGTTCGGGCATCTATCGCGGGACGAAGTCGGCCGAGACGACGCTGCAGATCAGCCAGCTTTTCGAGCTGTTCGGCAAGCGCGAGGCCCGCATCGCGGCCGGCCAGGCCGGCGTCAACGGGGCGACGATCGAGCGCCAGGCGGTACGTCTGCAGATTCTGTCGGAAACGGCCATCGCGTTTCTGAACGTGCTCGGGCTGCAGCGGCGGATCCAGATCCTCGACGAGCAGGTCGCCGCCCTTGAGCGGCTGACGCCGTTGCTTCAGCGCCGGGTCGATGCCGGTG
>NZ_JAEMSD010000802.1 GCF_016462955.1 Bradyrhizobium sp. | reverse complement strand
GCCCGAGGGCGCCCGTCCCAGAACACGACCGGGCTTCGGAATGAACGCAGGCACCTCGGCGGCGTACCGGTCGTATGCGGCGCCGAACTGCGCTCTCGCGTCCCGCTCCTCGCCGCGCGCCAGCTTCACGTACATGACGGTCAGCACCGGAAACATCGCCAGCGTGAGGATCGTCGGCCACTGCAGCAGGAAGCCGAACATGACGAGGATGAAGCCGACGTACTGCGGGTGCCGGACGTAGCTGTAGGGACCGGTGGTCGCGAGGCCGCGGGTCTGCTGCGCATCGTACAGCACTCGCCACGCGGCGGAGATCAGGACGAAGCCCGCGCCGATGAAGATGAAGCTCAGGATGTGGAACGGTCCGGCATGCGGATTTGTCTTCCAGCCGAACATCATCTCGAGCAGGTGGCCGGCGTCGTGCGAGAACCAGTCGACGTTCGGGTAGTGCGACTGCAACCAGCCCGAAAGGAAGTAGATGGTGAGCGGGAAGCCGTACATCTCCACGAACAGCGCCACCAGAAACGCGCTGAAGGCGCCGAACGAGCGCCAGTCGCGCGAGGTCTGCGGCTTGAAGAAGCTGTAGGCGAACAGGATGAAGACCACCGAATTGACGATGGCCAGACCCCAGAGACCGTAGGCGGGCGCCGTGTCGTGCATCACTTGCTCCTTCCGTCCGTCGGCTGGTTGTCGGCGTGACGATGGCCGTGGCCGCCGTGGTGCATGAATAGGTGCATCAACGGGCAGGCGAGCAGCGGCAGCCAGATCAGAAGCCCGAGCACGTGCGCCCAGTGCTCGGTGAACAGCAGCGCGCCGGCGATGATCAGGAATCCGATCAGAACCAGGCCGGCCTTCGATTTGGTGGACATGCCCTGCTGGGGGCGCTCTTCATACGCGGGATGGTCCTGCACCGACATAGGCTGGCTCCTTCGCTGATCGGAGCTTAGCGGCGCCGCTGCCATCATTGTTGCGCTAGATCAACCGCGGCAGAACCGTGAGCGCCGCTGCGAGAAAAGATTGATCCAGATCAAATACAGTGATGACGACAGGCCCAACTGATTAAAGCGCGCAAGCCTGCGCCCGGACTGGCGTACTCTTATGGCTGATGCCCATTCGGCTTCTACTGTTGACCTCCCTTTGTGGCTCGCCACCGGTCCTGGGGAGACGGACGTCCTGCTGATCGCGATGGGAGCGTTCCTTGTGTTGTTTGTCTTCATTTTCGGCGTTCTGATGCTGCGGCTACATCATTTGCCCGAACACATCGCTTCCACGGAACAAAAGGTCCAGTATCAATTGGTCGCGACGTTGGGCCTTCTCGGGATGTTCACTCACGAAAACCTATTTTGGATCGCGGGCCTGCTGTTGGCCCTGATCGATCTTCCCGATTTCACAGGCTCGCTCAACCGGATAGCGAGCTCGGTTAGGCAAATTGCCTCGCGCACACTATCGAGCAGATGCGCTTGACGTTTCCTCCGCCGTCGGCGCTATCGGGATGAGTTTGACGTGCGTCAAGAACCAACCTGCCTTTTCTGCAATGATCCCGTCCTCAACACGGAGAACGGACATGATCACCAGAACGCTGATTGCCATAGTTACCGCTGCCGCGCTTGCCGTGCCGGCGATGGCGCAGACCACGGACAAGGAAAAGAACGGTCACCATTACAATGGGGGCCCGAAGACGGAAGTGCCCCACCATATGGGCAAAAAGGATACGACGGGCGCCTCGAAGGATGGCGCGTCGGGCGGCCACCATTACACCGGCGGGCCGAACACATCGACGCCGCACCATATGGGCGACAAAAAATAGGGTTCAAAGACGAGACCTGACCAACGGACCCGACGTTGCGACAGATTAAGGGCCCGGCCTACTTTGTTCAGCAGCGCTGGACCTTGAGCTACAACATAAATCGACAGAATGGACCGTGAGAGGTGCGGTGGTGCATAAGCTTCACCACCGCGCCATCCACCTTAGCCTATCAGCCATCCGGCATGCGGGCCCTGGAAGATGAGCCCACTTCCCTCGTTGCTGA
>NZ_JAEMSD010000801.1 GCF_016462955.1 Bradyrhizobium sp. | reverse complement strand
TCTTGGCGCGGGTGTCCGCCGCGAACGGCTCGGCGAGCAGCGGATGCACGCCCTGGACGCTGCCCTGCGCGACATGCAGCACGGTTTCGATCACGGGACGATCCGTTGAAGATCCCTCGGCGAGGCGCCCGTGCAGCTCGATCTGCTTGGCACCGGCGAGCGGCACCTGCACGCTGCCGTCGAGGCGGTTGAGCGTGGGGTCGTCGAACACGATCGAGGCACGGTCCGGGACAGCCGGCAGGCCGGCGACGCTAGCGCGAGCCTTGCTCCAATTGACGGTGAAGGTGTTCTGCGTGATGCCGTCGATCAGCGTCGCCGGCGCGGAGAATTCGGCGATGATGCGCTTGGGATCGTAGACCTGGGCGACGACCAGGATGTTGTCGAGCTTCGCCGTGAACGGCGTCTTGCTCGCGTTCTGCGAGACCAGGGCAACGCTGGCGCCCGAGCACTGGACCTCGAACCGGAACGGGAAGCCCGCGATCGAGCGCTTGGCGCAATCATAGATGCGGCCGGCCTTGGCTTCCTGCGCCCGCCAGGCGTCCGCGGCGATTTCGGCCTGCGAGGCCGCATAGAACCAGAAGCAGGTCCAGGCGACTGCGAGGATCAGGACGAGAACGGGTGCGATGAAAAGGCCCCAACGGGAGCGGCGGCCTGCGGCAACGGTCATATTGGACATGCGGCGACCCTTTGACCCCAGATTCAGGCAAATGTAAGCGAGGCCGGTCTGCGACGAAAGGCGCAGAAATCGCTTCGCTTGGGCGCAGGGTTCTGGTAGCCGTGCCCGAAATGTCCGAAATCACCCTCCCCTCCGTCACCGCTGCCAAGGGCGACCTCTGGGTGTTCGGCTACGGCTCGCTGATGTGGCGGCCGGGCTTCGACTTCGAGGAACGCGTCCCGGCGCGGCTGGTCGGCGAGCATCGCGCGCTCTGCGTCTACTCCTTCGTGCATCGTGGCACGCCGGAAAAGCCGGGCCTGGTGCTCGGTCTCGACCGCGGCGGCGCCTGCCGCGGCATCGCCTTCCGCGTCGCCGAGAAGAACCGTGCCGAGGTGGTCGCATATTTGCGCGCACGCGAGCAGGTCACCTCGGTCTATCGCGAGGTGATGCGCTCGGTGTGGCTGGAGAACGATGCGCGCCAGCGGGTCTCCGCGCTCGCCTACGTCGTCGATCGCGGCCATGTGCAATATGCCGGCCGGCTTTCGCTTGCCGAGCAGCACCGCCATGTCCTCCAGGGTCACGGCCAGTCCGGCGCCAACCGCGACTATGTCACCGCGACGGTGAAGGCGATCGAGGCCGAGGGCTTTCGCGACACCCAGCTGCACCAGCTCGCATCGATGCTGCATGGTGATGAGCATTCCCTGCACGCGCCGGCTCCGGCCGAAGACCGCGACAGCCGCTAACCGCCGGTCGGCGCGTAGCTCGGCGCCGAGCCGATCAACTGCTCCTGCTCCTTCCGGCCCGCATCGACGAGACGACCGGTCGCATCCTCGATCGCGGCTTGCACACGCGCGAGAAATTCGTCCTTCGGCAGGCCCGGCGGCAACGGCTGGAGAAACTCCACCACCAGCGTGCCGGGATAGCGCATGAAGGTGCGGCGCGGCCAGAACAGGCCGGAATTGAGCGCGACCGGCAGGCACGGCACGCCGCAGGACGAATAGATCTGGGCAAAGCCGGTCTTGTAATCGGGCGGCGCGCCCGGCGCGCGGCGCGTGCCTTCCGGAAAGATGACGAGTTGTTTTCCGCTACGCACGGCCTCGCGCGCCCGCCGCGTCATGTCGAGCAGCGCCTTCACGCCGGCATTGCGGTCGATCGCGATCATTCCGGTCTTGACCAGGAACTGGCCGAACACCGGAATCTGCATGAGCTGCCGCTTCAGGATGAAGATAGGCCGGTTGAAGAAACCCGGCAGCACGAAGGTCTCCCAGAACGACTGATGCTTGGCCACGATCAGCAACGGGCCCTCCGGGATGTTCTCGACACCCCGGAATTCCACCTTGATGTTGCAGACCACGCGCATGAGGAACAGCGTTGCCT
>NZ_JAEMSD010000800.1 GCF_016462955.1 Bradyrhizobium sp. | reverse complement strand
GGCCGGGCGAGGAAGGCGTCGATCTCTTTTCCGCGCAGTGCGACCATCGGGCCTCAAGGACGTCATTCCGGGGCGCCTCGTCAGAGGCGAGCCCGGAATCCAGAGGTTGGGTATCGAGATTCCGGGTTCGCCCTGCGGGCGCCCCGGAATGACGGGAATGACTTACGTGCCCGCGGTGAAGAACGAGGCGAGCCGGGTGGTGATGTTCTCGGCGATCTCGTTGGCGGCGCGATCCTCTGCATCGCGTACGGCGCGGTTGCGGGAGAAGCGCTGGTAGGAGCCCGGCATGTCGTAGGACACGCGCGAGAAAGTCGAGCCGGTCATGACCGACTTGCCGGTCGCGACGTCGATCAGATTGTACTGGGCGTCGATGCCGAGATTCTCATTGGTAGGCAGTCCCGTCGTGGCGCTGACGATCAGCGAGGAGCGGGTCGTCGTGAAGCGGATGTCCAGCCGGTGGGTCGGCGGCATGCCCGTCGCGGTGCCGTAAAGCTTGAATGCCAGCGCGTTGCGGATTTCGACGCCGACGCGGGCCTCGCGGGACGCGTTGGGCTTGTTGATCGGCGGCAGCTCGACGCCCATCAGCTTCTCGCGCAGGCCGGGGGTCCCGTCGCTCCGCTCGGCATACATCGGCTGGAAGCAGCCGGCCGTCAGCGCCGCGAGGGCGGCGACCGCCAGCAAGCGGGCTGCGATGCGGATCCTAGCCGACAACATTCACGATCCTCTTGGGGACGATGATCACCTTGCGGACGGGCTTGCCGTCCAGCGCCAGCTTTACCGCATCGAGCGCCAAAACGGCAGCCTCGATTTCCGGATTCTGGGCCAGTGTTGCAACTGTGACCTCGCCCCGCTTCTTGCCGTTGACCTGGACCACCAGGGTCACGCTGTCTTCAACCAGCAAATCGCGTTCGATTTGGGGCCAATCGGCCTCCGAAACCAGCCCCTCTTGGCCCAGAACCTGCCAACACTCCTCGGCCAGATGCGGCATCATCGGCGAGAACAGCTGGACCAGGATCTGGCCGGCCTCCCGGATCGCCCAGGCAAGGTCAGCGGACGGCTGTCCGGGACGCTGCAGGATCTCCGAGAAGGCGTTGGCGAATTCGCGGATATGGGCAAGGCAGACGTTGAAGTGCAGCCGCTCGATGCCGGTGGTGACCTTGTCCAGCGCGCCATGGGCGGCCTTGCGCAAGGCGGTCGCATCCGGGCCGAACGATGTCGGCCGGGCCGCCGGTGCGGCCTTTCCGAGCTGCACGGCATCGTTCACCAGCCGCCATAGCCGCTGCACGAAGCGCGAGGCGCCCTGGACGCGCTCGTCGCTCCAGATCACGTCGCGGTCGGGCGGGGAATCCGACAGCATGAACCAGCGGGCGACGTCGGCGCCGTAGGTCTCGATGATGTCGTCGGGGTCGACGGTGTTCTTCTTCGACTTCGACATCTTCTCGATCGGACCGATGGTGATGTCCTCGCCCGTGGCGAACAGCGTCGCGCGGCGGCCGTTGCCGCCGACCTCGACCTTGACCTCGGCGGGCTGCACATAGGTGCCGTCGGCCTTCTGGTAGGTCTCGTGCACCACCATGCCTTGCGTGAACATGCCGGCGAACGGCTCGTCCAGCGCGATGTGCCCGGTCGCCTTCATCGCGCGGGTGAAGAAGCGGCTGTAGAGCAGATGCAGGATCGCGTGCTCGACGCCACCGATATACTGGTCGACCGGCAGCATCCGGTTGGCGACATCAGGCGTCGTCGGCGCGCTCTCGTTCCAGGGATCGGTGAAGCGCGCAAAATACCAGGACGAATCTACGAAGGTGTCCATGGTGTCGGTTTCGCGCTGCGCCTTGCCGCCGCATTGCGGGCAGGTGACGTGCTTCCAGGTCGGATGATGGTCGAGCGCGTTGCCGGGCTTGTCGAAGGTCGCATCGTCAGGCAGCTTCACCGGGAGGTCGGCATCCGGCACTGGCACGACGTCGCATGTCGGGCAGTGAATGACCGGGATAGGGCAGCCCCAATAGCGCTGGCGCGAAATGCCCCAGTCGCGCAG
>NZ_JAEMSD010000027.1:15921-27948 GCF_016462955.1 Bradyrhizobium sp. | reverse complement strand
GTCCAAGGCGATGGACCTCTGCCTCACCGGCCGGATGATGGATGCTGCGGAAGCCGAGCGCTCGGGCCTCGTCAGCCGCATCGTACCCGCGGACAAGCTCATGGACGACGTGATGGCGGCAGCCGAGAAGATCGCCGCGATGTCGCGCCCTGCGGCCGCGATGGCCAAGGAAGCGGTGAATCGCGCTTTCGAGACCACGCTCGCCGAGGGCATGAGCGTCGAGCGCAACCTGTTCCATTCGACCTTCGCGCTCGAGGACCGTTCCGAAGGCATGGCGGCGTTCATCGAGAAGCGCAAGCCGGTGAACAAGAACCGGTAGGGGCAAACCAGTCAGGCTGGTGTAAGTCTCTCTCGCCCCGATGGAAATCGCTGTGACGAAGCTGCAACAAGCACGGATTTCATGGGGGTTTTCCCCGCGGCAGTTTGCCTGCGAGACCTGCGCTGGTTAAACAGTTAAGACGGCCGCCGTTGGCGGGGGCGGACAGGCAAGGTTTGCGGGATTACATGATTGGGCGTGCCGCCAGAGCTGGTCGCGTGATGATGCGGCATCGATCGGGCGTGGTTTCCGTGTTTGCAACATGGGCCGCGCTGGCGCTTTCTTGCGTCCCCTCCTCCCAGGCCTGGGCCGAGGCTCTCCCCGAGGCACTCGCCAAGGCCTATCAAACCAATCCGCAGCTCAATGCCGAACGGGCGCGCCAGCGCGCGACCGACGAGAACGTGCCGCAGGCGCTCGCAGGCTACCGGCCCCAGATCGTCGCCAGCCTGAGCGCCGGCCTGCAATCGGTGCGCAATCTGTTGCCCGACAACACCATCCAAACCGCAAATCTGAAGCCGTGGATCGTCGGCGTCACGGTGACGCAGACCCTGTTCAACGGTTTCCGCACCGCCAACAGCGTGCGGGCCGCCGAGCTTCAGGTGCAGTCCGGCCGCGAGGCGCTGCGCAATGTCGGCCAGGGCGTGCTGCTCGATGCGGTCACCGCCTACACCAACGTGCTCGCCAACCAGTCGCTGGTCGAGGCACAGCGCTCCAACGTCGCCTTCCTGCGCGAAACGCTCGCCGTGACCCAGCGCCGCCTCAACGCCGGTGACGTCACGCCGACCGATTCCGCCCAGGCCGAAGCCCGCCTCAACCGCGGCCTTGCCGATCTCAACGCGGCCGAAGTCGCGCTTGCCGTCAGCCAGGCCACCTATGCGCAGGTCATCGGCAATGCGCCGTCGCAGCTCAGGCCCGCCGAAGCCGTCGACCGCTATCTGCCGAAGAGCCGCGAGGATGCCCAGACGATGGCGATCCGCCAGCACCCGGCGGTGATGGCCGCCAGCTTCGATGTCGATTTCGCCTCCACCAACATCCGCATCGCCGAAGGCACGCTGCTGCCGAGCGCGACCATCCAGGGCAGCGCCAGCAAGAGCCGAAACAACGACCCGACGCTCGGCACGTTCGCGGAGGACCAGGCCTCCATCGTCGCAAACGTCACGGCACCGATCTACGACGGCGGCCAGGCCGCGGCGCAGACTCGTCAAGCCAAGGAGATCACGGCGCAGAGCCGGCTCGTGCTCGACCAAATACGCAACCAGGCACGCGCTGCGGCGACGAGCGCCTGGGTCGCCAATGAGGGCGCCAAGGTCACGGTGTCGGCCTCGGAGTCCGAGGTGAAGGCTGCGACCGTGGCGCTCCAGGGCGTGCAGCGCGAGGCCGCCGGCGGGCAGCGCACGACCGTCGACGTGCTGAACTCGCAGGCCGATCTGATCCTGGCCAAGGCCCGCCTGATCGGCGCGCAACGCGACCGCGTGATCGCCTCCTACACGCTGCTCAGCGCGATCGGCCATCTCGACGTGAAGACGCTGAACCTGAACACGCCGGACTATCTGCCCGAGGTGCACTACCATCAGGTTCGCGACGCCTGGCACGGCCTGCGGACGCCGTCGGGGCAGTAGCCTCGCGCGCAGCACCTCCAAGCCCAACCATATCGCATCAGCATCTCGAGCTGCCACCATAGCCTCCCGCCTCTTTGACATTCTGTAGCCTATGGGCTACAATTGCAGCTTATGGTCGAGGTAAGGCAAACCGGACATTTTTCGGAGTGGCTGGAGCGCCTCAAAGACGCCAACGCGGTTGCCCGGATCACCGTTCGTATTCGCCGCATGGAGATGGGCAACCCCGGTGACAGCAAAAGCGTCGGGCGTAATGTCCGGGAAATGCGCATCGACTACGGCCCGGGCTACCGGATTTACTATGTGCAGCGCGGAGCACAGATCGTGATCCTGCTCTGCGGTGGCGACAAGGGGACGGAACGACGAGACATCAAGCTAGCCGAGCAACTAGCGGAGACATTGTGATGCCGAAGGCAGCAAAATCGGCGTTGAAGACGACATCCAGGACGACGCGTTTCGATGCCGCCGACTATCTCAATACAGAGGAGCGTCAGGCGGCCTATATCGCGGCTGCGCTGGAGACCGGCGATGCCGACTTCGTGCGTGACGCGCTTGGGCTCGTCGCACGCGCGCGCGGCATGAGCACGATCGCAAAAAAGGCCGGCTTGAACCGAGAGAGCCTGTATAAGGCCCTCGGCGAGACGGGAAATCCCGAGTTCGGCACGGTCATGCGCATCCTCGGCGCGTTGGGCCTGACATTGTCGGCCCAACCCGCGACAAGCGGACGGACATCAAGGCGCCGCCGCGCCGCCTGAACGGGCATTGTGAGTCGCCCTCATACGACCCATCTCCGTTTTCCGGCGGTTTTCACGTCTTTTCGGCCAGTCTCAGGTTGTGCATATGAAGAGCCGCCGCATCCATCTAATGGGAGCCTCGGGCTCCGGAGTGACCACGATCGGTCGCGCGCTCGCGGGCCGGCTGGCGCTGCCGCATCACGACAGCGACGACTATTTCTGGCTGCCCACCGTGCCGCCCTATCGAACGACCCGCCCCGCCGCCGAACGTCTGCGCCTGATGCGCGAGATGTTCTTGCCGCGTCTCGACTGGGTGCTGAGCGGATCCGTCACCGGCTGGGGCGAAGAGCTCGTTTCGAACTTCGACCTGGTCGTCTTCGTGACTGCGCCGCGCGAGATCCGGATGAAACGATTGCGTGCCCGCGAGGCCGCCCATTTCGGCGCTGATGCTGTCGCGCCGGGAGGCTGGCGCCATGGCGAGACCGAAGACTTCGTCGAATGGGCTTCCCATTACGAAGCCGGCGATCGCGAAGGCCGCAGTCTCGCCAAGCATGAAGCGTGGCTCTCGGGCCTGCCCTGCCCGGTCGTGCGCGTGGACGGCTCGGCTCCGCTTGCGGGTCTTGTCGAGCAGCTATGCAGCGAAGCGGAGCGGTTGCCCGGCTGATGTGATAGTCTTCTCCACTCGCCGATAAAAACAACAAGCCGGGAGAGAAACCATGCTCAGCCGACGCAGCGTCCTGCTCGCCTCCCTTGCCGCCGGAGTAGCCATGACCAGCAAAGCGCAGGCACGTGCGGCACAGCCCGCGACGCCGGTCAATTTCGACGTCCCCGCGCACGCCTGCGATTGCCACACGCACATCCATGGCGACGTCGAGAAATTCCCGTTCTTCGCCGGGCGCGTGTACACGCCGGAGCCGGCCAGTCCGGAGGAGATGGCCGCGCTGCACAAGGCGTTGCACATCGAACGCGTGGTGATCGTCACCCCGAGCGTCTACGGCACCGACAATTCCTCCACCCTGTTCGGCATGAAGGCGCGCGGCGCGACCGCGCGCGGGGTCGCCGTGATCGACGACAAGACGACGGAGGCCCAACTCGATGCCATGCATCAGGACGGCTTCCGCGGCATCCGCCTCAATCTGGCGACGGGCGGCGTCAATGATCCCGCTGTCGGCCGGCCGCGCTTCACCGCCGCCGTCGAGCGCATGAAGACGCGCGGTTGGCACGTGCAGCTCTACACCACGCTGGCCATGATCTCGGCGATCAAGGACCTGGTCGAGACGGCGCCGGTGCCGGTCGTGTTCGACCATTTCGGCGGCCTCGAAGCTTCGCTCGGGCTGGAGCAGCCGGGCTTCTCCGATCTCGTTGCGCTCGTGAAGTCCGGCAAGGCCCATGTGAAGATCTCGGGCGCCTATCGCTCCTCGAAGCTCGCCCCCGACTATCAGGACATGGTGCCCTATGCCCGCGCGCTGATCGCGGCCAATGCGGACCGAATCGTCTGGGGTACCGACTGGCCGCATCCGGATTCGAGCCGCGTCGAGGGTCGCAAGCCTACCGACATCGCCCCGCTCTACCAGATCGACGACGGCCGCCTGCTCAACCAGCTGCCGGTGTGGGCGCCGGATGCGGAGGTGCGCAAGAAGATCCTGGTCGGCAATCCGGCGCGGCTCTACGGGTTCTGAGATCACCGCTGCGCGTTACAGCGCGATGAGATCGATGAAGCACCATCGCGCTGATCTTTTTTGCGCATGATCTTTCGGAAAACCGCTACGCACTTTTCCGGATCATGCGTCAGCGCGCGCGGCGGGAGAAGAAGGAGATCAGCACCGGCAAGGTCACGAGGATCACGACCGGCGCCAGCATCATGCCGGTGACGACCACGACTGCGAGCGGCTTCTGCACCTGCGAGCCGATGCCCTCCGACAGGGCCGCCGGCAACAGGCCGACGCCGGCGACGACACAGGTCATCAGCACGGGTCGCAACTGGAGCTCGCCGGTGCGAACGACTGCGCTCATGCGGTCCATTCCCTCTTCGATGAGCTGGTTGAACTGCGACAGGATGATGATGCCGTCCATCACGGCAATGCCGAACAGCGCGATGAAGCCGATCGCCGCGGAGACGCTGAATGCCGTGCCTGTGATCAAGAGGCCAAGCACGCCGCCGAAGATCGCCATCGGGATCACGCTCATCGCGAGCAGCGTGTCCGTCATCGAGCCGAAATTGAACCAGAGCAGCACGCCGATCAGCGCGAGCGAAATCGGAACCACGATCGACAGGCGGCGGATCGCGTCCTGGAGGTTGCCGAACTCGCCGACCCACTCCATGTGCGAGCCGGGCGGCAGCTGCACCTGCTCGGCGATCTTGTCCTGAGCCTCGCGGATGGCACTGCCGAGATCGCGCTCGCGCACTGAGAACTTGATCGGCAGATAGCGCTCCTGCTGCTCGCGATAGATGTAGGCCGCGCCCGAGACGAGGCTGATGGTGGCGACCTCGCTCAGCGGGATCTGCGTGACGGTGCCGTTCGGCCCGGGCGCGCCGATCCGCAAATTCTGGATCGCCTCGGCGCTGCGGCGGTATTCCGGCGCGAGGCGAACGATGATCGGGAAGTGACGGTCGCTGCCGGGCTCGTAGAGATCGCCGGCCGTGTCGCCGCCGATCGCGACCTTGATGGTGGCGTTGATGTCGCCCGGCGCGAGGCCGTAGCGCGCCGCCTTGGCCCGGTCGATGTCGATCTGGACGGTCGGCTGGCCGAGCGAGGTGAACACCGCAAGGTCGGTGACGCCCTGCACGGTGGCCAGCACCTGCTTGATCTTGTTGGCGGTATCGGTCAGCGCCTGGAGGTCGCTGCCGAACAGCTTGATCGAGTTCTCGCCTTTCACACCGGAGACGGCTTCGGACACGTTGTCCTGGAGATATTGCGAGAAGTTGAACTCGACACCGGGGAAGCGATCGTCGAGCTGCTTGAGCAGCTGCGCGGTCAGCTCCTCCTTGTCGCGGGTGCCGGGCCACTGGCTCACGGGCTTGAGTGGTGCGAAGAACTCCGCGTTGAAGAAGCCGGCGGCATCAGTGCCGTCGTCGGGACGGCCGTGCTGCGACACGACCGACTCGACCTCCGGCCGCGCGCGGATCAGCTTGCGCATCTCGTTGACGTAGGAATTGCCTTCCTGGAGCGAGATGGTCGGCGGCAGGGTGGCACGGATCCAGAGATTGCCCTCCTCCAGCTTCGGCAGGAATTCGAGGCCGAGCAGCCGGGCGAGCGCGACCGTCGTCAGCACCAGGCCGACCGCAGCGCCGAGGACGATGGTGCGATTGGCGACCGCCCAATGCAGCACTGGCGAGTACAACCGATGCAGGAGCAGCATCACCCTCGTTTCGGTTTCCTCGACGTGAGCGGGCAGGATGATCGCGGACAGCGCCGGCGTAATGGTGAACGTCGCAAGCAGCCCGCCGGCCAACGCGTAGGCATAGGTCCGCGCCATCGGCCCGAAAATGTTGCCCTCGACCCCGGAGAGCGTGAACAGCGGCAGGAAGGCGGCGATGATGATCGCCGCGGCGAAGAAGATCGAGCGCGAGACGTCGGCGGCCGCGCTGAGGATGGCATGGCTCTTCATGCCGAATAGCGTCTCGGAGGACATATGCCCGGATTCCGAGACCGGCGTCGTCTGCGTCAGGCGACGGAAGATCGCCTCCACCATGATGACGGTGGCGTCGACGATGAGGCCGAAATCGATGGCGCCGACCGACAACAGGTTGGCCGATTCCCCGCGCAGCACGAGGATGATCACGGCGAAGAACAGCGCGAAGGGAATCGTGGCGCCGACGATCAGGGCGCTGCGGAGATTGCCGAGGAATATCCACTGCAGCAGCACGATCAGCAGAATGCCGACCACCATGTTGTGCAGCACGGTGTGGGTGGTGAGCTCGATCAGGTCGCCGCGGTCGTAGATGCGCTCGATGCGCACGCCGGGCGGCAGGATGCTGGAGTTGTTGATCTGCTGAACGAGCTGGTGGACGCGCTTGATGGTCGGCGAGCTCTGCTCGCCGCGGCGCATCAGGACGATGCCCTGCACGATGTCGTCGGTTTCGTCGAGGCCGGCGATGCCGAGACGCGGCTTCTCGCCGACGGTGACGGTTGCGACGTCCTTGACCAGCACTGGATTGCCGCCGGTCTGCGCCACCATCGTATTGGCGAGGTCGTCGATCGAGCGGATCAGGCCGACGCCGCGCACCACCGCCGATTGCTGGCCGATATCGACGGTGTTGCCGCCGACATTGACGTTGGAATTGCCCACTGCTTGAAGCAGTTGCGGCAGCGTCAGCCCGTTGGCGACCAGCTTGTTGAAGTCGACTTGAATCTCGTAGGTCTTGCTCTTGCCGCCCCAGCCGGTGACGTCGATCACTCCAGGCACGGCACGGAAGCGGCGCTGGAGGATCCAGTCCTGGATGGTCTTGAGATCGAGCACGCTGTAGTTCGGCGGCCCGACGAGACGGTAGCGGAAGATCTCGCCGATTGGGCTGAGCGGCGAGATCTGCGGCTGCACGTTGCCGGGCAGCGGCGCGAGCTGCGCCAGACGGTTCAGGACCTGCTGCGCCGCCTCGTCATAGGTGTAGGCGAAGGAGAACTGGATCTTGACGTCGGAGAGGCCGTAAAGCGAGATGGTGCGGATGGTCGTGATGTTCTTCAGTCCCGCAACCTGGGTCTCGATCGGGATGGTGATGTAGCGCTCGATTTCCTCCGCCGACAGGCCGGGACTCTGCGTCACGATGTCGACCATCGGCGGGGTCGGATCTGGATAGGCTTCGATGTTGAGCCGGCTGAACGCGATCAGGCCGCCGATCAGGACGGCCGCGAACATCCCGATCATCAGGAAGCGCCGGTTGACGGCAAGGGCGACGAGACGATCCATTCAGGTCTTCAATTTTCTTGGGTCGTCGATCAGCTGCCGGACGCCGCGCGGTCGATGAACAGGCTGCCCTTGGTGACGATCTGCTCGCCGGGCTTCAAATTGCTGGTGACCTCGACGAGGTTGCCGTTGATGAGGCCGATCTTGATCTGGCGCAGCTCGACGGACTTGTCCTCGCGCGCAACCCAGAGGCGGACCTTGTCGGCTTCATAAATCAGCGCCTGCTTCGGCACGGCGGGTGCGGCGCGGTCGCCGGCCGAATAGACCGTGACGTTTGCGAACATCTCCGGCTTCAGCAGCCCATCCTTGTTGTCGATGGTGGCGCGCACGAGCAGGCGGCGGGTGGCGGGATCGATCGCGGCGGCAACGTAGTTGATCTTGGCGCTGAACGGACGACCCGGCAGCGCCATCACGTTAACGGTGATGTCCTGTCCGATGCACACGGCGGCCGCATCGCTCTCGCGCACGAAGGCGGTGAGCCACACCGTGGAGAGATCGCCGACCACGAAGACCGGATCGCTGGCGCCGGAATTGACGTACTGGCCGGGGCCGATCTTGCGCTGCACGACGGTGCCGGAGATCGGCGAATAGATCGTGATCTCCCGATCGATGACGCCTTTTTCCTGGAATGCCTTGATGGCCTCGTCGGTAAAACCGAGGATGCGCAGCTTGTTGCGCGAGGCTTCCAGCGCCGTCACAGAGGAGAGCATGTCATTCTGCGCCTGGACCTGAGTCGCCTCCGCCTGCTGATAATCCTTCAGCGGAATGGCGTGGCCCTCGTAGAGGTCCTTGGCGCGCTTGAATTGGAGGTCGGCGAGGTCGATCGCCGACTTTGCCTTGTTCTGCGCCGTCATCGCCGCGATGAAATCGTTCTGGGCCTGCACGGTGTCGGCGGCTTCGATCGTGAACAGCGGTTGGCCTTGCTTGAGCATCTCGCCCGGCCTGGCCAGCAGCTTGGTGACACGGCCCGCATAGGGCGAGAACACCGGCGTCGATCGGTCTTCGTCGATCGCGACCTTGCCTTCGGTGACATACTCGGCGCGGAAGCTTTTCGCCTTGACCGGCTCGATGGTCAGCGTCGCCCATTCGGACGGCGTCGGCGTGAAAGCCACTGCATTCTTGCGCGACTGGCTGGAGATCTCGGAGTGCTTCTTCTCTTTGGGAGCGGCATAGAGCACGCCGTAGGCACCGGCACCCGCAAGGGCTAGTAAAACTACGGACAAGATCATCCGTCGTTTTGTAAGCACATGCAATCGCATCGTATTTTGAGGTGTCATGGGGCCCGGTCGTATCTGCGACGATCTCGGCGAATGGGTGCCTTATCGGTCGCGCTAATAGTGCCGAATTCTGATTTCGAACAACCTAAAAAGCGCCTCGCGCTTCGCTGCTAGCGTTAAAATTTCCAGAGCTGTAAGCTTCATGTCAGCTTCTCGCCGGCCGTCGGCCAGGGTGGCTGCCGAGCGGCATTTCCGGACGATTGTCATCGTGCCGTTGTCTTCGGCAATTCGCTGCATGACGCACTGCGTTCACTCCGCCGAGGCCAGATGGCATGCTTTCGATGAACGCAGCATGTACGACGTCATCCGCCGGCGCGCCCGACCTGGCTCCCGATGCGTGCGGGAATGCCGGCAGCGTTTTGCGTGACCGAGCCTCTCCCTTGAAATTCGGACCATCATCAACACAAGAAGGATCGCCATGGCCGCCATTGATCCCCTCACCGCGGGTGCCGTGTTCATCGCGACGGCGGCCACCGACGCGGTCTATGTGATGTTTACCTCCGCCGTGATCGCGCGCAAGCGCGTGCCGGCGGCAAACTGGAGCGCGGTCTGGTACCTGCTCTCCTCCTATGCGGTGATCAGCTACACCGACAACGCCTTCTATGTCGCCTTCGCCGCGATCGGCTCCTGGGTCGGCGCCTATGTCTCGCTGACCTTCCTGCACCGCCCGCCGGGCGGTCCGCCGGTGGGGGCAGCGCCGGAGTGAGGATGGAATTGTTGAAGCTTTCGCTGCCATTCCCGTCATCCTGAGGTGCGAGGCTTGCGATGCCACGCATCACAAGTCGAGCCTCGAAGGATGAACGGCCGAGGTGGCAGCCGGGCTGTCGCCCTTCGAGGGCCGCTGAAGAAGCGGCCACCTCAGGATGACGGTCTGACTATGGATTTGCAGCGCCTCCACACACGAGACTACACTGCATCGACCAAGAAAAGGGAGCTAACAATGGATCTCGGTCTCAAGGGCAAGAACGCCATCGTGCTCGGCGGCACGCGCGGCATCGGGCGGGCGATTGCGGCGACGCTGGCCGGCGAAGGCGCCAATGTCGCGGTGTGCGCGCGCAATGCCGATCAGGTCGCGGCAACCGTCACTGAGCTGAAGGCAAGCGGCATCAAGGCCGCCGGCGGCACGGTCGACGTCACCGACGGCCCGGCGCTGAAGGGCTGGATCGAAGCTGCTGCAAAGGAGCTCGGTGGCATCGACATGCTGTTCTCCAATGCCGGCGCAATGGCACAAGGGCACGATCCCGCGTCGTGGGAGCAGAATTTCCGGCTCGACGTTCTCGGCGCCGTGCATGCGTTCGATGCCGCACGACCGTTCCTCGAAGCCAGCGGCGCGAGCCACGGCGATGCGGCTTTCGTGATCATCTCGTCGATCGCGGCAGCGCAGGCTGACACGGCCAGCTCCTACGGCCCGGTCAAGGCCGCGCTGATTCACATGGCCAAGGGACTGGCTCGGCAACATGCCAGGAAGAAGATCCGGGTGAATGTGGTGTCGCCGGGCACCGTCTATTTCAAGGGCGGCGTCTGGGAGATGATCGAGCAGAACATGCCCGAGCGCTACAAGGATGCGATGAGCCGCAACCCGACGGGACGCATGGCGACGCCGCAGGAAATCGCAAGCGCGGCGGTGTTTCTGGCAAGCCCGGTGTCGGGATTCACGACGGGATCGAATCTCGTGGTGGACGGCGCGATCTCGAACCGGGTGAATTTCTGAGGAGCACGGCATCATCCGCGAAGAACTCGTAGGGTGGGCAAAGCGAAGCGTGCCCACGACTTTGCGACGAAGCGCGAAAGGTGGTGGGCACGGCAAGTGCGCCTTTGCCCACCCTACGACAGTAGCGCACGGCGACATCACTTCTTCCGACCCTCAATGAAAATCCCGCGATGGCGGCAGGATGCGGACGTTGCGGGGGTGGCGGATTTTTTGCGCCGGCATGTCCGTGAGCGCGCAGGGGTCTTCGTTGAGCGGCTCGACGACGGTGGCGCCTGGCGGCAGCGGATGCTTCCGGGCGAGCGCATCGTTGGCGAGGCCGACCAGATCATGCGAGCGGTCGATCATGCGCTGGGCGATGAGATGCGTCACCTTTTCGGGGCTGCTCTGGATGTAGCCTTGAACCTCGATGAGGCGCGCGCCCATCACTTCCTTGCGGTACTGCTCCATGATCTTGGGCCAGACCACGACATTGGCGATGCCGGTCTCGTCCTCCAGCGTCATGAACACGACGCCGCTGGCGCGGCCCGGCCGCTGCCGCACCAGCACCACGCCGGCGCAGCGGACGCGGCGCCGCTCGTTCTCATGGCTGATCTCCTTGCAGGCGACGATCCGCTCACGCGACAACATCTCGCGCAAGAACTCCATCGGATGGCCTTTCAGCGAGAGCCGGATGGTCTGGTAGTCCGCGACCACCTGCTCCGCGCGCGGCATCAGCGGCAGCGGCTTGGCGTGCTCGTCCGGCTGCTCGCGCGCGGTCGCCGCCTCGAACAGCGGCAGCGGCACGTCGTCGGGCAGCCGCCGCACCTGCCACAGCGCTTCGCGGCGATCGAGCCCGAGCGAGCGGAACGCGTCGGCATCCGCCAGCAGGATCAGCGCCCGCTTGGGCAGGCCGGTGTCGCGGGCAAAGTCTTCGAGCGAGGTGAAGGGACGACGGTTGCGCGCGGCAATGATGCGGTCGGCCCAGTCCTGCTGAGGCATCGGCGGTGCTACACCTCTCCCATAGGGAGAGGTGAACGGAGCCTGCGGCAAGACCGGCCCAATCACGGAAAATTCTTCGGGTAAGTCCCGGAATGACGACTGAGAGCGCTTCAGGCGCTCCTCATCCTCGTCCAGCCAATGAAAGCCGTCGATCTGGCGGAAGCCCAGGCGCACGGCGCAGTATTTGCCGCTCCCTTCTTCCAGCGTGTTCTGCGCAAAGCTGTAGGACACGTCGATGTCGCGCACCTCGACGCCGTTCTTGCGGGCATCGCCGACGATCTGCGCCGGCGCATAAAAGCCCATCGGCTGCGAGTTCAACAGGCCGCAGCAGAAGGCGTCGGGGTGATAGTGCTTCAGCCATGAGGAGATGTAGACGAGCTGCGCGAAGCTCGCGGCATGGCTCTCAGGGAAACCGTAGGAGCCAAAGCCCTTGATCTGGTCAAAGCAGCTTCTGGCAAAATTGGGGTCATAGCCGCGCGCGACCATGTTGCCG
>NZ_JAEMSD010000027.1:12529-15911 GCF_016462955.1 Bradyrhizobium sp. | reverse complement strand
CAACTTCTCCTCGTATTGGCCGATGGTGCCGACATTGCGGAAGGTCGCCATCGAGCGGCGCAGGCCGTTGGCTTCCTCGGATGTGAATTTTGCCGCCTCGATTGCGATGCGCATCGCCTGCTCTTGAAACAGGGGAACGCCCTTCGTCTTGTGCAGCACCTTGTAGAGTTCGTCCGCGGGACCATGCTCGGGCGACGGCGAAGGATAGCTCACCTTCTCGAGCCCGTTCCGCCGCCTCAAGTAAGGATGCACCATGTCGCCCTGGATCGGCCCGGGGCGCACGATTGCGACTTCGATGACGAGATCGTAGAAGGTCCGCGGCCTCAGGCGCGGCAGCATGTTCATCTGCGCGCGGCTCTCGACCTGGAACACGCCGAGCGATTCCCCGGCACACAGCATGTCGTAAACCCTGGGGTCGTCCTGCGGAACGCTCGCCAGCACGAATCGCTGGCCCTTGTGCTGATCGATCAGATCGAAACACTTCCGGATGCAGGTCAGCATGCCTAGCGCGAGCACGTCGACCTTCATCATACGAAGCGCGTCGACGTCGTCCTTGTCCCATTCGATGAAGGTGCGGTCGTCCATCGCGGCATTGCCGATCGGCACATAGGTGTCGAGCCGGTCCTGGGTCAGCACATAGCCGCCGACATGCTGGGACAGATGGCGCGGGAATTCGATGAGCTCGGTCGCAAGCTCGACCGCGAGATTGATCATGGGATTTTGCGGATCGAGCCCGGCCTGCCGGACCTGCATGTCGTTGAGGCCCTTGCCCCAGCTGCCCCAGACGGTATCGGCGAGCGCGGCGGTGACGTCCTCGGTCAGGCCCAGCGCCTTGCCGACATCGCGGATGGCGCTGCGTGGACGATAATGGATGACGGTGGCGATGATCGCGGCGCGGTGGCGGCCGTAGCGGCGATAGACATATTGCATCACCTCCTCGCGCCGGGAATGCTCGAAATCGACGTCGATATCGGGCGGCTCCAGCCGCTCCTTGGAGATGAAGCGCTCGAACAACAGGTCCACCTTGGTCGGATCGACCGAGGTGACGCCGAGCACGTAGCAGACGGCCGAGTTCGCTGCCGAGCCGCGGCCCTGGCACAGAATGTTCTGGCTGCGCGCATAGTGGACGATATCGTGCACGGTGAGGAAGTAGTGCGCGTATTTCAGCTCGGCGATCAGCGCGAGCTCTTTCTTCAGCGTCGCCCGCAGCTTTGCGTCGATCTTGTCGATGCCGCCGAAATATTTGTCGACGCCCGCCCAGGTCAGATCCTCCAGATGCCCTTGCGCGGTCTTGCCCGGCGGCACCGGCTCGTCCGGATATTGGTATTTGAGCTGGTCGAGCGAGAAGTCGATCTTGTCTGCAAAACGCATGGTCTGCGCGATCGCCTCGGGGAAATCGCGGAACAACCGCGCCATCTCGTGTGGCGTCTTCAGAAAGCGCTCGGCATTGGCTTCCAGCTTCCTTCCGATCGCCGCGATCGTGGTCTTTTCCCGGATGCAGGTCAGCACGTCCTGAAGCGGACGGCGGCGGGGATCGTGATAGAGCACCTCGTTGGTCGCGAGCAGCGGCGCCTTGGCCTTCATCGCGAGATCATCGAGCCGCGCCAGGCGACGCTTGTCGTCGCCGCGATAGATCAGGCTCGCCGCCAGCCACACGCCCTCAGCGCGGCTCGCCTTCAGCTTTGCGAGCACATCCAGCGCCTGCGACGGCTCGAAACGATGCGGCAGCGTCAGGACCAGGAGCTGGCCTTCCGAGAATTCCAGGAGATCGGCGAAGGTGAGACGGCACTCGCCCTTTTCGATCCGCGTGATGTCGTCGCCGCGCTTGCCCCTTGTGAGAAGCTGGCAGAGCCGGCCATAGGCGGCGCGATCGCGCGGATAGACCAGGATGTCGGGCGTATCGTCGCTGAAGACGATGCGCGCGCCGATCAGCAGCTTCGGCTTGTGCAGCACCTCGTCATTGTCGAGCTCCTTGTAGGCCCGCACCACGCCCGCGAGCGTGTTGTGGTCGGCAATGCCGATCACCGGAATCTCCAAAGCGCTCGCCTGATGCACATAGGCGCGCGGATCCGAACCGCCGCGCAGGAAGGAAAAGTTCGTGGTGATGCCGATCTCGGCATAAGCGGGGCTGTTCATGCGAAGAGACCGTGCACATACCAGCCGGGAGACGCGGGCTTGCCGTCACCGTCGAACACCTCGCCTTCATAAAGACCGTCGCGAAAAATCCAGAACCGCAGGCCTTCGGCATCCTCGATGCGGAAATAGTCCCGCGTCAGCTGCTTGCCGTCCTGCCGCCACCATTCCATGGCGATGCGCTCGGGCCCTTCCACCCGCACCACCGCATGCAGTGCACGCCGCCAGGTGAACTGATGCGGCGGGCCATCGGGCACGGTCGCGAACGGCACCTTGATGGGTTCCGGCTTGTCGAACAGGCGCAAGGGGCGCAGCGGCGGCTCGCTCTCGGTGCGAGCAGGCCATTCGGCCTGCATGGCAGCCGCGAGATGGTGCTGCGCCGATGCGGCCAGCACCGCGCGTTCGGGGATATGGGTGTCCTGCGGCAGGTGCACGACGACGCGCTTGCCGCCGATGCGGGCGGCGATGCGGTCGATCAGCGCGGCAAGCTCGTCATTGTCATGGACGTGGGCGTCGAGATCGCGCTGCTCCTGCACCACGATCTCGGTGCGGCTCGCCGACAATCGCACCATGTCGAAGCCGAAGCCGGGATCGAGGGGATCGGCGAGCGCATCGAGCCGCTCGCGGAACAGGCGGTCGATCACCGCGCTACGCGTCACGGGACGCCCGGTCTCGACCGTGATCGTACGCACCACGCCGTCGGTGCGGAAGAAGGCGGCTTCCAGCCGGCGTGCGCCCTTGCCCTGTTTCTCCATCGAGGCAATCAACGTGTCCGCCAGGCGCGACAGCGTCATTGCGATCATTGTGTCGGTCGCGATCGGCTCGGCGAAGCGCTTCTCCACGATGTAATCGGGCAGCGGCTTGCGCGGGCTGATCGGCGCATCGCCCTGCCCCAGCGCATGCGCGAGCAGCGTGGAGAACCGCGCACCGAACCGGGCGGTGATCTCGCCCGGCGCGCGCGCGGCGACATCGCCGATGGTCTTCAGGCCGGCGCGGCGCAAGCCGGTGGTGATGGCCTCGCCCGCGCCGAGCGCGGACACCGGAAATGCGCCGATCGCCGCCGCCTCCCCGCCATCCGCAACGATGCTGCCTGAGGCCTGCCGCGTCAGCGTGCGCGCACAGACCGAAGTGCTCGCGATCGCCGCGCCGACGGCAAAGCCCTGGCGGGCCAGCGCCCGGACCAGCGTCGTGAGCAGCGTGGCCTCGCCGCCGAACAGATGCGCGCAGCCGGTGATATCCAGGAACAGCC
>NZ_JAEMSD010000027.1:6938-12519 GCF_016462955.1 Bradyrhizobium sp. | reverse complement strand
AGTCGGCGATATCACTAAGCGTCTTCGCATCGGCCACGAGGTCGGCGTCGAACACGCGCAAGTCTGGGCACATCGCCCGCGCATTGGCGAGCGGCTGGCCGATATACAGGCCGAGACGCTCCGCGGCCTCGTCCAGCGCATGGATCACCAGCGCATTGTTGTCCTTGATGACGACGATGCTGGGCTCATTGTTGCTCTTACCCAGTCCGGCGCTGCTGAAGAACCGCTGAATCCGGTCGATGGGCAGGCGCGGCAGCCACAGGCTGAGAATACGTCGACGGCTCGCTGAACTGGCACTCATCACAATTCCATTCCATGATCCACCGGCCGCACGGGCCATGACGATTGCGCAACAGCTCGGCATCGAAGCGCGGCGTGCCCCAGACATCCCATGCGGCACCCGGCGGCGAATGCGCCGCGCGCAGCATCCATCGCGTTTCCGCGGTCGAGGGCAGCGGCTGCGCGGCCATCCGCAGCATCAGGCCGGTGACGCCGGAGCCTTGTGCGGCCAGCGTCAGCTTGCGGCTCGCCACCAGATCGAACTGCCTGACATCGCCCCAGAGCTCGAGCACGACGGCACCGAGCGCATCGCAGGCGAGCGCATCGGCCGAGGTGCGCAGCGCGCTCTCGACATCGGCAGCGCGCACCGTCACCACGCGGCGCGGATCGAGGCCGAGCTCGGCGAGACCGTTCATCGACAGCGCGCCGGTTTCCACTTCCGAAAAATCCTGCCGAACCCACAGCAGCGGTTTGCGTGCCGAGACGAGCCTCGCGAGACCCATGACGAAACCCGTCGCGGCCGCGCCCTGGCGCCCCTCGCAAAACACCTCATGGACCGCCGCACGCGCAAGCCCGCCCTTCAGCGCGCCATCGGCCTCGTGATGGCCGAGCGCGGCGCGATCGTGCTGATGCACGACCTCCGCAGTCTCGATGCGCTCGATCTGGCCGCGCAGGATCGCAAGCGCGCTCATACGTGCGCCGCTCATGCTTCGCCGCTCCTCAGAAGTGATTGCCGAGATTCTCAAAAAGAAGAACCTGCGGCTGGCTCATTTGTTCATGATATGTTCTAATATAAAGCTAACGGCATCCGAAGAGTCAATCGAATTGGCGCGACTTCGGATTCATGAGCGGAATCAAAGGGATTCAAATATGGACGTGCAACGCAAGCTGGAGATCCTGGCGGATGCCGCCAAGTACGACGCCTCCTGCGCCTCCAGCGGCACCGAGAAGCGGGATTCCAGCGACCGCAAGGGCATGGGCTCGACCGCGCCAGGCATGGGCATCTGCCATTCCTATGCGCCGGACGGACGCTGCATCTCGCTACTCAAGGTGCTGCTGACCAACGCCTGCAATTACGACTGCCTCTATTGCGTCAACCGCGCCTCCTCGAACGTGCCGCGCGCCCGCTTCACCATCGACGAGGTGGTCAAGCTGACGCTCGACTTCTACCGGCGCAATTACATCGAGGGCCTGTTTCTCTCTTCCGGTATCATCCGCAGCCCCGACTACACCATGGAGCAGGTGGTGAGCGTCGCGCGCAAGCTGCGCGAGGAACATCATTTCCGCGGCTACATCCACCTGAAGACCATTCCCGAAGCCGACGACGCGCTGATCGCGGAGGCCGGCAAATATGCCGACCGCCTCTCCATCAACATCGAGATGCCTGAGGAAACGAGCCTGCAGCAATTCGCGCCAGAGAAGGACGTCCGCGCGATCCGCCGCACCATGGGGCGGCTGCGGCTGAAGCTGGACGAGGCCGAGGAGAACCGCGCGACGAAGACCAAGGCCAAGCCGCAGCGCTTCGCGCCGGCTGGACAGAGCACGCAGATGATCGTCGGCGCGGACAGCGCGAACGACCACACCATCCTGCACACCAGTGCCAATCTCTACGGCTCGTACAAGCTGCGGCGCGTCTATTATTCTGCCTTCAGCCCGATCCCCGATGCCAGCCGCGCCTTGCCGCTGGTGCAGCCGCCGCTGCTGCGCGAGCACCGGCTCTACCAGGCCGACTGGCTGATGCGGTTCTACGGCTTCGACGTTGCGGAGATCGTCGACGACAGCGCGATGCTGCCGCTCGACATCGATCCCAAGCTCGCCTGGGCGCTGCGTCACCGCGACCGCTTTCCGCTCGACGTCAACCGCGCCAGCCGCGAGGAGCTGCTGCGCGTGCCGGGCTTCGGCACCAAGGCGGTCGAACGCATCATCGCGGCGCGGCGCACCACCACGATCCGCGCGGCCGATCTCACGCGGCTGCACGTGCCCCAGCGCAAGGCGCTGCCCTTCATCGTCCTCAGCGACCACCGTCCCTCGCCGCATCGCCTCGATGCCGCCGGTCTCATCGAACGGTTCAAGCCGAAGGCAACGCAACTGGGATTTGGCTTCTGATGCAGTACATCACGCTCGACACCGAAACCGATTTCGACGGCTGGCGCAAAGCCGCGCGAAGTCTTGTGCTTCATCACGTGGATCCCGCGGATGTCACCTGGACCGTGCACGGCGGCGAAGCGGAGCTGTTCGCACCGTCCTCGCCGTCTCCGATCCTCGAGGTGAACGAGGGCACCTTCAACGTACCAGGCAAATTCGTCGAGCTCGCCAAGGCCGCCATCTTGCACCGCGATGGCGAACGCTTTGCGATCCTCTATCGCCTGCTGTTCCGGCTGAAGGACAATAACGACCTTATCGAGGTCGCGACCAACCCCGATGTCGCGCAGGTCACTTCCATGGCAAAAGCGGTCCATCGCGACGAGCACAAGATGCATGCCTTCGTGCGCTTCCGTGAGATCGGCAGGGAACGCGAGGCGCATTACGTCGCCTGGTTCGAGCCGGAGCATCACATCGTCGAGCTCGCAGCCCCGTTCTTCGCAAAACGTTTTGCCGACATGCCCTGGTCGATCCTGACGCCGGACCTCTGCGCGCATTGGGACGGCCACGCGCTTTCGTTCACGCAGGGCGTCAGCAAGAGCAAGGCGCCGGGCGAAGACCGGCTGGAGGAAACCTGGCGGCGCTACTACGCCAGCATCTTCAACCCCGCCCGGCTCAAGGTGAAGGCGATGCAGGCCGAGATGCCGAAGAAATACTGGAGGAACCTGCCCGAGGCTTCGATCATTAAGCCCTTGATCGAGGACGCCGAGCGCATGACCGGTGCCATGATCGCCAATGCCGCAAGCGATCCGCACAAGCCTCAGAAGCGGCCGGAGGCCCCGATGCCACGCAAGCCTGCCGTTAGCGATCTCGAAGCGCTGCGTGAGGAAGCCGCGCATTGCCGCGCCTGCCATCTCTACAAGGACGCGACTCAGACCGTATTTGGCGAGGGCCCGAAGTCCGCAAACATCATGCTGGTCGGCGAGCAGCCCGGCGACAAGGAAGATCTCGCCGGCCATCCCTTCGTCGGCCCTGCCGGTCAGATGCTCGACCGCGCGCTGGAGGAGGCAGGCGTCGACCGCAAGAAGGTCTATGTCACCAACGCGGTGAAGCACTTCAAATTCGTGCCGCGTGGAAAGATCCGCTTGCACCAGAAGCCGAACACGCCCGAGATCCGGGCCTGCCGGCAGTGGTATGAGCGCGAAGTTGCGGCGCTTCAGCCCGAACTGATCGTCGCGATGGGCGCAACCGCCGCTCAAAGCGTGTTCGGCAAGATCACCCCGATCGGGAAAAACCGCGGACGGCTCATCGAGCTTCCCGAAGGCCGCAAGGCGCTGGTGACCGTGCACCCGTCCTATCTGCTGCGGCTGCCTGATCCCGAAGCCAGGGCGCTGGAATATCGGCGCTTCGTCGAAGATCTGAAGATCGCCGCCGGCCTGCAGAGGAAAGCTGCGCGCGCCGCCTGATCAGACGGCAGTGCGGCTCACGACGCCGCAAGCTGCTCCTCGACCAGCTTCACCCAGTAGGACGTGCCGTAGACGATCGCCTCGTCGTCGAAATTGTAGGCGGGGTGATGCAAGCCGGCGCTGTCGCCATTGCCGCAGAAGATGAAGGCGCCGGGCCGCGCTTCCAGCATGTATGCGAAATCCTCGCCGCCCATCAGCGGCGCCATGTCGTGCACGTTGGCCTCGCCCGCGACCTGCGTAGCAATGCGCCGCGCCACCTCGGTCTCCGCCGCATGGTTGTTCACGACGGGATAATTTCGCTTGTAGCGCAGGTCGATCTTGGCGCCGGTGATCTGCGCCACGCCCGCCACGACTTCACGCACGCGCTTCTCGACCAGCTTGCGCACTTCCGGCGACAGCGTGCGGATGGTGCCTCTCAGCGTCGCCGTCTGCGGAATGACGTTGCGGGCGTGGCCGGCGTGGAATTCGCAAATCGAGATGACCGCAGATTCGAGGGGATCGACGCTGCGCGCCACGATCGACTGCAGCGCCGTGATCACCTGCGCGCCGACCAGAACGGAATCGACGCATTTGTGCGGACGCGCGGCGTGGCCGCCGACGCCCTCGATCATGATGTCGACCTCGTCGGTCGCCGCCATGATCGGGCCCGGCCGGATCGCGAACGAGCCGACCGGAATGCCGGGGCCGTTGTGCATGCCGTACACCTGCTCGATGCCGAAGCGCTCCATCAGGCCGTCTTTCACCATGGCAGCACCGCCGGCGCCGCCCTCTTCGGCGGGCTGGAAGATCACGACGGCATCGCCGGCGAAGTTGCGGGTCTCGGCGAGATAGCGCGCCGCCCCGAGCAGCATCGCGGTGTGGCCGTCATGGCCGCAGGCGTGCATCTTGCCGGGAATCTTGGAGGCGTAAGGCAGGTCGGTCTGCTCCTCGACCGGCAGCGCGTCCATGTCGGCACGCATGCCGATCGCCTTGAGCCCCTCACCGGCGGGCTTGCTGCCCTTGATCACGCCCACCACGCCGGTCTGGCCGAGCCCGGTGACGACTTCATCGCAACCGAACTCCCGAAGGCGCTCTGCGACGAATGCTGCGGTGCGATGGACATCATACAGTAGCTCGGGATGCTGGTGGATGTCCCGCCGCCAAGCCTGGATATCGGGTTGAAGGTCGGCGACGCGGTTCACGATGGGCATGGAGGGTCTCGAGCTTGTTGGAAATATGCAATCTATCATGCAAGCGCCGGTCCACCCAACCGTCCGGCATCGGGGTCTAGCCCTGCCGACCCGGCATGGCCGGGCTTGTCCCGGCCCGCTGCGTCTGCCTATTAGGATGGAACGTCAAGTGACGATCCGGGTGGAAACAGAATGCCGAGGCGGCTCGAAGGTGAATTTGACTACATTGTCGTCGGAGCGGGCACGGCCGGCTGCATCGTCGCGAACCGATTGTCGGCCGATAGCAGCAAGCGCGTGCTCATCCTCGAAGCCGGCGGCGACGACAATTGGATCTGGTTCCACATCCCGGTCGGCTATCTCTTCGCCATCGGCAATCCCCGTTCCGACTGGATGTTCAAGACCGAGGCCGAGCCCGGCCTGAACGGCCGATCGCTGGCCTATCCCCGCGGCAAGGTGATCGGTGGCTGCTCGGCGATCAACGCCATGATCTCGATGCGCGGACAGGCCGCCGACTACGATCACTGGCGCCAACTTGGGCTGACCGGCTGGGGTTATGACGACGTGCTGCCGCTGTTCAAGCGGCTG
>NZ_JAEMSD010000027.1:1248-6928 GCF_016462955.1 Bradyrhizobium sp. | reverse complement strand
CGGCTGGAGGATCACTTCCTCGGCGCCAGCGAGCATCACGGCTCCGGCGGCGGCTGGCGCATCGAGGCACCGCGGCTGTCATGGGCCATTCTCGATGCCGTCGGCGACGCCGCCGAGGAGATGGGCGTCAAGCGCATCCCGGATTTCAACACGGGCGACAACGAAGGCACCAGCTATTTCCACGTCAACCAGAAGCGCGGCCGGCGCTGGTCGTCGGCACGCGGTTTCCTCAAGCCCGCACTGAACCGTCCGAACCTGCGGCTCGAGAAGCACGTGCTGGTCGACCAGCTCATTATCGAGCAGGGCCGCGCCGTCGGCGTGCGCTTCGTCCAGAACGGCGAGATCATGGAGGCACGCGCCAGGCGTGAAGTGATTCTCTCCGCCGGCTCGATCGGCTCGGTGCAGGTGCTGCATCGCTCCGGCATCGGCCCTGCCGATTGGCTGTCGCCGATCGGCATCGACATCGTCATGGACAAGCCCGGAATAGGGCGCAATCTCCAGGACCACCTGCAGCAGCGCGCGATCTACAAGGTCGAGGGCGTGCGCACGCTGAACGAGACCTATTACAACCTGTTCCGCCGTGGCCTGATGGGGCTGGACTACGCCTTCCGCCGCCGCGGTCCGCTAACCATGGCGCCGTCGCAGCTCGGCATCTTCACCCGCTCCGACGCGACGCGCGCCCGCGCCAACATCCAGTTCCACGTGCAGCCGCTGTCGCTCGACAAGTTCGGCGATCCCCTGCACCGCTTTTCTGCCATCACGGTCAGCGCCTGTAATCTCCAGCCGACCTCGCGCGGCACCGTGCGGCTGCGCGCGGCCGCGCCGGACGAGAAGCCGGTGATCGCGCCGAACTACCTGTCGACCGACGACGACCGCCAGGTCGCCGCCGATGCCATCCGCACCACGCGCCGCTTGATGCAGCAGAAGGCGCTCGCCAAATATCGCCCGAGCGAATATCTGCCCGGACCCTCCGTCGGCGACGACGACGTTTCGCTGGCGAAGGCCGCCGGCGACATCGGCACCACCATCTTCCATCCCGTCGGCACCGCGAAGATGGGGACGGCGAACGATCCGATGGCGGTGGTGGACGAGCGGTTGCGATTCTACGGCCTCTCGGGCTTGCGCATCGTCGATGCCTCGATCATGCCGACCATCACCTCAGGCAACACCAACACGCCGACGGCGATGATCGCGGAGAAGGGCGCGACGATGATCCTGGAGGATGCGAAGTCGCATCTTCACCCATGATCGACCCGCACCGTTTCTCGATCGGCCCGGCCGAGACAGAAATCGCCATGCTGCAGTGGGGCGAGAGCGGCAAGCCACCTGCCCTGCTCGTCCACGGCACCGGTTTCGTCGCCGATGTCTGGGACGAGGTCGCACGCGATCTGGCATCGGCCTACACCGTCTATGCGCTCGACCGCCGCGGCCACGGCGCCAGCCACAAGCCCGGCGCCTATCATTTCCTGGATTACGCAGATGACGTCTGCCGGGTCATCGACGAATTGGAGCTGCGCGACGTTTACGGCATCGGCCACAGCGCAGGGGCGACGGACTTGTTGCTCGCGGCGAAGCTTCGGCCTGGCCTCTTCACGCGTCTGTTCGTTATGGAGCCAACCGTCATGGATCCGCGCGCGGCGCGCTCCGGGGATCTGAGCGACGAATCCGCCGTCCGCCTCAAGAGCACGCTGCGACGGCGCGCCGAATTCGACAGCACCGACGCTGTGCTCGAACGCTACCGCGCGGCACCAGCTTTTGCGGATTGGACCGAGACCTCGCTGCGCGCCTATGTGCGTCACGGCTTCGTGCCGCTCGCCGATGGACGCGTCCGCCTCTGCTGCACACCCGAGATCGAGTCCGCGATCCTGCGCCCGATCTACGAGGCGATGGAGCAAGTGTACCTGGGCGACGCCCGCGGCAATCCGTTTTCCTGGCTGACCGAGATCGACTGCCAGGTGCGCGTCACGACCGCCGCGAATTCGGGGCCGATCTACAAGGAGATGGCGCGACGCGCGGTGTCGCTGATCCCGCGTGTCAGCACGCTGGTCTTCGAGGACGCCGGGCATTGTGTCGCGCAGGAAGTGCCGGCAGCCGTGGTCGAGGCCGTGAGAGAGTTCGCAAAGCTCGGTCGGTAGCCCGGATCGACGCAGCGCAACCGGGCTGCGATACGATCAAGGTCAGGCCGACCGTCGCACCGCGTTGTCCACCAGCGTCTTGCCGAGCGACCAGATCGCGCCGGGGACCTTGTGGCTGCCGGCGATGACGTCGTCGAACGCCTTCTCGATCCAGCTGCAGTCTTCCTCGGTGATGGTGAGCGGCGGCAGCAGCTTGATGGTGTGGCTGCCGTGACCGGCAACCTGGGTGAGGATCTTGTGATCCTTGAACAGCGGCACGGTGATGAGCTGGCAGAACAGGCCCTTGTTGGCGGTCTCCAGCACGTTCCAGGAGGCGCGCAAGCGCAGCGACTTCGGCGGACCGAACTCGATCCCGATCATGAGGCCCTTGCCGCGGATTTCCTTCAACAGCTCGTAACCCGGCACCATGCGCGTCAGCGCGAGGCGCAGCTCGGCGCCGCGCTTGGCAGCGGCATCGATCAGCTTCTCCGATTCCATGACGTCGAGCGTGGCGATGCCCGCGGCCATCGCGAGGTCGTTCTTGGAGAAGGTCGAGCCGTGCACCACCGCGCGGTCCATCTGGTTGAAGATCTTGTCGAAGATGCTCTTGCGCGTCAGCACGGCGCCGACCGGCACGTGGCCGCCCGACAGCGACTTCGACAGCAGCACCATGTCGGGCTCGACATTCCAGTGCTCGACCGCGAGAAACCGGCCGGTGCGGCCCATGCCGGTCTGGATCTCGTCCGCGACGAACAGCGTGCCGTATTTCTTGCAGAGCGCGGCCGCGCCGGGCAGAAACTCGTCGGTGGGCATGTTGACGCCCTTGCCCTGGATCGGCTCGACCACGAAGGCCGCGACCTCGCGCGAGGCCAGCGCCTTCTCCAGCGCGGCGAGATCGTTGAACGGGATCGGGGTGCAGCCCGGCAGCAACGGCTCGAATCCGGTGCGGAAGTTCGAATCGCCCGTGAGCGACAACGCGCCGTAGGTCAGGCCGTGATAGCCGTGAGCGCAATAGACGATGCCGGGACGCCCGGTGGCGCCGCGCGCGAACTTGATTGCGGCTTCGACGCATTCGGCGCCGGAATTGGCGAAGAAGGCTTTGTCCAGATAGGGAACGTATTTCAGAAGCCGCTCGGCGAGCACGCCGGCGAGCACGGAGACGTCGAATTGAACGAGGTTGGGCAGGTCGGCATCGAGCACGCTCTTGAGCGCCTCGCGCATGACCGGATGATTGCGCCCGATCGCAAACACGCCGAAACCCGACAAAAGGTCGAGGTAGCGCGCGCCGTCCCGATCGTAGAGGTACTGTCCCTGCCCCTTCTGGAAACCAACATCGTAGCCGATGGTCTTGAGAACCCGGACGAACTGTTCGTTCAAATACCGGTTATGCAGGGTGCTGCGCTGGGCCTGACGGTCCGCGAAAAGCTGAGACATGTCTGGATTTGGGCTGTGCATCCGCTACATACTTCGCTTGAGGGCCGTCTCGTCAACTGAAAATGGAGCGTTGCCGAAAACGGTTTGTGCGGCCTTTTGCCCTTTTTCTACCCATCTTCGCAAGCACAGCTTTTAGATCATGTTGCACTGCCAAGGAACCATCATGCGTTTAGCCCTTTACAGCGGACTGATACTGGCTGGCGGTTACACCTGCCTGGCCCCCGCGCTCGCTGCAGACCCGACTGGCGACTGGCGCGTCGCCGACGGCGTCGCCAACATTCGCGTCGCCCAATGCTATGGCAGCATGTGGGGCGCGGTCTCCTGGGAAAAGCAGCCCGGGGGACGCGACGAGAACAATCCGGACGCCTCGAAAAAGAACAGGCCGACGCTGGGAATGGCAACCCTGATCAACATGAAGAAGAAGTCCGGCGCCGATCAGTGGGAGGGACAGGTCTACAACGCCAAGGATGGCCAGCTCTATAGCGCGACCATCACGCCGGCAGGGCCCGACCAGCTCGAAATCAAGGGCTGCGTGATGGGCTTCCTCTGCGGCGGCGAGACCTGGACCCGGGTGGCCCCGCCGATCCCCTCGAGCCCTGTCAACGCCATGGCGAAGGGCGCGCCGAAATCCGGCGCCGCCGCCGCGCCGAAGGCGCAAGGCGCGCAAGCAGCCCAAGCCACGGCGGGCGCCAGTTCGCCGCCTGCGCCCGCGGCTCCGAAGGCCACCGCCGCAGCGAAGCCCGGTCAGAAGGGCACCGCCGCCGCCGACCCCGTCGGCGACATCTGCCTACTCCCTGAGATCGCGGGGTTTGCCCATTAGGGCAGGCTGAAACAGCAGCACGGCGGCGAGCGTCGTCACCAGCGAGAGCGCCAGCAGCTTGCCCATGCTGGACGTGCCGGGATGGCTCGACAGCCACAAGCTGCCGAACGCCGTCGCCGTCGTCAGCGCGCTGAAAAAGATCGCGCGGGTCAGGCTGGTCTGGAGCAGGTTCGTCCTGCCCGAGCGCCAGGCCACGACATAATATATCTTGAACGCGACGCCGACGCCGAGCAGCAGCGGGAACGCGACGATGTTCGCGAAGTTCAGCGGCAGCCCGATCAACACGCAGATCTCGAGCGTCACCGCGCCGGCAACCAGGAGCGGCACCAGCGTCATCAGCACGTCGACGAACCGTCGCAGCGTGATCCACAGCAAGAGCCCGATCACCAGCAGCGCATAGATGCCGGCGTGGATGAACGCCTTCACCACGGTGTCGCCGGACTTCAGGATCGAGACCGGTCCGCCGATCGCGGTCGGCTCGGCCGCGAGCACCGCCGCCGCGAATCTGCGCAGCGTGTCGTTGTCGTTGGGATCGCCCTTGGGCAGCGCCTCGACCCGGATAATGCCGTCCTTACTCTTCCAGGCGCTGACGAGTTCGGGCGGAAGCGACTCCAGCGTGACGGGCCCGGCCTGCATGGCGTTCCTGAGCTGATCGAACACGATCTTCATCGGCGTGACGAACACGTCCTGCGCCTTGTTGCGCGTGGCTTCGTCGCCATCGGCGAGCTTTTGGAGCGCGTCTGCAAGACGGCGCGAGGCGACCGCCCCCGGCCCCTTCGCGTCGCCCGCCGTCCGGCGCAGATTGTCGACTGACGATTTCAGCGATTCGACATTCTCCTGATCCGACGGCGCCGCATCGATCTGCTCCGGGCTCAGCGCGGGATTCAGCACCTTGGCACCCTGCGCGATCAGCTTCAGCTTCGGGGCCTGGTCCTCCGGCACGAAGCTGTTGAGCGACATCACCCTGAGCACCTCGGGCACCTTCTCCAGCTTCGCCTCGACCTGCCTTGCCTGCTCCTGGGAGGTGGTCATCACGTTGACGGCGTTGGCGCCGGTGTTGGGATCCTTGCGCAGATCGAGAAAGGTGGCGATCGATTCGGCCTTCGGATTGCGCAGGTTCATCGGGTTGAAGTCGAACTTCATGAAGTAGAGCAGCGGCAGGCCGCCGAGCGCGAGCAGCAGCGTGCCGCCGACGATCAGCACGCGGTGCGTCTCGAGGAAGTGGTCGAGCGGCGCCAGGAAGGCGTAACCGACCGGCTCCGGCTCGCCGGGCGGGTTCAGAAGCTTCAGCATGGCCGGCAGAATGGTGATC
>NZ_JAEMSD010000027.1:0-1238 GCF_016462955.1 Bradyrhizobium sp. | reverse complement strand
ACGGTGATCGACGAGATGAACGCCACCATCATGCCGACGCCGGCGATCTGGCCGAGCTCGGCGATGCCCTTGTAGTCGGTCGGCATGAAGCAGAGGAAGCCGGCGGCCGTCGCCATCGCCGCCAGCGACAGCGGCACCGCCGAGCGCTTCGCCGCCAGCACCAGCGCGCCCGTGAGGTCATCGTGCTTGTAGCGCTCGGAGCGGTAGCGGACGCTGTACTGGATGCCGAAATCGACTCCGAGTCCGACGAACAGCACCGCGAACGCGATCGACAGCAGGTTGAACGATCCGACCATGATCAGGCCGGCTGCCGTCGTGATCGCAAGGCCCACGAAGAGATTGACGAACACGGCGAAGATGATCTTCGACGAATGCAGCGCCAGCCACAGGATCAGCAGCACGACCAGGATAGTACCGACGCCGTTGACGACGGCGCCCTCCTGGACGGTTGCATATTCCTCGTTGGCGATTGGCACAGGACCGGTCAGCCGCACCCGCGCCTGGTACTTGTTTGGAAAATCGAGCTCGGCCGCCGCTTTCCGGATCGCGTCGGTCGCATCCTTGCCGGGCTCCAGCGCGTTGTAGTCGAGGATCGGCTTGAACTCGATGAAGGCGCGCTTGTCGGAATCCTTGAGCGGCTCGTCGCTGACGAGTTCGCGCCAGGAGAAGCTGGCATTGCCCTTGTTGAGCACGGTCTCGACCGTCTGCGCGATCAGATTGAAGGGCCGCTCGGTGTTGTCGAGCTTGACCTGGCCGCGCTTGACGCCGGCAAGTCCGGTTTCCAGCGCGCCGGTCAGGCCTCGGATCGAGGGATCGCCGGCCATGATCTCGATCAGCGGCGCGGCGGCTTCGAACTGGCTGGTGATCTTGGCGACCTCCTCGGTCGGCAGGAACAACAGACCGTTCCTCTCGAAGAACTCGCCGCTGCCGAGCTGCTGCATGGAGTGAAAGTTGGTCTTGTCGTCCTTCAGCCTGGCATAGAGCGCGTCTGCCGCGGCGCTTGTCATTTCCGGCGTGCGGGCCTCGACCACAGCGAGGATTAGTTCGTTCTGATCGAACGCCTTGTCGAATTGCTGGTCACGCTTCCGCCAGTCCAGATTCTGGGCAATCAGCGAGTTGATATCGGTGTTGATGGCGAAGTGGCGAGCGGCGTAATAGCCCGCGGCCACCGAGAGCAGCAGCCCGAGAACGACGACGAGGGAGGCTTCGAGAGCGGCGAAGACTGGTAGCTGACCGGA
>NZ_JAEMSD010000799.1:1068-2037 GCF_016462955.1 Bradyrhizobium sp. | reverse complement strand
TCTTGAGCGCGCGAAGGGCCTGGTCGACATTATTGTCGCGAACGATGATCTGCATAAGTCCGTTAATCTCCAATCGAAAACGAGCGGTTCGCCGGGATTTTTACATCCTTCCCGACGGGCCGACCGAATAGCAAAGCCAGTGAGTCGTCGCAGGTCGCCCTACGCCATGTGGGCGGCGCCCTATCAGCAGAGTCGCGTAAACTCAACCCTAAAGCCTTCATACTCGACAAGCCGAGTATGCGGGCGGATAGTGGCGGCATAAAAATAGTGGAGGATCGCCATGGCTACAGCCGCCAAACACCCCGATATGCCCGCCGCCGAATGGGCGGCGCGCCAGCAGCTTGCCGCCTGCTACCGTATCTTCGATCATATGGGCTGGTCGGAACTGATCTACAACCATATTACGCTGCGCGTACCGGACGAAAACGGCGCTTTTCTCATCAATCCCTTTGGCCTGGGCTATGATGAGGTGACCGCCTCCAACCTCGTCAAGATCGACATAGACGGTCAGGTGCTGGACGGCAGCCCCTATCCCGTCAACCGTGCGGGCTTCACCCAGCATAGCGTGTTTCACCGGCATCTGCCCGACGCCCATTGCATCATCCACACCCATACGACTGCGGGGATGGCGGTGAGCGCCTGCGCCGAGGGGCTGAAACCGATCAGCTTCTATGCCGCCGCCTTCATCGGACGAATCGCCTATCATGATTTTGAGGGCATCACGATTCGCGCCGATGAGGGAGAGCGGCTGATCGCCAATCTGGGCGACCGGCGCGTCATGCTGCTGCGCAATCATGGGACGCTGGTGATGGCGGGGAGCCTGCCCGAAGCCTTCCTGACCCACTGGCTGTTGCAGCGCGCCTGCGAAATCCAGGTTGCGGCCGGCGCGGCGGGGACGCCGATCGATATTCCGGCCGAGGTGATCGCGGTGCATCAGCGCGACGTGAGCGCCGTGCAACTGCCGGTCGG
>NZ_JAEMSD010000799.1:249-1058 GCF_016462955.1 Bradyrhizobium sp. | reverse complement strand
TCGGGCCGGGCGTGCCCGATTTCCAGACGATGGTGCGGCGAATCGACCGGATCGATCCGAGTTGGAGGGACTGAGGCAATAAACCTGTAACAGGCCCGTTCGCCCTGAGCCTGTCGAAGGGCTGTTCTTTCCTTCTCACGCTGGAAGAAGGACGGGGCTTCGACAGGCTCAGCCCGAACGGAGGATGTTGATCTCGATTTTTACGGGCGCGGGCAACTCTCGCCTTCCGCGACCATGCGCCGTACCTCCTGCGCGGCGACCTGGGCCAGCCAGGCGCGGCGCTCCGCCTTGTCGGCGTTCTGCTCCGCCAGTTTGCGCGCGGCCTGCGCCTCGTTGCGCTGCTGCACCGCCATCCGGGCATAGGTGAAGGCGGCGATCGACAGGCCGCTCAGCACCAGGATCAGTAGCAGGGCGGCGGCGGAGAGGGCCGCGGCGATTCGCCGGCTGCGGCGCTGGTCGCGTCGGTAGAGCGCGGCATAGGGGGCGCCGAGCAGGCCCGCGATCAGCTTGAGCTTGACGATATGGCGCTCATTCTTTTGCAGGTCGGGCGCCAGCGGTTCGAGCGGCTGGCTGCGGTCCAGTTCGCCCGTTTCGTCCAGCGCGAACAGCAAGGGCGCGGGAAAACAATCGGTGTCGGGATCGCCGGGCACGCCAGCGGCGATCAGGGCGAAGACCGGGGCGCCCGGATTGCAGCGCTTGAACGATCGGATTTCCTTGTCGACCCAGACCGAGCGCGCCGCCGTGGGCGAGCAGATGACGATCAGCGCGTCGGACCGGGCGAGCGCGCCCTGTAATTTGGGGCCGAGTTC
>NZ_JAEMSD010000799.1:0-239 GCF_016462955.1 Bradyrhizobium sp. | reverse complement strand
GCGGTGCAGCCAGCGCGCGACCTTCATGTCGGCATGGCTGTAGCTGATGAAGGCAGCATAGCGTCCTTCGCCACCGACTCCGCCGACCAGCGCCGACAATTGCTTATGCGCATAGCCCGCCAGTTCCGCGCCGCTCGCAAGCACTGGCTTTCCCACCGCTGCGGCAGTATCCACAGGGGACGAGAAGATCTTACCGAGGGGATTGGACATGATGGGGAAATTCCTGGTCGCGGGTGTGG
>NZ_JAEMSD010000347.1:270-7467 GCF_016462955.1 Bradyrhizobium sp. | reverse complement strand
GAAATGGACCTGGGTCGGGCAGGGCAGGAAGACGGCGGGACGCAAGGAGCTCAAGCGGAAGATCGAGGAAGAGCTCGATCGATTCGAGCGGTTTCAACTGGCGGAGTGAGGCTCGGCTTCGGTCTCGTAGGGTGGGTAAAGGCGCATTAGCGCCGTGCCTACCATCTGCTCGTGGTGGGCACGCTGCGCTTTGCCCACCCTACAAGAGCGTGCATCGTGGCGAGTCGCTCGATCCAAACGCCGAACGCAATCCCGACCGCATAGGCCACCAGGTTCCACGGCGAGAAGATGCGCCCGAGCAGCAATGCGCCGGCCGTCGTCAGCCGGAATGCATCGAGCCAGGGCGTATGCACCAGGCGCGAGAATTCCACGACCACCGCGATCAGCGTCGCGATCACCACAAGCTGGCCCCGCGTCAGCCCTGGCAACAACGCTCCGACCAGCAGAAGCACCATGGTCGCCCACAGCAGCGAGCCGCCGTACTTCACCACGAACGCCGGCAGCCCGAGCGGGAATCCGTACCAGCGCAGCGACAGCCCGCAGACGATCACGGCGAGCGCGAGGGTGGCGCGGCGCAGCGACGTCCGTACAGGCGCAACAGGCGTGCCCGGCTGCGTCTCGTGCATTGCTTGCTCCATTGACTCTTTGCTCTCGATGCTGAAAACGGCCGCAGACCCGAAAAAAGCAACAACCCCGGGGAGGAAGCCATGAGCCAGACCACCACCTATGCCGGTTCCGCCGGCAGCGCCAAGAACTTCAACAAGTCGGAGATCGAAACTTCGACGATCCGCGCGATCTCCTGGCGCCTGATTCCATTCCTGGTCCTGGCCTACTTCTTCTCCTATCTCGACCGCGTCAATCTCGGCTTCGCCGCGCTGACCATGAACGCGGACCTGAAATTCACGCCGCTGATCTTTTCCTGGGGCGCCGGCATCTTCTTCATCGGCTATTTCATTTTCGAGGTTCCGAGCAACCTCGCGCTGGAGAAATTCGGCGCCAGCCGCTGGATCGCCCGCATCATGGTGAGCTGGGGTATCATCTCGGCGCTGATGGCGATGGTCAGCGGCGTCACGAGCTTCTATGTCCTGCGCTTCCTGCTCGGCGTCGCCGAGGCCGGCTTCTTCCCCGGCATCATCCTCTATCTCACCTATTGGTATCCGGCCGAATATCGCGCCCGCTTTCTCGCGGCCTTCGCCATCGCCGTGCCGGTCTCGACCGTGATCGGCGCGCCGATCTCGGGCCTCTTGCTCGGCCTCGACGGCATGATGGGGCTGAAGGGCTGGCAATGGCTTTTCATCATCGAGGGCATCCCTTCCGTGCTGCTCGGCATCGTCACCTGGTTCTATCTCACCGACAGACCGGAGAAAGCGGACTGGCTCTCGACCGAGCAGAAGGCCTGGCTCAAGGCCAAGCTCGATTCGGAAATAGCGGCCAAGCAGGCGGTGAAGCATTTCTCGCTCGGCGAAGCGCTGTCCTCGCCGAGGGTGATCGCGCTCAGCCTGATCTATTTCGGCTTCGTCGGCGCACTCTATGGCATGCAGTTCTGGCTGCCGCAGATCGTCAAGGCGTTCGGCCTCACCAACGCCCAGACCGGCTTCGTCACCGCGGTCCCGTATCTGTTCGGCACCATCGCCATGATCCTGTGGGCGCGGCACTCCGATGCGACGCGCGAGCGCGTGATGCATGTCGGTGCGCCGCTTCTGCTCACGGCGGTTGCGCTCGGCGCGTCCTCCTATCTCACCGATCCTACGGCGACGATGGCGGTGTTGACGGTCGCGGCGATCGGCGTGTTCTGCTGCTTCGGCGTGTTCTGGACCCTGCCGACCGCGTGGCTCTCCGGGACTGCAGCCGCCGGCGCCATAGCGCTGATCAACTCGATCGGCAATCTCGCCGGCTTCGGCGGGCCGTATCTGATCGGCTGGGTCAAGGAAGCCACGGGCCAGACCTCGACTGGGCTCCTGGTACTTGCCGTGCTGCCTCTGATCGCAGGCATCCTCACCTTGATCGGAGGCCACGACAGCAAGCACGAGTTCGTCGGGCAGGGACGGTGAGGCAATAGGCTCGTAGAAGGGACAAAGGCGCGCCGTTGCGCGCCGTGCCTACCAACTTCTTTCTCTGACGCTGGCTGGGTAGGTGGGTAGGCTTCGCTTTGCCCCGCCTACAATTTCACTTCCCTGGTGATCGCCTCCGAATCGTTACCACCCTTTAACGATCACAGATTCCTGATGACTGACGATTATTGACTTTTATCAGTGATTAGTCGACATTCCTCTCATTCGAGATGCGAGGAGCGTCCTTCATGTTCGTCCGATCCGTTTTGTCGAGCTATTCCAGGCTGTTGGCAGGCGTTTCGCTGGCCTTCATGGCTGCAGCCCTTGCTGGGTGCAATGACACCGTTGCCGAAAAGGCGGAACCGCCGCGGCCGGTTTTGGTCGCAACCGCGCATTATGGTGCGGAGACGCCGGAGCGCAGCTTCGTCGGCACCATTCGTCCGCGGATCGAGAGCGATCTCGGCTTCCGCGTCGCCGGCAAGGTCGCAAAGCGCCTCGTCGAGGTCGGCCAGACCGTCGAAGTCGGCCAGCCATTGGCGACGCTCGATGAGATCGACCTGAAGCTCCAGGCCGAGCAATCCGTCGCCGAGCTGACTGCCGCGACTGGCGTTCTGGCCCAGGCCGCCGCCGCCGAGCAGCGCGCCAAGGACCTGAAGGCTAAGGGCTGGACCACCGATGCGCAGCTGGATTCGAGCCGCGCCGCCGCCGACGAGGCCCGTGCCCGCCTGAACCGGGCCGAACGGTCGGTCGAACTGACCAAGAACTCTCTTTCCTACGCGACGCTCAACGCCGACGCCCGCGGCGTCGTCACCGCAACGCTGATCGAGCCCGGCCAGGTGGTTGCCGCGGGCCAGGCTTCGATCCGCGTCGCCCGCTTTGCCGAAAAGGAAGCGGTCGTCGCGATCCCTGAGACGCTGGTCGGACGCGCCAAGTCGGGCGTCGCCAGCGTCACTCTTTGGTCCGAGCCGAACAAGAAGTATGTGGCCAAGCTGCGCGAGATCGCGCCGGCGGCCGATCCGGCCACGCGCACTTATCTCGCAAAGTTCTCGCTTCCCGAGGCCGACGACAAGGTCGCGCTCGGCATGACGGCGACGCTGACGCTGTCGGATGCAGCATCTGAGCGCGTCGCCCGGCTGCCGCTCTCGGCTTTGTTCAATGAAGGCGGCAAGCCGTCCTTCTACGTCGTCGACGACAGCGGAGGCGTCTCGCTGAAGCCGGTGACTGTGAAGTCCTATGAGAGCAAGGACGTCGTCATTACCGGTGGCGTGGAAGAGGGCGCCAAAATCGTTGCACTCGGCGTGCAGAAGCTCGATCCGGGTCAACGGGTGCGGATCGTATCGTCGCTTTCCTTTTAACTACCGTCATTCCGGGGGCACGCGCAGCGTGAACTACGGTGCGCAATTGCGCACCTGAGAAACTTGAGATTCCGGGTCTGGTCGTTCGGACCATCCCGGAATGACAAAGAGAAATAGAGCTACGTCGTGCGAGGCGAGTTTCGGCCTTTGTCCCTAAGCAAAGGCTGAAGCGGCGAAGCGATCCAGAACCTGCCCAGCCCCCTGGATTGCTTCGCTGCCTCGCGACGACGGTTTGAGCAGAGCGGCTGTCCTTGTTGCAACTGGATCGTCTTTCGGAGAGTGCGATGAAGCGCTTCAACCTTTCGGCCTGGGCAGTCAGCCATCCGACGCTGGTTCTCTTCCTGATGATCGTGCTCGGCGCTGCCGGCTTCTTCTCCTATGAGAAGCTCGGCCGTGCCGAGGATCCGTTCTTCACGGTGAAGGTGGTCAACGTCTCCGTGATGTGGCCGGGCGCGACCGCGCAGGAGATGCAGACCCAGGTCGCCGACCCCATCGAGAAGAAGATCCAGGAGCTGCCCTATTTCGAGAAGGTGCAGACCTATTCCAAGCCCGGCTTCACCGCGCTGCAGGTGACCTTCCGCGACAACACGCCGCCGAAGGACGTGCCCTATCTCTTCTACTTGTTGCGCAAGAAGCTGGTCGACGTGCAAGGCCAGCTGCCGTCCGGCATCCTCGGGCCCGTCGTCAACGACGAGTTCTCCGACGTCGATTCCATCCTCTACATGTTGACCGGCGAGGGCGCCGACTATGCCCAGCTCAAGAAGGTCTCGGAAGGTTTTCGTCAGCGCCTCCTGAAGGTGCCCGGCGTGACCAAGGTTGACGTCTACGGCAACCAGGACGAGCGCATTTTCGTCGAGTTCAGCCACGCCAAGCTCGCCACGCTCGGCATCACGCCGCAGGCCCTGTTCGACTCGCTCGCCAAGCAGAACAACGTGACGCCGGCCGGCACGGTTGAGACCTCTTCGCAGCGCGTGCCGCTGCGCGTCACCGGCGCGCTGGACGGAGCCAAGGCGGTCGCCGAGACCCCGGTCGAGAGCAACGGCCGCGTGTTCCGCCTCGGCGACATCGCCACCGTCACCCACGGCTTCGTCGATCCGCCGAGCTTCGTCGTCCGCCAGGAAGGCAAGCCCGCGATCGGCATCGGCGTCGTCACCGCCAAGGGCGCCAACATCCTCGATCTCGGCAAGGAGGTCCAGAAGGCGACGGACGACTTCATGAAGTCGGTGCCGCAGGGCATCGACGTCAAGCTGATCGCCGACCAGCCCAAGGTGGTCGAACACGCCGTCGGCGAGTTCGTGCGCTCCTTCATGGAAGCACTCGTCATCGTGCTGTTCGTCTCGTTCCTGGCGCTGGGCTGGCGCACCGGCATCGTGGTCGCGCTGTCGGTGCCCTTGGTCCTCGGTATCGTCTTCATCGTCATGAACGCGATGTCGCTCGACCTGCATCGCATCACGCTCGGCGCGTTGATCATCGCGCTCGGCCTGCTCGTCGACGACGCCATCATCGCGGTGGAGATGATGGTGGTGAAGATGGAGCAGGGCTGGGACCGCATGCGCGCGGCGTCTTTTGCCTGGGAATCAACTGCGTTTCCGATGCTCACGGGAACGCTGGTCACGGCCGCTGGCTTCCTCCCCATCGGCTTTGCCAATTCCGCGGTCGGCGAATATGCCGGCAGCATCTTCTGGATCGTGGCGATCGCGCTGGTCGCCTCCTGGTTCGTGGCGGTGATCTTCACGCCCTATATCGGCGTCATGCTGCTGCCCGAGATGAAGGCGCATCACAATCACGATCCGCATGCGGTCTACGAGACTCGCATGTATCGCGGCCTGCGCGCCGTCGTGCAATGGTGCGTCAACCACCGTATCACGGTCGTCGTCGCGACCGTCGTCGTTTTCGTCGCCTCCATCGTCGGCTTCGGTAAAGTCCAGCAGCAGTTCTTCCCGTTGTCGGAGCGGCCCGAGCTGTTCTTCCAGCTGCGCCTGCCCGAGGGCACCGCCTTCAACGTCACCGAAAAGGCGGTGAAGAAGGCCGAGACCCTGCTGAAGGATGACAAGGACATCGAGACCTACACGTCCTATGTCGGCCAAGGATCGCCGCGCTTCTGGCTCGGCCTCAACCCGCAGCTTCCGAACGAGGCCTTTGCCGAGATCGTCATCGTCGCCAAGGGCGTCGAGGCGCGTGAGCGCATCAAGGCCAAGATCGAGAATGCGGTCGCCGACGGCATGCTGACCGAGGCCCGCGTTCGCGTCGACCGCTTCAATTTCGGCCCGCCGGTCGGCTTCCCCGTGCAGTTCCGCGTGATCGGTCCGGATGCCAACAAGGTACGCGAGATCGCCTACCAGGTCCGCGACGTCATGCGCGAGAACAAGAGCGTCAAGGACGTCCAGCTCGACTGGAACGAGCAGTCGCCCTACCTCAAGCTCGTCGTCGACCAGGACCGCGCCCGTGCCATGGGCCTGACCCCGCAGGACGTCTCGCAGGCGCTGGCGATGCTGATCTCCGGATCGCAGGTCACCACCGTGCGCGACGGCATTGAGAAGGTCGGCGTGGTCGCCCGCGCGATCCCCTCCGAGCGTCTCGACCTCGGCGGCGTCGGCGATCTCACCATCACCTCGCGCAATGGCGTGGCCGTGCCGCTGCAGCAGATCGCCAGGATCGAGTACGCCCATGAGGAGCCGATCATGTGGCGGCGCAACCGCGACATGGCGATCACCGTGCGCTCCGACGTCGTCGACGGCGTACAAGCCCCTGATGTCACCAACCAGATCACGCCGAAGCTCAAGCCGATCATGGATCACCTCGAGCCGGCCTACCGGATCGAGCCGGGCGGCGCATTCGAGGAATCAGCCAAGGGCAATGCCTCGATCTTCGTCCTCTTCCCGATGATGGTCATGGTGATGCTGACGCTGCTGATGATCCAGCTGCAGAGCTTCTCGCGCCTTATCCTGGTGTTCCTGACGGCGCCGCTCGGGCTGATCGGGGCCTCGCTCGGCCTGAACCTCGCGGCCAAGCCCTTCGGCTTCGTGGCGCTGCTCGGCCTGATCGCGCTCGCCGGCATGATCATGCGCAACACGGTCATCCTGGTCGACCAGATCGAGACCGACGTCAGCCACGGCCTGCCCCGGCGCGAGGCGATCGTGGAAGCCACCGTCCGCCGTGCCCGTCCGGTGGTGCTGACGGCGCTCGCCGCCATCCTTGCCATGATCCCGTTGTCGCGCTCGGCCTTCTGGGGGCCGATGGCGATCACCATCATGGGCGGCCTGTTCGTCGCGACCTTCCTGACCCTGCTGTATTTGCCGGGCCTCTATGCACTTTGGTTCCGCAAGAGCCTGGACGAGGCGGGTTCACCCGAGCAGCCCGCCGCATCGCAGCATGGCAGCGATGACCATCCGGCAATTCCGCTTGCTGAAGCGGCTGAATAAGTGAGATGAAGTGCTGATCGATGAGTCCTGACTGATGGCCCTTATTTCGGAACATATCGAAGGCGACACCCGGGACCGCATTCTCGAGGTGGCCGAGCGGCTGTTCCGCCAGATCGGCTACCAGAAGACCACGGTCGGCGACATCGCCAAGGAGCTCAGAATGAGCCCCGCCAACGTCTATCGCTTCTTCGAATCGAAGAAGGCGATCCACCAGGCGGTAGCTCGTTCGCTGATGGGCGAGGTCGAGCTCGAGGCCCAGCGGATCGTGGCGGAGCCGGGTCCGGTCAAGGAGCGCTTCCGCGAGCTGCTCACCACCATCCATCGCATGAACACCGAGCGCTATGTCGGCGACAACAAGCTGCACGAGAT
>NZ_JAEMSD010000347.1:0-260 GCF_016462955.1 Bradyrhizobium sp. | reverse complement strand
ACGTCTGCGTCGCCCACATGGAGTGCATCGCCGGCGTCGTCGGCCACATGATCGCGCAAGGCGTCGCCTCCGGCGAGTTCGAGGCGCCGGACCTGCAAATGGCCGCGCTCTGCTCGTGCACCGCGATGCTCCGCTTCTTCCACCCCCAGATGATCGCCCAGTGCGCCACCAAGCCGGGCCCGACCATCGACCAGATGATCGATTTCGTCATCGCCGGTCTGTCCCCGCGCCACTGACGGGGCGGGAAGTTTCTCCTATAA
>NZ_JAEMSD010000346.1 GCF_016462955.1 Bradyrhizobium sp. | reverse complement strand
GCAATGGGCGGCGGCGGCGGTGGTGCATCCATCGGCGGCGGCGGCGGTGGCGGCCGGATGGGCGGCGGAGCGGCATTCCAGGGCGGAGGCCGCGGCATGGGCGGCGGTGCCGCCATGCGTCCGAGCACAGGCAATTTCGGAGCCGGACCTGCGGTCCGTCCCGGTGGTGGCGGCAACTTCGCAGGGGCTTCCCGTCCCGGGATTTCGCCGTCCTACGGCGGGCCTCGCCAGTATGCACCGGGAGGCAACTGGCGTGGCGGCGGCGGCCGTCACTGGAATCACAACCATCGTCGCGGCGGCGGCTTCTTGCCGGGCTTCGCGGCTGGCGCTGCCATCGGCGGGATCGGCTCATACGCCTATTATGGCAACGGCTATGGCTATGGCGGCGGCTACTACGATGATCCCTACTACTACGGCAGCAGCTACTATGATGAGCCCTCGGTGGCAGTGGTGCAGGATGGCGGCGGCGACTCCGCCTATTGCGCGCAGCGCTTCAAGTCCTACGACCCGGCGTCGGGGACTTATCTGGGTTACGATGGCAAGCGGCATCCCTGCCCGTAACCGAATCGCCAACGCGTGAAGCAAGGGGCGTCGCAGTGATGCGGCGCCTCTTTTGCGTTGAGGTGCTTGTCGTCTGTTTTCCGCACAGTCGCGGGCGCTAGGCTGCCTACGCAATGCAAACGTGGCTTATGCACTGCGCCGTGCATATCAGCAGCGATCCAATCCAAAATTGACCCGGCCCACGATTCGCGGATATCACAATCAAGTGGGGACCTCGATTGCTGGGAGTGTCATGCCGCGTATTCTCGTGGTTGATGACGATCCGATGGTTGGCGCGACCATCGAAGTCCTTCTGCAACGTCAGGGCTTCGACGTCACGCTCACCGACGGCGGCGAAACAGGGCTGGCCGCGCTGGAATCGCAGGCCTTCGACGTCATGCTGGTCGACATCTTCATGCCTCATATGCGCGGCTTCGAATCCATCCGCATCTTCCACGAACGTGCGCCGAGCACTCCGCTGATCGCGATGTCGGGCTACGCCTTCGCCTCTTCCGCCTCGCCCTCTCCCGACTTTCTCCGCATGGCGCTGGAACTCGGCGCGACGCGCTGCCTGCGCAAGCCGTTCACGCCGGAAACGCTGCTGACCACGATCCGGGAATGCCTGGCCGGCGCCGGCGAAAGCGCGCCGCCGAAGGACAAGAAAGAAGCCCCTTGATTGCAACGCAGCGCGTCATTCTGGGTGCCGGACTTGCCATCCTCCTGATCATCACTGCGGCCTCGATTGCCCTCGACGTCAAGGCGCGGTCCGACGCGGCATGGGTCAATCATACCGTGCGGGTGCAGAAGAAGATCTCGGATCTGCGCCTGCTGCTGCGCCGGGCCGAGAGCGCCGCGCGCGGCTTTGAGATCTTCCGGAGCCAGGCTTTCAGCACCGAATTCGAAGCCGCACGCGCCGGGATCGCGCCGGCGCTCGCCGAGCTCAAGCGCAGCCTGCGCGACAATCCCGAACAGGTCGCGCTGCTGGAGGGGATCGAACCCCTGGCGCTGCGCCGGGTCGAGATTGCGGCTGAAGCGATACGCCTGCGCGCGGCGAACGACGAGGCCGGCATCGCCGCGCTCAACAGCAAGGCCGAGGGCCGCGGCCTGATGCAGACCGTGATGGTAGACCTCGACCATCTCAGCGCGCAGGAAGAACGCCTGCTCGCCGAACGATCCCAGGATTCGCGCCGCACCGGCATCGTGCTGCTCGGCATCGACGTCGCGGGCGCCGTGCTCATCCTTCTGCTGGTCGCGCTCGTGATGCGCGAAAGCCGCCGCGCGACCGGCGAGCTCCAGACCTCCCTGGAGCAGACGCAGGCCGCCAAGGCGGCGCTCGAAGATGCGGTGGCTGAGCGGACGGAGCACCTGGTCACTGCGCATGACGAGCTGCGGCTGTCGGTCAACGTGCTGCAGAGCACGTTTCGCAGCATGGCGGAGGCGGTGCTGGTCATCGACGCCGAGGGCAACGTACTGCTGTCCAATCTGGCCGCCGAGCGCATGCTGCTGCATCGCACCGGCATGAACCTGCGCAATCTGCGCGCGCTGTCCGACGTGTTTCACGGCGACGGCATTACCCCGCTCGCAGCCGACGAGCTGCCCTCGGCGCGCGTGCTGCGCGGCGAGCAGTTCGAAGAGCTGGAAATGATCGTCCGCCCGCACAGCGGCAATCCGTCCCGCCATCTCATGATCAGCGGCCGGCCGATGCGGGACGGGCAAGGCAATGTCTCGGGCGCGGTGCTGGTCTATCACGATGCGACGACCTCGCGCGAGACCGAGCGGCAGCTGCACCAGTCGCAGAAGCTGGATGCGATCGGCAAGCTGACGGGCGGCGTCGCGCACGACTTCAACAACATGCTGACCGTCATCTCCGGCAACACCGAGACGCTGGTGGAGAGCCTGAGGGACCAGCCCGAGCTGCAGCGCACCGCGCGGCTGATCGACGATGCCGCGGAGCGCTGCGCCGAGCTGATCCAGCATCTGCTCGCGTTCGCGCGGCGGCAGCCGCTCGAGCCGCGCAACGTCGACATCAACGCAGCGATAACGGATATCGCCAAGCTTCTGCGCCCCACTCTCGGCGAGCAGATCCAGATCGAGACGGTGCTGGAACAGGGGCCGATGACCACGCATATCGACCCGTCCAGGCTGACCAACGCCGTGCTCAACATGGCGATCAACGCCCGCGATGCCATGCCGAACGGCGGCAAGCTGCTGCTGGAGACTCACCGCGTCGTGCTGGACGAAGCCTATGCGCAAGCCAATGCCGACGTGACGGCGGGCCCCTACGTCATGCTCGCGGTCAGCGACACCGGCACCGGCATGCCTCCCGACGTCCAGCAGAAGGCGTTCGAACCCTTCTTCACGACCAAGGAGGTCGGCAAGGGCTCGGGCCTCGGCCTCTCCATGGTCTACGGCTTCGTCAAGCAGTCCGGCGGCCACATCAAGATCTACAGCGAGGAAGGCCACGGCACCACGATCAAGCTCTACCTGCCGCCTGGCGAAGGCACCGCGGAGATCGCGGCCGCCGTGGGGCCGCAGGCCGCGGGCGGCGCCGAGACCATCTTCGTGGTCGAGGACGACAACCTCGTGCGCAGCTTCGTCACCGCCCAGCTCCAGAGCCTCGGCTACAAGACGGTGGCCGCGCCGGACGGCAGGACCGCACTCGACATGATCGAGGCCGGCCAGAGCTTTGATTTGCTTTTCACCGACGTCGTCATTCCCGGCGGCCTGAGCGGCCGCGAGCTCGCGCTGGAGGTGGAAAGGCGCCGGCCGGGCGTGAAGGTGCTCTACACCTCCGGCTACACCGACAACGCCATCGTCCATCACGGCAAGCTCGACGATGGCGTGATGCTGCTGACCAAGCCCTACCGCCGCAACCAGCTCGCCGAGATGATCCGGAGAGCGCTGGGCAGCTAGCCCCGCGTCGCCAGCACCACCGCCGCCAGCGTGAACACCAGGCCGGCGATCTGCCCGGCCCCGAGTGGCTCGCCAAGAGCGAGCGCCGAGGCCACAACGCCGATCACGGGCACCGCCATGGTGCCGATCGCGGCGACCGAGGCCGGCAGGCGCGCGAGCGCCGCGAACCAGCTGACATAGGCGATGCAGAACTGTCCGACGACCGAATAGACCAGCAGCCACCAGCCGAGCGGCGTCACGTTCGACAAATGTGTGGTCTCGATCAGGAGGCCGACGATCGAGATCGGCAGGCAGCCGATCCCGATCTGCCAGGCCGCGGCCGTGAGCGGCGGCAGCTGGATCGGGTATTTTTTCGAGAGCACGGTGCCGAGGGCGAAGCCGAACGCGCCGACCAGCACCATGATGATGCCGGGCAGCTTCTCGGCGCTGGCGGCGATGCCGTTGCCGCCCATGATCGAGCCGAGCCCCGCGAAGGCCAGCACCAGCCCGAGCGTGCGCGGCACCGTCGGCCGCTCCCCGAGCACCGGCCAGGCGATGATCGAGGCCCAGACCGGCATGGTGTAGGCGATCAGCGCCGCCTCGCTCGCCGGCAGCCAGAGCAGCGCCAGCCCCATCAGCACCATCCAGCCGGTGACGTTGAGCGCGGCCGCGGTGAGCAGGCGCGGCCACATTGCGCCCGGAACGCGCAAGCCCTGCCCGCTCAGCACCGCGAGCAGCGCCAGCAGCAGCGCGCCGAGCACGCCGGTGACCCCGCGCAGCGTCAGCGGCGGCAGTTCGCCCAGCAGGAATTTGGTCACCGGCCAGTTGAAGCCCCAGCCGATCGAGGTGATGGCGAGGAACATCAAGCCGGCCGGGGCGATGCGCTGGCGCAGCACCGGCTTCGTCGAATCAAGCATGTGGGTGGTCCGGCAAATCGAGCGTCAGCTTGGCCCGGATTTGCGCCCCGAACCACCAGCCTGGCGGACATGCCTGCCCTCGCCGTCCGTAGGGCTACGTGAGTCCTGCTGGCGCAATCCCTGCGCCCAAAAATATACCTGCCCTGTGAACAGCGGGATGAAGCTCCGCATCATCACGGGATGCGAATTTTTTCAGTTGGGAATCCCTGAGGACTCACCGATACTTGGGTCCACAACAGGCGCGGCGAAGGCCCCTGTTATCCCCCACAATCCACCATATTTAGTATTTGATTCAGGAACTCGCACTAGTTCTTGACGGGCGCAACGGAGAGTCCTAGCTTTCGGTCCGTTCGGCGCGAGTGAGTTTGCGTCCCGCCGGCACTCCCCCAAAGGGCACCGCAAATTTCAGCTCCGCCGGCCAGCCAAAGGCAGCGGATGAGGGCTTGTCTGCCCTCGAAAGGCGGAACTCCTGGGGCGCCAGAACGGGCCGGCAACAGGCTCGGATGGCACTGGTTGAAGTGATGGCGTGGGGCGTTGAACGCATGTCGGGCTCATCCCCTTGGGGCGGATGGGTCTGGGCAGGCAGGCGGGATGATCGATGCGCGCATCGGGCCATCGCGTCGGGAGAACAAGGGCCGGGTCCACCGGCTGAGCTGCGGAGCCCAAAGGCCAACGGCCGCGGGAGCCGCGAAGTGAAATGACGACCCGGCACGCCTGAACGGAGGCGGGACCGGTCAAAGAATAAGGACGGGGCAAGACATGCGGATTGAGCGGCGCCACACCACAGCGGGACAGTCACCTTATGAGGGAATCGAATTCCGGCTGACCACGTCGGAGATTCGCAATCCCGACGGCTCGGTCGTGTTCAAGCTCGAGAACGTCGAGGTCCCGGCCGAGTGGTCGCAGGTCGCCTCCGACGTGCTGGCCCAGAAGTATTTCCGCAAAGCCGGCGTTGCCGCGCGCCTGAAGAAGATCGAGGAGGAATCCGTCCCCTCCTTCCTGTGGCGCTCCGTGCCCGACACCGATGCCCTCGCGGCGCTGCCCGAGAAGGAGCGCTTTGTCAGCGAGCTCAGCGCAAAGCAGGTGTTCGACCGCCTCGCCGGCTGCTGGACCTATTGGGGCTGGAAGGGCAAGTATTTCTCCACAGATGACGACGCCCAGGCCTTCTACGACGAGCTCCGCTACATGCTCGCCATGCAGATGGTCGCGCCGAACTCGCCGCAATGGTTCAACACCGGTCTGCACTGGGCCTATGGCATCGACGGCCCCGGCCAGGGCCACTATTACGTCGACCCCTTCACCGGCAAGCTGACCAAGTCCAAGTCGGCCTATGAGCATCCGCAGCCGCATGCCTGCTTCATCCAGGGCGTCGGCGACGACCTCGTCAACGAGGGCGGCATCATGGACCTCTGGGTCCGCGAAGCGCGCCTGTTCAAATACGGCTCCGGCACCGGCTCCAACTTCTCGCGCTTGCGCGGCGAAGGCGAGAAGCTCTCCGGCGGCGGCCGCTCCTCCGGCCTGATGAGCTTCCTCAAGATCGGCGACCGCGCCGCCGGCGCGATCAAGTCGGGCGGCACCACGCGCCGCGCCGCCAAGATGGTCGTCGTCGACGTCGATCACCCCGACATCGAGACCTATATCGACTGGAAGGTGAAGGAGGAGCAGAAGGTCGCCGCCCTCGTCACGGGATCCAAGATCAACCAGAAGCACCTCAAGGCGGTGCTGAAGGCCTGCGTCAACTGCGAAGGCTCGGGCGACGATTGCTTCGATCCCGAGAAGAACCCTGCCCTGCGCCGGGAAATCAAATTGGCGCGTCGCTCACTGGTGCCCGACAATTACATCAAGCGCGTCATCCAGTTCGCAAAGCAGGGCTACAAGGACATTCAATTCGACGTCTACGACACCGACTGGGACTCGGAAGCCTATCTCACGGTCTCGGGCCAGAACTCCAACAACTCGGTCTCGCTCCGGGACGACTTCCTGCGCGCGGTGGAAACCGACGGCGACTGGAATCTGAACGCCCGCACCTCGAAGAAGGTGACCAAGACGCTGAAGGCCCGCGATCTCTGGGAAAAAATTGGTTACGCCGCCTGGGCCTCGGCCGATCCCGGCCTGCACTTCAACACCACCATGAACGACTGGCACACCTGCAAGGCGTCCGGCGACATCCGCGCGTCCAATCCGTGCTCGGAATACATGTTCCTGGACGACACGGCGTGCAACCTCGCCTCGGCGAACCTCTTGACGTTCTACAACACCGACACCAAGCGCTTCGACGTCGAGGGCTATGAGCATCTCTGCCGGCTCTGGACCCTCGTGCTCGAAATCTCCGTGATGATGGCGCAGGTCCCGTCGAAGGCGATCGCCGAGCTCTCCTACGAGTTCCGCACCCTCGGCCTCGGCTACGCCAATATCGGCGGCCTCCTGATGACCATGGGCCTGCCCTATGACAGCAAGGAAGGCCGCGCCATCGCCGGCGCCCTCACTGCGGTCATGACCGGCATCACCTACAAGACCTCGGCCGAAATGGCCTCCGAGCTCGGCACCTTCCCCGGCTACAAGAAGAACGCCGCGCACATGCTGCGCGTGATCCGCAACCACCGCCGCGCCGCGCATGGCCAGTCCAACGGCTACGAGGCGCTCTCGGTGAACCCGGTGCCGCTCGACCTCGTCTCCTGCCCGCAAGGAGACCTCGTCAGCCACGCCCAGGCAGCCTGGGATGCGGCGCTCGAGCTCGGCGAGAAGCACGGCTATCGCAACGCCCAGACCACGGTGATCGCGCCGACCGGCACGATCGGCCTCGTCATGGATTGCGACACCACCGGCATCGAGCCCGACTTCGCGCTGGTGAAGTTCAAGAAGCTCGCCGGCGGCGGCTACTGGAAGATCATCAACCGCGCCGTGCCGGAAGCACTGCGCGCGCTCGGCTATCCCGAGAACGAAATCGCCGAGATCGAGGCCTATGCTGTCGGCCACGGCTCGCTCTCCAACGCGCCGGGCATCAATGCCTCGACCCTGCGCGCCAAGGGCTTCACCGATGAAGCGATCAAGAAGGCCGAGGCTGCATTGCCGACCGCCTTCGACATCAAGTTCGCCTTCAACAAGTGGACCTTCGGCGAGGACTTC
>NZ_JAEMSD010000798.1 GCF_016462955.1 Bradyrhizobium sp. | reverse complement strand
ACCTATGACCTTCAGGTTATGAGCCTGACGAGCTACCGGGCTGCTCCACCCCGCGTTAAACCTTTGCGCGCCTTCGTTGAGGGAGTCCGGGGACGGTCGGTTGAGGCCTGCGCTGTTCGCGTGGCTTGCTCGGTCCGTCCCAAAGGCTTCCTTGGAAGGCAACCCCGGGCAGAGCCCGTCGGGTGCGAGGGGTATGTATCAAGGCGGGGTGCCTTTGGAAAGGGCTGCGGGAACGTTTTTTTCGACTTTATGACAGGGATCAGGGCCGATTTCTTAGGCGTTCCCCACCCTCTTGCCAGAAGTTCCACAAACGGCCAGCTTGCGGCAACAAGATTAAGGCTGAAAAGGCCGCAGTGTCGTTCCTGGGCGCGAAACGAACCCGGAATCTCGAGATTCCGGGTTCGCGCTTCGCGCGCCCCGGAATGACCGTAACGGGGGAAACAAGCATTGACCGACACATTCGATTTCGTCGTCGTGGGCGCGGGCTCGGGCGGCTGCACGGTTGCGGGGCGGCTGTCGGAGGATGCGGCGACGTCCGTGGCGTTGCTCGACGCCGGCGGACGCAACGACACCTGGCGGATCACCACGCCATTCGGGCTTGCTCTGCCCTACAGCCCGGCCAACTGGGCCTTCGATACCGTGCCGCAGAAGGGATTGAACGGCCGCATCGGCTACCAACCGCGCGGCAAGGGCCTCGGCGGCTCCTCGGCGATCAACGCGATGGTCTACATCCGCGGTCACAAATCGGATTACGACCATTGGGCCGCGCTCGGCAATTCCGGCTGGTCCTATGCGGACGTACTGCCCTACTTCAAGGCTTCCGAGAACAACGCCGATTTCGACGGCGAGTATCACGGCAAGGGCGGCCCGCTGCACGTCAACAAGCTGCGCTCGGACAATCCGATCCACGACGTCTTCCACCAGGCGGCGCGCGAGGCGCAGTTCCGTATCCGCGAGGACTTCAATGCCGAGGACCAGGAGGGGCTCGGCAGCTACCAGGTGACCCAGCACAAGGGCGAGCGGTGGAGCGCGGCGCGCGCCTACGTGGATCCCCACCTCGGCAAGCGCGCGAACCTGCGCGTCGAGACGGGCGCACACACCACGAGAATCCTGTTCGAAGGAGGCCGCGCGGTCGGCGTCGAATATGTGCAGGGCAAGCAGACAAAGCAGTTGCGCGCCCGCCGCGAGGTGATCCTCGCCGCCGGCGCCTTCCAGTCGCCGCAGCTGTTGATGCTGTCAGGCGTCGGCGATGGCAATGCGCTTGGCCAGCATGGCATCGCCATCGTGCATCACCTGCCGGGCGTCGGGCGCAATCTGCAGGACCACCCGGATTTCGTGTTCGTCTACGCCTCGGATTACCCGCACTTCGTTCATTCGTCGCTCGGCCGGCTGCCATCCCTGCTGCGCGGCATCCAGCAGTACCGCCGCGAGCGACGCGGCGTGATGACCACCAATTTCGCCGAGTGTGGCGGCTTCCTGAAGACGCGGCCGGATCTCGACATACCGGACATTCAACTGCACTTCGTCATCGCGATGCTCGACGACCACGGCCGCAAGAAGCACAAGGAGGCGGGCTTCTCGTGCCATGTCTGCCTGCTCAGGCCGAAGAGCCGCGGCAGCGTATGGCTCAAAAGCGCCGATCCGCTCGCACCGCCCATGATCGATCCAAATTTCCTCGGCGAGGAAGAGGATGTCGAGGCGATGGTCGCAGGCTTCAAGACCACGCGCCGCCTGATGGACACGCCGGCGCTGCGCGCGCTGCAGAAGAGGGACATGTTCACCGCCGATGTCCGAACCGACGACCACATCCGCAACATCTTGCGCGAGCGAGTCGACACCGTCTATCACCCCGTCGGCACCTGCAAGATGGGCACGGATGCGCTTGCCGTGGTCGATCCGGCACTCAAGGTGCGCGGCGTGGAGGGATTGCGCGTCGTCGATGCCTCGATCATGCCGACGCTGATCGGGGGCAACACCAACGCGCCGACCATCATGATCGGGGAGAAGGCGGCGGATATGATCAAGGGAGAGATGCGGTAGATGG
>NZ_JAEMSD010000345.1 GCF_016462955.1 Bradyrhizobium sp. | reverse complement strand
AGACCCATCCCGAATACATCGCGAGAGCGAGCGCTGCGATCGCCAGCACCGAGGTCGCTGCATCGGTCACGACATGGACATAGGCCGCGCGCAGATTGTTGTCGTGATGATGGTGGTGATGGCCGTGATGATCATGGCCGTGGTCGTGATCATCGTGGCCGTCATGCGCATGACCGTGATGGTGATGATCGTGGCCGTCGCGCAGCAGCCACACGCTGGCGAGATTGACGCACAGGCCGAGCGCGGCCACGGCCATGGCTTCGCCATAGACGATCGGCACCGGATTGATCAGCCGCAGCACGCTCTCATAAGCGATCTCGACCGCGATCAGGCCGAGGATGATGGCGCTGGCGAAGGCGGCGAGATCACCGAACTTGCCGGTGCCGAAGGTGAAATGCGCATTTCCCAGATGCCGCCGCGCGAAGCGATAGGCGAAGGCGGCAATGCCCAGCGCCGCCGCATGCGTGCCCATGTGCCAGCCGTCGGCCAGCAGCGCCATCGAACCGAACAGCGAGCCGGCAACGATCTCGCCGACCATCATGACCAGCGTCAGGACGACGACGAGCCAGGTGCGGCGCTCGTTTTGGTCGTGCTTCTCGCCCAGGAAGGCGTGGTCATGGGTCCATTGTTCGATGGAATGGGAATGCATCGAAGTCTCCCGGAGATTCAGCTCTGCCGGCGCAATATAGATGGCCGGCCCCAATTTTCTAAGGTCCAATCGTCTCGCGGATTGACAGTGCTTCTTAGTTTCGCTGTAATCGGAGCCATGGGGATTTGAGCGATCTCCCCACGAGGCGACACGCCCAAGCATCGCGTCCCGTTTTTTCTTGCGAGGACGCATCATGTCTACATTCACGACGATATCATCCGACAAAATGGCACGGCTGATCGGCACGGCGAACGCGCCCGTTCTGATCGATGTGCGCACGGAGGAGGATTTCGCCGCCGACCGGCGGCTGATCCCCGGCGCCATCAAGCTCGGCCACGACAACGTGACGGACTGGGGCGGCGCCTTCGCCGGGCGCCGCGCCGTTGTCTCGTGCCTGCGCGGCGAGAAGCTGGCCCAGGGCACCGCGGCCTGGCTGCGCCAGCTCGGCGTGCAGGCCGAGACGCTGGAGGGCGGCTTCGAAGGCTGGAAGGCGGCCAAGCTGCCGCTGGTCGACGCCCGCAAGCTGCCGCCGCGCGATGCCCAGGGACGTACCGTCTGGGTGACGCGGGCGCGCCCCAAGATCGACCGCATCGCCTGCCCTTGGCTGATCCGCCGCTTCGTCGACCCCAATGCGGTGTTTCTGTACGTCGCCCCTTCCGAGGTGGTCGCGGTCGGCGAACGCTTCAACGCCGCCCCCTTCGACATCGAGAACGTGTTCTGGAGCCACCGCGGCGAGCTCTGCACCTTCGACGTCATGACCGAGGAGTTTGGCATCGCGACTCCGGCCCTGCTCCGGCTCGCGACGTTGGTGCGCGGCGCCGACACTGCGCGGCCCGACCTCGCCCCGGAGGCGCCCGGCCTGCTTGCGGCCTCGCTCGGGCTGTCGCGGATGTATGACGACGACCTCGAGCAGCTCGAGGCCGGTATGACGCTCTACGATGCCTTCTACCGCTGGTGCCGCGACGCCACCACCGAGACCCACAATTGGCCGACCAACAAGGTGAAGGCGTAATGGACATTCGTACCGTTCAGGCAGGAGCTGGCGCCGGTCACGGCGTCAGCTTCGGGGAAGCCTTTCGCGTCTGGCTGCGCGTGGCCTACTTGAGCTTCGGCGGGCCCGCGGGCCAGATCGCGGTGATGCACCGCATCCTGGTCGAGGAGAAGAAGTGGATCTCCGAAGGGCGGTTCCTGCACGCGCTGAACTATTGCATGCTGCTGCCGGGCCCGGAGGCGCAGCAGCTTGCGACCTATGTCGGCTGGCTGATGCATCGCACCGCCGGCGGACTGATGGCGGGCGGGCTGTTCATCCTGCCCGGCATCATCGCCATCATGGGCCTCAGCTACGTCTACGCCGCCTTCGGCAATGTCAGCTTCGTCGAGGCGCTGTTCTTCGGCCTCAAGGCCGCCGTGCTCGCCATCGTGGTCGAGGCCGTCGTGCGCGTCGGCAAGCGGGCGCTGAGGAACCGCATCATGATCGCGCTCGCAGGCCTCGCCTTCGTCGCGATCTTCTTCTTCGCGGTCCCCTTCCCGGTCATCATCATCGCCGCCGGCCTGATCGGCTATGCCGGCGCACGCAGCGGCCGGCCGGAGTTCGCGCCCGCAGGTCACGGTCATGGTGGAGACGGCGGGGCAGCGATCGACAGCATGCTGGGCGAAGGCGTGCCCGATCACGTCCGTCCCAACACGGGACGCGCGATCCGCGTCGGTGCTGTATGGCTGGCGCTTTGGCTGGTGCCCGTGATCGCGCTGCTGATGGCTTTCAGCCAGGCCAATGTATTCAGCCAGATCGCGCTGTTCTTCTCGAAGATGGCGCTGGTCACGTTCGGCGGCGCCTATGCGGTGCTGGCCTATGTCGCCCAGCAGGCGGTGGAGCATTATCACTGGCTGAAGCCGCACGAAATGCTCGACGGCCTCGGCATGGCCGAGACCACGCCGGGCCCGCTGATCATGGTGCTCCAGTTCGTCGGCTTCATGGCCGCCTATCGCGACCCCAGCGGGCTGTCGCCGATGCTTGCGGCGACGCTCGGTGGCCTGCTCGCGACCTGGGTCACCTTCACACCCTGCTTCCTCTGGATCTTCGTCGGCGCGCCCTATATCGAGCGCCTGCGCGGCAACACGGGCCTTGCCGGCGCACTCAGCGCGATCACCGCCGCCGTCGTCGGCGTGATCCTCAACCTCTCGATCTGGTTCGCGCTGCACACGCTGTTTCGCGAGACAGTGCCGGTGCACGCCTTTCCGCTGAACTTCGATAGGCCGGTGCTGGGGAGCGTGGACATTCCCGCGCTGGTGCTGGCGATCGCGGCGGCGACTGCGATCTTCCGGTTCAAGCTGGGGATGCTGACCGTACTGGCCGGCAGCTGTGTTGCGGGCGTGGCGCTGCGGCTGGCGGGGGTGATTTAGGGCGCGCACCTTGCGGCTTCGCCGCGCTTGCTCTCGGCAAGCGACATTGAACCCCAGGGCTGCAAGGCGGCTTTGGGCCAATTCCTGGATCTTTGCATACTGCCAGATAGCCACCACCTTGCGTTGTGATCCCCCTGCATGAGAAACTGCCTGCGACGGGGGAACGACGATGAAATTGTCTCCGATCTTTGCAGCTTCAATGACAGCGGTGACAGCGCTCGGGATGATCTCCGGAACGGCTGGGAGGGCTCAGAACGCGCTGGCGCAAGATTCTGCAAGGCCGCCCCTTCAGCGCGAGGTAAATGTAACGAGCGACTCAGCACCGGGTTGGTTGCCCTCCCGCCTCCAAGAGGAGCAGGTTCTCAAAGAGACAAGCGACTATTTCTCTGCGATTGATCAGGGACAATATGAGCGTGCTTACGCCATGATGGCCGAAGTCTACCGGAACTCGCTATCTCTTGTCCGGTTCATCCAGTTGAATCGAGAATTTCGCGAGCGATCCGGCACATTGATGCAGCGAAATATCCTGAAGGTCACCTGGACCAAAGATCCCACCAGCGCTCCGTTTCGCGGAGTGTACGCTGCGATGGACATTGAAACCCAGTTCGAGAACGTGGACCGTCATTGCGGCTTTGTGATCCTCTATCAGAAGCCGTCCGGCGGTGACTTCGAGATTATGCGCCAAGAGAGCAATTTCATCGACAACGCCACCGCGGCAAAACTCGAGCGAGAAAAAACGCGCGCAGATCTTGATCGCGTGTGGGCGACGTTGTCTACGAATTGTCCCAACTATAGATCGACAATATCTCCGCGCTCCGCACGCTAAAGGCTAACTTAGCGCCGACGTTCGAGATTCGGATTTCGCCAGTCCCGTGCGCACGCAAGGCCGGGCCATCGTCAACACCTGTTGTCCACCCCGTGTGCATTTTTTCGAGCGCACGGACTCGGGTGCCGGCCGGCGCCGGCCTTCCCTGTCCCGGACGGTCGATGGCTTGGCTTAGCGTCAGGCTGCGGTGTCCAGCTGACCGAGCGCAGCCTTGATATCCTTGGCAGGCGGCAGTCCGAACAGGCGCCCATATTCTCTCGTGAATTGCGGAACGCTTTCGTAACCTACGCCGAAGGCTGCGCTGCTCACGTCAGCCCCCTCCGATAACATCATCCGACGCGCCTCGATGAGCCGCAGCTGCTTCTGAAATTGCAGGGGACTGAGAGATGTGATCGTGCGGAAATGCTGGTGAAACGATGAAGGACTCATGGCAGCCGCTTCCGCCAGTCGCTCGATCCGCAGCGGCTTTGCATATTCGGAACGAATGATCGCGACGGCACGCGCGATGCGTCGCGCATGACTGTCGGCGACCCCGAGAGCCCTGATCGCCGCGCCGTGTCGCCCCGCCAACAGCCAATAGTGGATTTCGCGAACGAGCTGAGCTCGTAGAACCGGCAAGGAAGACGGACGCTCGAGCAGCCGCATCAAGCGGAGCGCGGCGTCGGCAACCTCCGTTTCAGTCGGATCGACGCGCACGGGAACGACTTGCTGCTCGGGAGCAAGCTTCATCTCCACGATCAGGCTCGCGATCACCGCCGGGTCGAGTTCGACGACCAGGGAATAATATGGGAGCTGAGCACTGGCGCGGGTGATCTGGCTCACCGTCGGCACGTCCGCCAAGATCAGGAGCGACTCTCCCGCTCCGAAATCGAAGGTATGCGCTCCCATCGTCACGCGTTTTCGACCCTGCAGGACGAGCGCAACGAGCGGCCGGTTGATCGCGTATTGGAGCTGCCCCGGCGTCAGCGCGCGTATGGCCGTAAGGCCCGGAATTGGCGTCCTGGCCGTGCCGTTTTGATCGGAATGCGAGTCCGCATAGCGGCGAACCGTTTCGAGCAGGGTCGTCGTCATCGCGCGAATTTACACCAGCCGTGGGCTCCGGCAACCGAGATGGCCGGACTGCTTCAACTTTGGGCACGTGAATTGATCGTTCCACGCAGCGACGGTCCGGATTGAGCGACGTCCGTGGTCATTTGGAGGATTAGGCAAGAAGGCTCAAGGATCCGGCAACGCGAATGCCGCCGTATCTGCCACTTTCGCCATGCCAAACGAAGGAGACATGACATGGCAAAAATTGCAATCGTCACCGGTGCGAGCCGCGGCCTTGGCCGCAACATGGCCGTCAACATCGCGCGCAAGGGCAGCGACGTCATCATCACCTACCGGAGCCGTGCGGACCTCGCGGAGAGCGTCGTTTCCGAGATCAAGGCGATGGGACGCCGGGCCGTGGCCTTTCAGTTGGACAGCGCCGACGTCGCCAAGTTTCCCTCCTTCACGCGCAGACTGGGCCAGACGCTGAAGGAGACATTTGGTCGCGAGAGCTTCGACCACCTCGTACACAATGCCGGCGACGGCCTCTTCGCCCCGCTTGGCGAGACCACCGAGGCTCAGTTCGACCAGCAGATGAACCTGCATGTCAAAGGCGTATTCTTCCTCACCCAGGCCTTGTTGCCGCTGATGGCGGACGGTGGCTCGATCGTCACCATCGGCAGCGGCTTGACGCGCGTCACCTATCCGGGCTTCGCCGTCTACACCATGGCGAAAGCCGCCGCTGACATGATGGCGGTCTGCATGGCCAGGGAACTTGGGCCGCGTGGCATTCGCGTCAACAGCATTGCGCCCGGCGCGATCGAAACCGACTTTGGTGGTGGCCTGGTGCGCGACAATGCCGACGTGAACAAGCAATTCGCCGGCATGACCGCGCTGGGCCGCGTTGGGGTCCCGGATGACATCGGCCCGATGGTCGCGAGCCTGCTGAGCGAGGACAATCGCTGGGTCACGGGGCAGCGGATCGAAGTCTCGGGCGGTCAGATGATCTGAACGCCGGACTGCCTTACGGACATGCGATGGCCGCGGCCAGGGTTCACGGCGGTCGCGTGCCCGTCGGGCAAAACACCCCGGTCAATTCCGCCACACCACCTGTCAAGCCCACTCCGCAAAATATTCCGCTTTACCGAAATTCTGATTTATCGTACACACGAAACACCCTGGCCCGAGACGAGGGGCGGATCGCGATCGTCACGAACCGCGGGCTGGGCAGCGATGGACGCGACGGCGTCGGGCGTGATCGGCATTGCGGGGCGGGACATCGTGAGCAATGGCTTCGCGTCAACGACACGGCGCCGACAGCGTCTTCGCATGGCTTCGGGGGCGAGCACACGCCACCCCTCGGATTCCCAGCGAAGACGTGCGCGGACGGAGAAGTCGTGTGGTCCCGACGCCCGGGGTTCTGGCGCCAAGTCTTGCGGTGATGTAGCGGCCAACCGGCGCGCGTATCCACCGGCCGCAAGGCGACGGGGGCAATAGTGCAACGCTCCCCGAGGAGAGCACGAAGGACACCGTTAAAACCATTCGCGCAGGGAAGGCCGGGCGACCGGCACACCTGTGGTCCACCCCGTGTGCATTCTTACAGCGCACGGATCTCGGGTGCCGCTGGCGCCCGGCCTTCCCTGTGCCCTTGTCATTTTGGGCGCGGCGCATCAAGCAAAACTCGGGCGAGACGCGCCGCGGGATGGCGAAAGCGCGCCCGCTATTTGACATGCGAGTTGGAGAGCAATGGCCCCGCTGCTGGCTCCGTCATTGGCTACTTCATCATCATCCGCGCGATCGCCTCGCCGATCACCACTGTGGTGAAATGCGTGTTGGCCCGGCAATCCGACGGCATGATCGAGGCGTCGGCGACGCGCAGGCCTGAGATGCCTTTCACCGAACCGTCGGGGTTGACCACACCGTCGGAATCCCCGACCGCGCTCATCCGGCAGCTGCCGGCGGCGTGCTGGATGTCGCCGGTCTCACGGCGCAGCACCGCATCGAGCTCCTGATCCGGCAGGCTGGCGGCCTGCGGCAACGTCAGGTCGGTGTCGGCAAGCCGGATCCAGTCGGAAATCCCAGACAGCGCCGGCTGCGAGGTGATCACCGCGAGGCGCCGCACCGCGTCCATCATCCGCAGCATGTCACGCGGATCGGCGAGCATGTTCTCCTCGACGACGGGATCGATCGTGGGATCGGTCGATGCAAGCTTCAGCGTGCCGCGCGAATACGCATTGAACAGACCGGCGCCGATCGCCCCGGCATTGCCGATGCCGCGGTGATTGAAGGCGATCAGGATCATGTCGCGCTTGCCGCCATCGGCGAGGCCCGACGAGTAGGTCACGCAGCAATTGGTGTGGCGGGTATCGCGATCTTTTGGCGCGATCTCGTCGCGCATCTTGATCAGCGGGCGGAATAGCGGGTGATCGAAGAAATGCTGGCCGACAGGGAGATCGCGTTCGACGGCGATCCCCATCGCCTGCAAATCGGCCGCGGGGCCGATACCCGAACGCATCAGGATCGCCGGGCTGTGAATGGCGCCGCTGCACAGCACGATCTCGCGCGCAGAAATCTCC
>NZ_JAEMSD010000797.1 GCF_016462955.1 Bradyrhizobium sp. | reverse complement strand
ATCGAACAGTTCGCGCAGATCGGACACCCGCAGCACACCCGCCCGGCGGAATGCCGCGTCATAGACGGCGTCGGCACCGGCGAGCGCGCCGGTATGCGTGGCAGCGGCCTTGGCCCCCTGGGCCATGCGGCCGGACTTCACCACCACGACGGGTTTCACGCGCGCCGCAGCACGCGCCGCCGACATGAACTTCCGCGCGTCCTTGATGGCCTCGATGTAGAGCAGGATCGCGCGCGTCTTGTGATCCATCGCGAAATGGTCGAGCAGATCGGCAATGTCCACGTCGATCTGGTCGCCAATCGAGACGATACCGGAGAAGCCGACGCCGCGTTGCGCGGCCCAATCCACCATGCCGGCGGCGATGGCGCCCGATTGCGAGATCAGCGCAAGGTTCCCCGCCCCGGGCATGTGCGCGGCGAAACTGGCGTTCAAGCTGGCGCCCGGCATCATGATGCCGAGGCAGTTCGGCCCGATCAGTCGCATGCCGTGCCGTCGGCCAGCAGCGCTCGTGGCCTCGTGCAGCGAACCAGGTCCCTGGCCGAGCCCGGCCGAGACGATCAGCGCACCCGCAGACCCGCGACGCCCGGCCTGCTCGACAATCCCAGGAATTTCGCCGGCAGGGGCGGTGATGACCACGAGCTCGGGCACGAAGTCGAGCCTGTCCAGGCTCTTCACCGCTGCGACGCCACAGATCTCGGGATGGCGCGGATTGACGAGGCCAAACCGCCCCTTGAATTCGGCCTTGCGGATGTTCTCCAGGACCGCGCGTCCCACAGATGCCGGACGCGCGCTCGCGCCGACGAGCGCGACTGAGCGCGGCGACAGCAGGTTGTTCAAGCGATAAGTTGACATGAAGGAGAATACGCCGCGTCGACCGCGGTTCCGATGGTTGACGGTCAGATGGAAGAAGAAGCCTGGTTCGAGATGATAACCCAGCACGGTGGCTGGCCAATGACAGTCTTTGTCACACCGCCCCAGGCGATCTCGTTCAGGCGCGAATGACGGTAGGCGTCCATCACAACTGCATCGATGCCATGGGAATTCGCCCAGCTTCCCAATGCCTTGCCGATCGAGCTACGGCTTCGATCGGTCGTTTCGAGCGCGGTACGGACCCCGTGTTCCCTGCGGGTCTTGTCCTCCGTCGCATCAGCACACAGACCAAGGCGGCCAGGATCGACCCGTGCTGTCGGCCGACAAGAGGCGGAAAGGCATCCCTGATGGGCATCGGATTCTCCTTGTCGCTACAGTAGGCCGGCAATCGCCGACGCCCTTGATCCGCGTCAAGCCAGGGAAAACTCCGGGCGGCGACCCGGGATCGGCGTTGACGGACGTCAAGGGATTGGCCGCCCGTTCAATCTATGAATAATTCTGTCGGAGCGGCTCGACCCGGAGAAACTCATGCGTGCGATGGTTTTGCCCGGCCCGCGGGCAAGGCTCCAGATGCAGGAGCGGCCTGACCCGATGCCGGGCGAGGGTCAGATCCGGGTCAAGATCAGCGCATGCGGTGTATGCCGAACCGATCTTCATCTCGTCGATGCCGAGCTCCCTGACATTCGCTACCCCATCGTGCCCGGCCACGAGATCGTCGGCCGGGTCGATCTGGTGGGGCCGGACGTGACGACCCATGTGCCTGGCGACCGGGTCGGCATTCCCTGGCTCGGCTTCACTTGCGGGACGTGTCGCTTCTGCCGCGAAGGCATGGAAAACCTCTGTGACGCGCCGCTGTTCACCGGCTATACGCGCGACGGCGGCTATGCAACCGACACCATCGCCGACGCACGCTATGCTTTTCCACTCGGAGAGGCCGGCAGCGACGTCGAGATTGCCCCTCTGCTGTGCGCGGGCTTGATCGGCTGGCGCTCTCTGGTTCTGGCCGGCTCCGCCGACAGGCTCGGCCTCTACGGGTTCGGCGCGGCCGGCCACATCATAGCGCAGGTCGCGGTCTGGCAGGGGCGAGCCGTCCATGCTTTCACCCGACGCGGCGACATCGCTGCACAGGACCTTGCACGTCGTCTTGGCGCCGTCTGGGCGGGGTCCTCCGACGA
>NZ_JAEMSD010000796.1:762-2046 GCF_016462955.1 Bradyrhizobium sp. | reverse complement strand
TGCGCGCCGGCGCGGTACGTCAGCGCGAGGGCTGCGATGCCGCCGGCGAAAGCACGCCGCGAGATTGCGTCAGCGCTCATTGGCAAACACCTTGACGAGGTTCGCCGGCTGCATCCGCGCCAGCCGGATCATCGGCAGCAGCGCGGCAAGCAGCGAGGCGAGCATTGCCACCGCGACCAGCTCGATCAATTGCAGCGGAAACACGTGGAACGGCAGCCGCCAGCCGAACGCTTTCACGTTCACGATCGCGACCAGGCACCACGCCACCACGAGGCCGAGCGGCACGGCCAGCAGCGCCGTGAACAGCGCCACCGAGAGCGTTTTGGTCAATTCGATCGCGGCGAGGCGCGGCCGCGTGATGCCGATCGCCCATAGCGGCGCGAGCTGAGGCAGGCGCGAGTTGGCCAGCGTGAGCAGGCTGGTGAGCAGCGCGATGCCGGCGACGCCGAGCGTGAACGCGTTCAGCGCCGACGTCACCGCAAAGGTGCGGTTGAAGATGCGGATCGATTCCGCCTTCACCGTCGCCTGATCGGCGACGCTGCGGTCGTCGAGCCCGAACTGCTGCTGCAAGGCCGCGATCAAGCCGGGGATATGTTCTCTCGCGACGATCAGCCCGATCCGCGTCTGCGGCGTCTGCGGAAACTGCCGGAGCAATGCGGCGACGTTCACCGTGAGCTGCCCCTTGGGGTTGCCGTAATCGGCATAGATGCCGACGATATCGAGCTCCCAGCTCCCGCCCGGCGCCGGCACCTCGACGACGTCGCCGATCTGCACGCCCAGTCGGCGGCTCAATTGCTCGCTGATGAAGGCGGCGTTGCCCGGCACCAGCCGGGTCCAGGCGCGTGGCCCGGTTTCCAGCATGGGCCAGCGCTCGCGATACAGCGCGTGATCGGGCAGGCCGAGCAACTCGACGGATTGGCCCCGGATCTGCGCCTCGGCGCGTCCGCCCGGAAGGATCGCCTGAACATCGCTGCGCTGCTTCAGCCAGTTTCGGATCGCAGTGCCCTGCGCATTGTCGGAGGCGCTGATGTAGACGTCGGCGGCGAGCCGCCCGTCGAGCCAACCGAGGAAGGTGCGGCTGAACGTGGCCACCATGGTCGAGACCCCGACATTGACGGCAAGCGCAAGCAGCAGCGCCATCAGCGCCAGCGACAATCCGGAGAGCTGCTGCCGGCTGTCGGCCCAGAACCACTGCGCGAGCGGCCCTCGCGCGGCGCGCTGGCCGGCGAGCAGCATGAGCTCGAGAAAGGCCGGCAGGATCAACGCCGCGCCCAGCATCAGCGC
>NZ_JAEMSD010000796.1:0-752 GCF_016462955.1 Bradyrhizobium sp. | reverse complement strand
TCCCGCGATCAGCGATTGCCCATAGTGGAGCAACAGCAGCGCGACCGCGAACACCGCGCACGCGGCGATGCTCTGCAGCATCAGCCAGCGGCGTTGCCGCTGCTGCCAGGCGCGCGGCTGCGCCGTCGCCAGCACCGGCATCCTGATGGCCTTGATCAGGCTGGTCGCGGCTGCCACAAGCGCGCCGGCAATGCTGATGCCGAGGCCGGCGAGCCACCATTCGCCGCGCAGGCTGAGCTGCCCCGGGATCTGCGCGCCATACAGCCCGCGCAACGAAGCCGCGACGTCGGGCAATAGCGCCGCCGCAATGAAATAGCCGCAAGCGAGCCCGATCAGCCCGGCGACCAGCGCCAGCGCCACCAGCTCGACCACCAGCACCGTGTTGACCAGCCGCGCCGAGGCGCCGCAAGCGCGCAGCGTCCGCAGCATCGGCAGCCGCTGCTCGAAGGCGAGCCCGACGGCCGAGTTGACGATGAAGAGACCGACGAAGAACGACAACAGCCCGAAGGCGGTGAGATTGAGATGGAAGCTGTCGGTGAGGTGCTCCAGCTCCGTCTCGGCATCCGGCTCGATCCGCTGCAACTGATCGCCGACGACGCTGGCGAGCGGCGCCGGCTTGCCCCTGGGCTTGCCGATCAGGAGCCGAGAGACCTGCTCCGGCTTGTCGAGGAGACGCTGCGCCACACCGATATCGACCACCAGCACGCCGGGCGCGAGCTGGGGCAGCACGCGCAAGGGCGGCAGTTCTGCGC
>NZ_JAEMSD010000344.1:5477-7510 GCF_016462955.1 Bradyrhizobium sp. | reverse complement strand
GCGGCACATTGCAGCAGGGCGAGACATCGTCGATCCGCATTGGAGGGGTTGCGACGACGCTGCCTGCCGCGCTGCTCACAAGCGGCGGCTTCGGCTCGTATACGATCGAATCGGTTGAAGACCAGTGGTCCGGCGCGAAGGCCAGTATCGTCGTTTCAAGCGGAACCAATCTGACTCTGCAGCAGAGAAACCTCGCAAGTCTGTTCGATTATTCCACGACACCGACCGGCACCAAGCTCGGCCAGTCAGGCGCGACACAGCTTGCGCTGCTGCCGGACAATCAGCGCAAGTCCGTCGATCTGACGCTCAAGGCCGACCATATTACGCTTGATACCGGGTCGGTGATCGCCACCGATCCCAAGGCGAACATCGTGTTGGCGGCTGTTAACGACAGCCGCGCAGACCTCAAGCCGTCGGATCCGCTTTGGACCGTTGCTGCGCAATCGGTCGAACTGCGCGGGGCCATCATCAATCACGGCGGATCCGTCTTCATCAATTCAAAGAGCACGCATCTCTCGTCCGGCGCTGCGGTCGATTTGTCGGGAGCGATCGTTGCCAATTCGCTGTTCGGGACGGTCAACGGCCCGCTCACCAGCGGGAGCTACATCGCAGGCGGAACGTTCGCGGTCGAAACCGGTGACCTCAGCTTGGTGTTCGGTCAGGCCTATTACGCTTACGCCGCCGGGGCGGGGTTTCTCGTTGCCGACGCTGGCGCCGTGGTCGACGTCTCCGGGGCGGCCGGCAGCATCCAGGTGGCCAATGGCCGGAATTCGCCGACCACGCAATGGGCGTGGAGCGATGCCGGCACCGTCAGCGCGAATGTTACCGGGTTGGCCTGGGGTGGCAGCTTTGCAGCGGCTGGCGGCCGATATGCCGCCAGCGAGGGCAGCGTGAAGTCGGACACGCGAGCGAGCGGTGGTACCGTCCTGATCGGTGGCGGCGCGATCAAACTTCGCCAGGACACGTCGGAGGTGATGGCCGCGGTGAATGCCTACGCCGCGGGATCTCAGCCTGGAGCTTTGCTCGTAGCGGCAGACCAACTTGCCCAATTCGACAACGTCTTTCTCTACGCGGCGGGCGCTCAGGGTGGGGCGAGCCGCATCTTCACCGACCGCCCCGGCAACATCTATGGCATCGCTGCGCCCTCATGGAGCACCCTGTCGATCTCGGGTCCACTGAACTGGAGCGTGAACGGCCGTCTCGAAATCGCGGCGGGGGTTATCAGCGCGCCCGCGAGTGCGGCCGATGTCCGCTTCTCCGCGCCTTATGTTCTCCTCGCCGGAAGCGGCCGCGCGCCGGCCAGCGGAAGCAGCACGCTGACCGTCAACGCGCGCACCATCGACCTTCAGGGCGCGCAAGGGGTTGCGAAGACCGGAACTCCGACGATGGGCCTCGATTTCTCAGGCTTCGGCCAGGTCAATCTGATCGCCAGCCAGGACATCCGGCTCGGCACGCTCAAGGTCGCCAACGGGCTCAAGACTAACCCGGCGACGGACACCAGCCCGACCGCCGAGCAGTCGAGCTTTACCGGCAATCTCGTGACGGCAGGCGATCTGCTGTTCTCAGCCCAGCGCATCTATCCCGTCACCGCCGTCACGTTCGGCATCGAAACGCCGGGCAGCGTCAAGTTCTTCGCGCCTGAAGGCAGCGGCACTACCGTTCCGCTATCGGCGGGCGGCGGCATCACCGTGCGCGCGGCAACCATCGAGCAGGCAGGCAATCTGTTTGCGCCGCTCGGCACCATCACGCTCGGCAATACCGATGCGGCCGTATCGCCGATCATCACCCAATCGGTGGTGCTGGCGCCGGGAAGCCTCACCTCTGTCACCCTGGCCGACACAACCGTGCCCTATGGCGCCACCTCGGACGGCACGGATTGGTACTACAACGCCAGTCTCTATCCGCTGACGGCGCCGCCCTCCAAGGGACTCATCCTGTCGGGTTCGACGGTGACGCGCGCAGACGGCTCCACCATCGATCTGCGCGGTGGCGGCGATCTCCAGGCCGCGGAATGGATCCAGGGCAAGGGAGGC
>NZ_JAEMSD010000344.1:0-5467 GCF_016462955.1 Bradyrhizobium sp. | reverse complement strand
GGGAGGCTCGCGCGACACGCTGACGACGACGCCTTCGGGCCAGACGGTCTATGCGCTGGTGCCTTCGCGCAACGATTCCGTCGCGGCTTACGACATCCATTTCGCCAGCGCGCGCAGCGCCGACAACGGTGCCACGATCACGGCCGGGGACAGCGTGCCGCTGGCGGGCCAGCAGATCACCATCGATGGCGGCAACGGCATCCCGGCCGGCACCTACACGCTCTATCCCGCGCACTACGCGACGCTGCCCGGCGCGATGCGCGTCGTCGTCTACGCCCAGGACAACACCGGCAAGAATGTCCCGACCGGCACCAAACTGACCGACGGTACCGTGTTGGTCACGGGCAATTACACGCAGTCGACGGCGCCAGGAAAGCAGTCGTCCGGGCAGACCGTCTTCGCCGTGCAGACCAACTCGGTATGGCAGCAGTACAGCGAGTACAGTTTCAATGGTGCCAACAGCTATTTCACCCAGGCGGCGACAAAGCAGAACAAGATCCCGCCGCGCCTGCCGATGGACGCCGGCCGTCTTTCGGTATCGGCCCTGCAGGCCATCATCCTCAACGGAATTGCGCTGACCCAGCCCGGTACCGACGGCAAGGGCAATATCGGGCGGGGCGGCGAGCTGGATATCAGCGCGCCGAAGCTCGCCGTGCTCAGCCGCGCCGCCTACCAGGCCAAAGACGTGCCTGCCGGCTATGTCGCGCTGGATGTCGGCCAGATCTACGGTTTCGAGAGTGTCCTGATCGGCGGCAGCCGCAGCGACGTTGCCACCGGCACGCTGATCACGCCGACGGCGAGCAATGTGGTGGTCGACACCCGTGGCGAGGCCTTGACCGCGCCGGAAATACTGCTCGTCGCGCAGCAAACCGGAGAGTGGCAGCAGGTCCAGCAATACGTGACAATCGGATCCAGCTCAGTCCTGCTGGATGTGCCGGTCTATGTTCCGGTCGACGGCAGCGGAACGGTCACGGTCAAATCGGGCAGCGTCATCGAAACCAGGGGCAGCGTTCATGCCGGGCTCGGGCGCAGCTACATCGTCGTCTCCGACGGGCAGCCCGCCGTCACCGCCGAAAGCATCGCGACGGCCCTGGGAGGCACGCTGTCGGGCACGACGATCACGGGCGCAGACCTGACCAAGCTGCCGCTTCTCACCGCGGCCGGACAGTCGATCCTGGGTTATTATGCCAATGGCGGTCCGCAACAGCCGGGGCGTGGCGCCTTGTTCGCCGCCAGCAACGATCCGACCCTCCAGATCACCGGCCCGTCCAAGACAGGCGTGTCCGCGCCGTCGCTCACGATCAGCTTCAGGGACGTTGCGGCCGGGCAGGTCAGCGGAAGCCTGACGCTGCCGGGAGGCAACACCGCTGACAGCGGCAAGATCGTGGTCGCTGACGGCGTCACAATCAAGACCGATACGCTGACGCTGCAAGGCACCGCTGCGAACAACGCCATCACCGTCAATACGGCCGATCTGCACGCCAGCCGCGTCAACCTGGTCGCTCCGAGCATCGGGATCGGCGCCGTCAACCCGGTTTCCGGCGTGAGCCTGATGCTGCCGGCCAATAGCGCGCAGTTTGCCGACGTCCAAACGCTCGCGCTGCGCGCCTTGTCGGCACCGATCACGGTTTACGGCAGCTTCAATTCGGGAACGCGCAAGCTGATCCTCGACGCAAATGGCCTCGCACAGGGCCTTGATGGCGGCGTTGCCCGAAATGCCACCATCACCGCCAGCGAGACCATTACGCTCACGAACACGGTCGGACCGGCCTTGAGCGGCGGCGCGACCGCCGGCGGCAACAGCCTGCAGCTCGCCGCTGAGGACATCGAGTTCGGCAACGCTCCGGTCAACGGCGTCACACCCGCCGCCTACATGACGATCGCCGGCTATTCCAGTGTCGGCATGTCCGCGAGCAGGCGCGTGCTGATCAAGGGGCCGGGCGCCCTGGCCCTCGGGGTCAACAACACCGACAAGGTCGATCTTGCGATCACGACGCCAAGCGTGCTGGTCGCCGGCGCGAGCGGTGCGAAGTCGCAGAACTTCTCGATCGCGGGCTATGCCGGCAACGTCACGATCCGGGACAGCAGCACCCGCACCGGCGCGGTCGAGCGTCCGGCGGACAGCACCGAGGTCGGGGGCAACCTGCAGATCACGGCCGCCAACGTCACCGTCGCCAGCACGATCCAGGCGCAGGGCGGCACGATCACGCTGAGCGCGATCGCCGGCAATCTCGAGCTCGAGAAGGGCGCCTATCTGTCGGCGGCCGGCTACAAGAAGACGCTCGTCGATATTGATACCTACGCCCCCGGCGGCAAGGTCGTGCTCAATGCCGATACCGGCACCGCGTTCCTGCCGTTCACCGGCGAGGGCAAGGTCAAGGTCGACACCGGCAGTATCGTCGACGTAGCGCAGCCTGCAGGTGGTCTCGGCTTTGGCGGCCAGATCGAAGTCAATGCCGTCCGCGGCAGCGCCACGATCGCAGGGGAACTGCGCGGGGCCGGCGCCCCGGGACTCGGCGGTCGTTTCAAGCTCGATACGCTGGGCAGCGCGGACCTGACCTCGCTCGCCGATAATCTGCTCGCGGGCGGTCTCACCGGTTCGGTTGACATCCGTACGCGCACGGGCAATCTCGAACTGGCAGCCGGCCATATCCTCAAGGCCAATGCCGTCATGCTGACCGCGGACGATGCCGCGTGGGACAGCAGCGACGCGAGCAAGCAGTTCGGCCAGGTGAAGATCCGCGGCTTGATCGACGCGACCGGCCATGGCGGGAAGACCGCCGACGGCACCGGACAGGCCGGCGGACAGGTTGCACTCTACGGCGCCAACGCGGTGCTCCTCGCCAGCAGCGGCGTAATCGACGCCTCGACGACGCATGCCGACGAGCGGGGCGGCGACGTCACGATCGGGAGCGGCTGGGATGCGAAGTCGAAAATCTACCTGCAGCAGGGCACGCAGATCAACGTCTCCGGCGGCACCAGGGGCGGCCTCAGCGGCGGCACGGTGACGTTCCGCGCGCCGCTCGACGGCAACAACGACGTCAAGATCGCGGCCATCAGCAATGTGGCTAACACGTCCGGCGCGCACGGCGCCGAGTTCTACGCCGACGGCAACCAGACATTCGACGAACTGCCCGTGCTCGATGCGACCAACAACGTCAACGATCGCACCAGGACCAGCATCGTCGGCGCGCGCTCGGTCGCCGTCAACGGCTACATCGCGTTCGACACCACAGCCGGTAAGAACGGCATCGATGGGTCGAATCTCGGCTGGTTCGGCACGATCGACACGGCCGGCTGGTACAAGGGCGTGGATCCCAATGGGAATCTCATCCCCGCGACCGACGGTTCGTGGACGAACGTCGCTGGCTGGCAGATTTCCGGAGTCACGACCAACAACGGATTCACCAGCGTCGTTGGCGGCGGCAATCCCGGCTACACGGTGGCGATATCCAATGGGAATGGCGCAGTTCTCAGGAACTTCGTCATGGGCGTCTACCAATTCTCGCCTGCCAGTAATCCGGGTTTCGCGGCTGGCCAAACGAACATTCCTGTAACATTCGATCCACCACCGGCTGGCGGGGTCGCGGCGCAAGGCGTAGCGAGCGTTAACGCAAACGGAGTTCTCTCGATCACGATCACCAACCCGGGAAGCGGCTACACGAGTTCTCCGACCCGCGCGTTTGTCGGCGGAATAGAGGTGTTGCCCACCAGGAACCCATTTACTGGCGCGGTTGTGTCGTTCTTGACCGTCGTCTCGGCGGAAGTGGTGCTCGGACCGGGTGGAGCCAGCAACGCGCAACCGACTGCCCTGATCTCTTGGGCCGGCGGCAGCGCCACCTTCAGATTCTCGCAATCGAACACGTTGGCCGGCAGTTCGACGCTCAATGCGGACGGTTCGGTCACCTTCATTGGCCAGACCAAGGATTTCATTCCGTTGAGTTCGAGCGGAGTCTTGGACAAGTTCGATCCGGCAAATCAGGGTAAGCCGGGCATCGCAACCTTTACCGGGGGCGCCGGCACCGGGAGCGCGTTCTTCGGCGACACCGTCTCGCAGATCACCAAGGGCACCTGGAGCTACAACGGACAGAGCTACGGCTTCAGCAACTTGTTCACGCGCCTTGCGCCGCTCGCCGCCAGCCTCGGCGCCGATGTCGTGCATGTGCAGCCCGGGGTCGATCTCGTCAATTCGAAGGGCGACATCACCGTCAGCAGCAACTGGAATCTGGCCGCCGGCACCGTAGGCGGACTCAAGGATGGCGAGTTCGACCCGACTTCGAGCTATATCGATTTCAAATACCGTCTTCTGACGCCTTGGGGCGGCCTCGACGCGGGCGCGCTGACGCTGCGCGCAGCCGGGAACATCAACGTCAACGCGTCGATCTCGGATGGCTTCTTCCAGTTCGGCAATTATCTCGGCACCAGCACCGACTCCAGTCGCAATTTCGACGAGAACACGATCGTTCGGCAGATCGGCGCGTATACGTATTATCTCAACACTCCCGGGAGTTCGATAACCGCTCCCTACAACGCGGCCGCGAACGGCATCAACCCGTCCAGTCTTGATCTCGCCGCGGCGGACCTTTTCCCGCACAGCCTGCGGGTCTGCACCATCGATTGCAGCGCCGGCAACATCAAGACAATCACGGCGCCCTCGTCCTGGTCGTATAATCTCACGGCGGGTGCCGACCTCTCCAGCGCCAATGTCGGCGCACGGGTTTCGCTCGCCAATAACGTCGGCGACGTCATCGTCGACAAGCACGCCAGCTACTCGCAGACGCTGGTGCAGGACAAGCTTGCGAATTCCACAGTCCTGGTTGACATCCCGACCATGATCCGGACCGGGACTGGCAATATCAACGTCGCGGCAGCGCGGGACGTGATCCTCAAGGACACCAGCGCGCCGGGCGTGATCTACGCGGCCGGCGTCAACACGGCGGCCTATGCCAATCCTTACAGTGTCAAATCCGATGGGACGATCGTCGTCACCGATCCCAACGGCTTCTACGAGCCCCGCGTGCTTGGCTACGGCAACGCAGCCGCCGCAGATGCCCCCGATCTTTATTATGGTCCGCCCACCGCAGCCGCCTTCCCTGAGAAGGGTGGCGACGTCGTGATCGATGCGCAGCGGGATGTGATCGGCAACGTCAGCGTCGACAAGAAAGTCCCGCAATATTATCAGCCCTGGCTGCTGTCCAATGCCGCGGTCACGCCGAGCGGCAGCGCGGCGATCGTCGGTGCGGGCGTGTTTGCGCCCGCTGGAAATACGATTGCCTCGCAGACTGCGTGGTGGATCCAGTATGGCAGCTTCCAGCAGGGCTTCCTCAGCGCCGGCGGCAACATCAGCGTACTCGCCGGACGCGACCTGGTCGACGTCTCTGTGTCGGCGCCGACGACGGGCAGGGTCACCGGCGGTCTCACCGCCGGCAGCACGCCTGTCACGCACCTCTATGGCAGCGGCAACATG
>NZ_JAEMSD010000343.1 GCF_016462955.1 Bradyrhizobium sp. | reverse complement strand
ACTCGTCATACGCCGCGCCCATCACCGGCTCGCCGAAGAAGGCGGCGATCGTATCGGGCCCCTCCTGCTGGATCAGCGCGTCGAGCTCCTCGGCACGGCGAGTCGCGAAGGCTTCCTCGCTCTCGCCGGGGGCACCGTCCTTGTAGAAGTGCGGCGAGCCCGTGTGCAGGATGTTCGGCAGCGGCAGGTCGAACGAGCGGTGGTTGTTCGGCAGGCCGGTGAGGCTCGCCGACGCGATGGTAACGCCGTGATAGGCGCGCATCCGGCTGATCACCTTCTTGCGCTGGGGCTGGCCGAGCGCGTTGGAGCGATAGGCAATCAGCTTCAACACGGTGTCGTTTGCTTCCGAACCGGAATTCGTGAAGAACACCTTGCTCATCTTGACAGGCGCGATTGCCACCAGCTTCTCGGCGAGGTCGATCGAGGGACCGTGCGACTTGGCAGAGAACGTGTGGTAAAACGGCAGCGCCTGCATCTGCTTGTACGCCGCCTCGACCAGCCGCTTCTCGTTGAAGCCGAGCCCGACGCTCCAGAGCCCCGCCATGGCTTCGAAATAGCGTTTGCCGCTCGCGTCGAAGACGTAGGGCCCCTCGCCGCGCTCGATGACCAGGGGACCGGCCTGCTGATGGGCGCGCGCGTTGGTGTAGGCATGGAGCTGGTAGGCTACATCCCGGGCTTCTTGCGAATTGGGCAGCATGGACATTGCTAGAGATCCTTGAAAGCGTCGCATCGCAGGCAGAGCCGGCGTCATCAGTCGATGGCAAGTACCTCGCTCAAGTACTTGGCTGCCTACTTGGCTATTGCCACAGCGCAAAACTTGCAACGCCAATTCGTGGGCGGCAAGCGCTCAGCAGCGATGCACAAAGCCGCACATGACTGGAATCGGGCATCACAGCCGGAACGCCAGCTCACGCCGCGCCGTCGTCCCCGTCATCGCTCGCGGCGACGGCTTCCCTCACCTCGACCAGGGCCATCGAGAGCAGATAGACCGTCGTGGGCAGGCCAAGCCTGCGCGCCCGCTCGGCGGCACGCGTCAGATCGCTGGCCAGCTCCTCGAGCTCGTCTCCCCGCGACAATTCTCACCCCATCCACCGGTCGCGGCAGCCTACGCCGCAACGGCGCCGCTGGCTCTGACCAGTTCGGCGCTGGACTGGATCGTAGCAAAATTCGCGATGACATTCACTACCGCATGCCTGTAGGCGACGGCATCGTCCGCGCCCGGCTGCCGGCAAGCCACGGCGTCAGCGACCACATGGTAGCGATGGCTGCGGTGAAAACCCTCGACGGCGGTGGCCAGGATGGTCTCGTCCAGGGAAAAGCCGACCAGAATGCAGCGCGTCGTCCGGATACTGGACATGTGGTCCACGAACCGCGCCGAGCTATAGGCGGACGGCAGCGGGTGCTCGAACGTCATCTCTCCCGGCCGCGGCCTGGTCTGCGCGATCCAATCCGTCAGCCTGGATGACGGATTGAACCAGGCCGCCTGCGCGATGCGCTTCAGATGCATCACCGGCCAAAGATTGCCGCGCCACAGCGTCAGCAGTTCCAGACAACGCGCGGCCGTCGCATCGCCGTCCACGATGACATGGCGGCGGCCGGGGGTCAGGTACTCGACCTGGAGATCCGCACAGACCAGGATCGGCGGGTCATCGTGCATGGAAGCCAGCATTGTGTTGCGCGCAGCTGCGCCCGTTTCAGCGATCGGCGAGAGCGAGGTCCCGCAGCGGTGAGGTCACCGACCGCCCCGCTGAGGCATCGAGCACGCCGGGCCGATCCCAGTCGCCCTCGGGACGGATGATCACATAGGGATCGCTGTCCAGCGTGATGGCGTCCGGACCCGGCTCGATCTCCAGCAGCATCTCGGTGTAGGAAAAATCGGAGAATGTGATCTTGCGATTGTGACCGAGCGGCTTGGCGCCGAAATGGGCCCAGAAATCGACCAGCCGGTCCTGCGCCTGACCGTAGATCTTGCGAAAGCCCTTGCGCTTCACATAGTCGACGCTGGCCTGCACCAGCTTGAACGAGACGCGCGAGCGCCGATATTGGTGACGCACCGCCAGCCGCTCCACCTTGGCGAAATCGCCGAAGAAGCGCACCCGCAGGCAGCCCGCAGGCTCGTTGCCGACGAAGCCGATGAAATGCGCGGCAACCATGTCGTTGCCGTCGAACTCCTCCTCGAACGGACAATCCTGCTCGGCGAGATAGACCGCCGAGCGGATGGCGGTCACGAGCATGAGGTCGCTCGGATCGCGCGCGAGGCGGATGGTGATGGCGCGAGAACAGGGCTTGGCGACAGGAATTCTAGTACCGTGCATCTGCAAAGCTCCTTGACTGGATGATCGCGCCCGGCATGCGCATGGGGTGCCGATGCCAGGGGCGCTCGTAGCACCAAAGGTCGGGTTGAAAGCTCGGGACAGGCACAAAGCCCGTCGCCTTCATGATATCGCGTCCGGCCTCCGTTGACGGCTGCGCATAGCAATCCGCGCCGCGATACCTTATCTGCCGCAGATGAGCCGCGGCCTTGCCGAGACCGGCGATGCCGCGCCCCGTCGCCGCGATCGCCCAGATGTAGATGGCTGCGACGTCCTCGTTCGCCGACGCGAGATAGCGCGTCTCGGGCGCGGTGAGGCAGATCTCGTCGAGCAGCAGTGCATCGTGTCCGCAGTCATTGAGAAACAGGAAGGCCATGCCGCCGACGAGCTTGCCTTTCCGCCTGAACGTCAGAATGCTCTGAGGATCGAGCGTGAAGTATCGCGCAAGCTCCCCCGTGCCGATCTGCACCCCGGGCACCAGCCGGTGCGCCATTTCCGAAAGTTCCGCAATTTCGGAAAATTGCGCACAGCGAACATCGACATCCGGACTCAGCGGCAAGGCATCGAAATCGTGCCTTGCGGCAAACGAGCCCCTTTCCATACTCATATCACGCCTCTATCGTTCGAGGCTTTCATGCCCCGCTATGCCGATCAGCTTAGCGGCTGGGGATCAGGAGTATGCAGCAGTTATTGCACCGGGGTGCTGCGATGATGCAGCACCGTGAAGAAGCCCTGGATGCGTCTTGGGACGATTTGAAGCTGTTTTTAGCGTGCGCAAAATATAAAAGTTTTCGCAATGCAGCCGAAGAGCTCGGCCTCACCTCCACCACCCTGATGCGGCGCATCGACCGGCTCGAAGAGAGCATCGGGTGCAAGCTATTCCTCCGTGACCAGAGCGGACTCACGCTCAGCGATGAAGGCACCGCGATGATCGCCGACGTTGCACATATGGAGCGTCATGCCTTCAACGTCTTCCGCCGCGCCTCGCGATCGTCGAACGACACGTCGGGCACCGTGCGCGTCGCGGTGACGGAAGGCCCCGGGAATTTCTGGATCCTGCCGCGACTGATCGACTTCCAGAAGACCTATCGCAAGATCACGGTCGATCTGCGTTGCGCGATGGAGCAGTCCGACGTCGCGCGGCTCGAATCCGACATCGCCATCCAGCTCGAGCCGCCCACCAATCCCGACCTGATCGTCGCCAAGCTCGGCCGCCTGCACATCTATCCGTTCGTCTCGAAGGAATATGAAAGCCTCTACGGCGTGCCCGCAACGCTGGCTGAATTGCAGAACCACCGCATCATCAAGCAGAGCGCACCGCAGGTCGACGACGGCGCCTATGCCCGTGTGCTCGGATTGCAGTCGCTGGAAGGCATCGTCGGCATCAAGACCAACTCCTCGGTCGGCGTGCTCTATGCGGTCGAGCGCGGCGCCGGCATCGGCTTCCTGCCGACGGTGTCGATCGCGCTCGGCGCCCCGCTCGTCGCCGTCGATCTCGGCGTCAGCCACCACGCCGATCTCTGGCTCACCTATCACAAGGAGTTCCGCACCTCGGAGCGTCACAAGATCGTGGTCGAGTGGCTGAAGAAGATCTTCGATGCCAGGACCTATCCCTGCTTCCGCGACGAGTTCATTCATCCGGACGCGCTGGTGCCGATGATGACGGCCGCCCGGGAGGGATTTGGATTGACCGGATACGTCGCGGCAACGCCAACCTGAGACGCGGGCGAGCTTCAGCTCACCATCGATATTCGAAGCCGATCATGCCCTGGTGCGAGGTGAGCTCGTTGCGGAACTTGCCGTCGTAATTGACGTAGAGCCGTGCCACACTGGTCAGGCTGAGCGAAGCCGAGGCCCCGGCATCGACGCCGTGGCGACTCTCGCCGATGCCGGGCACCACGATGCTCTGGGTGCCCAGGCTGACCTGGATGGAGCCCAGGTCCTGATGGAAATTGTCGACGAACTTGCCGTAGGCGGAGAGGTCGAGGATCTTCTGCCCGATGATGAAATAGCGGCCGATCTCGGCTCCGACCATGAAGCGCGCGCGAGAGAGCGCGCTCGCGCCGACATTGAGCGGGTCGAGACCGCCGGCCTCCTGGAACGCGGCGCTGGTGGCACGCACATATTCCAGCGCCCCCTTGGGCACGATGCGCATCTGGTCCTTGGTCCAGTAATAGCTGATCTCGGTCAGCCCGCCGTCGATGGCGGCACCATAGCGTGCCGTCGCAAAGCCAAGGCCGGTGTCGCGGCTGGAATGGACCTTGCCGAAGCCGTGCACGACCGCAAAGGCCCAGGTCCACGGGCCCTTGTCGACCGAGCCGCTGAGGCCGAGCTGGGTGAGGTCGAGCGTTGCGGACTGCAGGGCCAGCGGCACGTCGATATCGGTGCGGCTTTGGTCGATGGAGAAGCCGATGTTGACGCCGGGCGCGAGCCTCGCGCCGAAACCGGCAACGCCACCAAAGGTCTTGCGCTTGTCGCCGACGAAGTCGCCTTGCGCATCGGTCCGCACCGACATGCCGTAGCCCTCGAACCAGGTCCGGTAGCGCGGATCTTCCGCCGCCGCCGATGCGCCGCCGCCGCCGGGATTGGTCCGGAACGCCCGGTTGACGCCGCCGGATGCCTGGCTGCCGAGCCGCTCCAGGAAGTTCGAGCCGAGACCAAGCGCAGCGTTGCCGGTCGAGCGATCGTAGCTGATCGAGGTCGGCGTCGGGATCGGGGTGGGTGACGGCGTGGGTGTCGGGGTCGGTGTGGGCGTCGGCGTCGGGCTTTGCGCGAGGACGGGCGTCGCCGCCATCATCACGGCGAATGCCAATGCCATGGCCATCGCCGCCGCGACCCGGCGGACACGGTCCTGTCCAATCGTCTGCCGTGTTCCGGTCGGCTGCGAGGCGCAGCGCATGACGCAAATCCTGAAGCAAATGGGCGGCGCGCAGAAAAGCAGCACGGTCAGCGGCGCTTACGGCGATTTGTGCCGAACTGCGACGGGGGGTCAACCGGCTGGCATGCGCCGCCAACGGCTATTGCGCCGATTGTGGTTCCGCTGCCACAGGCCGCAAATTGCGCTCGGCTGTACCGGACCCGGCCTTGAAATTCGCGCTCGGCTTGCTAACGGGCGATTTTCATGTTGCAATATCGGACACAATCGGAATTGGCCGCTCGGCTGTGCGTTTCGCGACATTGAGACTCAAGACTCGAACAGACATCCGCAAGCCCGTTTGTGGCGTGGCACGCGAAAAGCGGCCGCGTCTTTTTTGTATCTAGTGGAGGAGACTAGCGATGCCGCAAAAGGGCACCGTCAAATGGTTCAACCCGACCAAGGGCTATGGGTTCATCAAGCCGAACGGCGGCGACAAGGACGTGTTCGTCCACATCTCCGCCGTCGAGCGTGCCGGACTCTCTACCCTCAATGAGAACCAGGTGGTTGAATTCGACCTCGTGGAGAACCGCGGCAAGGCATCCGCGGAGAACCTCAAGGTCTCCTGATCGTTCTCGCGGTACGCCGAGAGATCATGACGTTGCCCCCGGCTCTGCCGGGGGATTTTGTTTGGGGCAACGAGCCAGCGCCGACGCTTCAGCCCACCACCGGCGCAACCAGGAAATTCTCCGACGCAGAGCTTCCCGCCGTCTTGCAGACCTCGCCCTCAATCCGAACCTTGCCCGTCGCGAGCAGCCGCAGCGCCTCGGGATAGATGCGATGCTCGACCTCGAGGATGCGCTCGGACAGCGTGTCCGCCGTGTCGTTGTCGCCGACGGGGACCGCACCCTGCATCACGATCGGGCCGGCGTCAGTCTCGGGGATCACGAAATGCACCGTGGCGCCGGACAGCTTGACGCCGGCGCGCAAGGCCTGGCCGTGCGGATCGAGACCGGGGAAGGACGGCAGCAGCGAGGGATGGATATTGAGCATCCGCCCGTACCACGCTTGGGTGAACTCCGCCGTGAACAGGCGCATGAAGCCGCCGAGGCAGATCAGTTCGATACCGTGTTCGTCGAGCGCCGCCTGCAACAGCTTTTCGAAGCCGGCGCGGTCCTTGCCGAACGGCTTGCTCTCGATCACCAGCGTCTTGACGCCAGCCGCCTTGGCCCGTTCGAGCCCGAGCGCATCGGCCTTGTTCGAGATCACGAGCGAGATCTCCGCCGGGAAATCCGCAGCGGCGGCGGCCCTGACCAGCGCAACCATGTTGGAGCCGCGCCCGGAAATCAGGATGGCAACGCGGCGCTTCATCACAGCGCCGCTCATTACAGCGTCATGTCGAGATGGCCGTTATAGACGACGCGGTGCTCGCCCTCGGCCGGAATCACGGTGCCGAGTTGCACCACTGTCTCGCCGGCCTCGGTGAAGACCCCGATCACCTCGTCGACCTTGTCGGGCTCGACGATTGCGATCATGCCGATGCCGCAATTGAAGGTGCGCAGCATCTCGAGCTCGGCGATGCCGGCCTGCGCGGCCAGCCATTTGAACACCGGCAGCACCGGCAGGCGCGCGAGGTCGATACCCACGCCGAGGTGCTTGGGCAGCACGCGCGGAATGTTGTCGGTGAAGCCGCCGCCGGTGATATGGGCGAGCCCCTTCACCGCGCCGGTCTCGCGGATCGCACGCAGGCAGGATTTGACGTAGAGCTTGGTCGGGGTCAGCAGCGCGCCGCCGAGCGTCATCACCGGCGCGAACGGCGCCTGCGCTTCGAAGCCGAGACCGGACTGCTCGACGATCTTGCGGACCAGCGAGAAGCCATTGGAATGCACGCCGGACGAGGCAAGGCCGATCACAGCATCGCCCGCGGCGATGTCCTTGCGCGGCAACAACGTACCGCGCTCGGCAGCGCCGACGGCAAAGCCGCCGAGATCGTAATCGCCGTCCTTGTAAAGGCCCGGCATCTCGGCGGTCTCCCCGCCGATCAGGGCACAGCCGGACTCGCGGCAACCCTCCGCGACGCCGGCGACGATCGCAGCGGTGGCGTCGGGATCGAGCTTGCCGCAGGCGAAATAATCCAGGAAAAACAGCGGCTCGGCGCCCTGAACCACGAGGTCGTTGACGCTCATGGCGACGAGGTCGATGCCGATGCCGCCATGCAGGCCGGTGTCGATCGCGATCTTGACCTTGGTGCCGACGCCGTCGGTCGCGGCCACGAGGACCGGGTCCTTGAAGCCGGCCGCCTTGAGGTCGAACAGGCCGCCGAAGCCGCCGATCTCGGCATCGGCCCCCGGGCGCGCGGTGGCG
>NZ_JAEMSD010000795.1 GCF_016462955.1 Bradyrhizobium sp. | reverse complement strand
CTGCCGGTGTTTGCCGGCCCCGTCGGAGGGATTGCTCCGCTCGTCGGCCCGACAGCGGGCTACCTGTTCGGCTTCGTGCTGGCCGCCGCCGTGACCGGCTGGCTCGCCGAGCGCGGCTGGGATCGTAGCGTCGTGCTGCTGTTTGCAGCGATGGCCATTGGCCATGTCGTCATTCTTGGCGCCGGCTTCGGCTGGCTGGCATTCGGGCTTGGCCTCGGTGCCGCCAAGGCGTGGCAGGTCGGCATCGTGCCGTTCATTGCGGGCTCGCTGGTCAAGAACGCGCTCGGCGCGACCTTGATGCCGGCGGCACGCCGCATTGTCGACCGTCGCGGGTAAGAGGCGCAAAAGCGCGATGAGATTGGATCAATCGTCATCGCGCTTTGGATCGTTGCTCACGCATGATCTATACGGAAAACCGTTTCGGACTTTTCCGGATCGTGCTTTGGTCTAGAAACGTTCCGGCCGGTACGGCGTCGGATCGACCGCAGGCGTCTCGCCGCTCATCATCTCCGCGAGCAGGCGTCCGGTTGCGGGTCCGAGCGTAAAACCCTGGTGACCGTGGCCGAAGTTCATCCAGAGGCCGGGGTGGCGCGGGGCGCGGCCGAGCACCGGGAGCATGTCGGGCGTGCAGGGCCGCGTGCCGAACCACGGATCCGGCTCGACCCGCTTGCCGAGATCGATCAGCTCGCGCGCGGAGGCTTCGGCACTGGCGAGCTGCACCGGGGTCGCGAGTGCGTCCGCGCCGGTCAGCTCCGCGCCCGTGGTGATGCGGATGCCCCTGGCCATCGGACCCATGGCATAGCCACCCGTCTTGTCGATCAGCGGCAGGTCGAGCGAAGCGCCGCCGCTGTAGTGCATGTGGTAGCCGCGCTTGCGCACGAGCGGAATGCGATAGCCGAATTTGTGGAGGAGATCGGGCGACCACGGCCCGAGCGTCACGACGGCGTTTGGCGCGTCGATGCGGCCTTGGTCGGTGTCGACCGACCAGCCGGTCGCAGTCTGTCGCAGCGACTGCGCATCGCCGAGCAAGATCCTGCCGCCGAGACGCTCGAACAACTCGGCATAGGCCGTGACCAGCGCGCCGGGATCGGACACCGTCCAGGTGTCGAGCCAGTGGATCGCTCCCGGAAGATCGTCGCGCAGGATCGGCTCGGCCCTGGCCAGCTCGCTGCCCGACAGCACGCGAAAGTTTACGCCGAACTCGAGATGATCTTCCTCCGCAGCCTTGATCGAGAGATCAAGTGACGCGCGGTCGCGGTACAGCGCGCGGTAGCCGGCGCGGCGGATGAGGTTGTCGGCATGCGCCTCGCGAATGAGGATGTCGTGCTCGGTCGTCGCGTAGGCGATCAGCCGGGCCCACGCCGCGATCGCCTCGCGATGCCGCTTCGGCGCCGAATGCCACCAATAGCGGAGCAGGGGCTCCACGTGGAGGTGGAGGGAGGAGAGGCTGTAGCGCACGTCGTTGGTGCGGCCGGTCGCGATCTTCAAGAGCGAAGCGAGATCGCGCGGCATCGCATAGGGGCGTACCGCTTCCGCCTGGATCATTCCGGCATTGCCGTAGCTGGTCTCGCGGCCCGGCTCCTTGCGATCGACCAGCGTGACTGACCAGCCGCGTTTCTGCAAATGCAGCGCAGCACCCACGCCCACCATGCCGCCGCCGAGAATGATCGCGCCTTGCATCGCAGCTGACCTCACCAAATCAAAACCGCCCGGCTTGGCCGGGCGGTTTCAACTCCAATCTTCCCTTTACTCGCCGCCACCGAAACGGCGTGACCACCAGCCGGCACGTCGCGGAGCGGCCGGAGTTTCGCTGGCGGCCTCCGGTGCGGGCTCAGGTGAAGGGGCAGCAACCGCTTCGGTCGCCTGCGCCGCAGGCATTGCGGGCTCGGGCTGGCTGTTCAGCACGAAGCTCACCTTTTCGCGGACGGTCGAGCGGCGCCGCGCGGCCTTGTCGCCGGCCTCGTCTTCCGGCGCTGCGGTCGTCGTCGCGGGAGCCGGCGGCTCCGGCTCTGCTGGCGCCTCGGTTCGCATGTCGGCGCGCGACTCGGCCTGCGCGACTTGCGGC
>NZ_JAEMSD010000794.1:1427-2067 GCF_016462955.1 Bradyrhizobium sp. | reverse complement strand
CCGCGGCTTGCCGGACACGGCGGGCAGCGAGGCGGGATCGAGCCCGGCGAGCTTTTTGAGGGATTTAGGCGAATAGGCCTCGCCCGTGAGGTCCTTCACGTGCGCCGACAGGTCGCGCAACTGACCGGATTTGTCGATCAGGCCGGGCTTTTCCGCACCCTTCTCGCCATAACGAACAAGCTTCATTCTCGTTTCTCCCTGGAGATTGGACCGATCGGTTAACAGCTTCATGGAACAGGGCGGCCGGAAATTCAACCGCTCAAAACAGAGATCACCCCAGCGCCGCGAACCTGAACGCGTCCCCCTCCCGCTTGATGTGCCCGGCCGAGAAATGCCCGCCGATCACCAGTGTCGGCGTGTCCGCGAAACGCCCAAACAGCTCGCGCCGTGTCGCGGCGGATTGCGCCTGGTCGGAATCGGCGGTCGAGGACCAGCCGAGATGCGCCATTTGGCAGGGATGATGGGCGACGTCGCCGGTGAGCAGGCCCTGCTCGCCGTCGGACTGGATCAGGATGCTCATATGGCCGGGGCTGTGCCCCGGGGTCGGGATCATGCTGATTTCCTCGCAGAGCCGGTGATCGCTCGCGATCAGATCGGCCTTGCCGGCCTCGACGATCGGCTGCACGGAATCATTGAACAC
>NZ_JAEMSD010000794.1:0-1417 GCF_016462955.1 Bradyrhizobium sp. | reverse complement strand
TGAACACCGCGGCCTTGTCGGGCTCGTTCGAATGATCGCGCCAATGTTCGTATTCGGTCCGGCCGAACACGTAGCGCGCCTTCGGAAACGTCGGCACCCATTTGCCGTCGACCAGCTTCGTGTTCCAGCCGACGTGATCGACGTGAAGATGCGTGCACAGCACGGTGTCGATGCTGTCAGGCGCAAAGCCGGCCGCTGTCATCGTCTCCAGGAAGGGCGTGTTGCGGTCGTTCCAGGTCGGGACGTTGCGGCCCTGCTTGTCGTTGCCGAGCCCGGTGTCGACCACGATGCGGCGCGAAGGCGTCTCCACCACCAGCGAATGGATCGACATCTTCAGCCGGCCTTCTTCGGTGGCGTAATGCGGGATCAGCCAGGGCAGTTTCTGGATCTCCTCATTGGTCGCGAGCGGCAGGATGAAGCGCGTCGAGCCGACCGTCTCCATTTCCACGACTTTGGTGATCTTGACCCTGCCCACCTTCCACTGCATCGCCGCCTTCCCATGTTCTTGTTTTGATGCCGAAACATGCGGTTTTCCGCCATGATGTGCAATGGATCATCTAACGCGATGCGGCGTTATCGGGGGAACCGGAGGAGGAGCCATGCCAGAGCTTGCAATATCCGCTGAAAAGGTCGCCTACATCAAAGAGAAGGCGCGCGAATTCGACGTCAAGGAGGGTGATTCCGATCCGGATTCCGGCTCGAACCCCAGCGACGACGATGCGATCGACGTCCTCGAGGACGACGGCTCCGATCCTGTCGTGCAAGAGCTCGGCAGCTTCATCATCGCCCTGAACGAGGACGAGCAACTCGATCTCGTCACGCTGACCTGGCTCGGCCGCGGCGACGGCACCATCGACGAGTGGGACGATCTGCGCGCCCGCGCCGTGGAGGCGCGAAGCGAGTACCGCAGCCCGCGCCGCGAAACCGTGCGCTATCTGCTCGGCGAGCCCATGCTGGGCGATCTGCTCGCCAACGGCCTCGACGAATTCGGCATCGACTGGACCGATGAGCGCACCACCGCCGACTCCTCCGGCCCGAGCCAGCAGGACGAAGACGAGCCGACGAAGCAGCGGTGATCTTGTTTGCCTCTGCCCATCTGCGGCAGGGCAATCGGACATTATTCGCAGAATGTAGCGGCATCGGCAGTTGGCTCCCTCCCCCGCTTGCGGGGGAGGGTTGGGGAGAGGGTGTCTCCGCGCTGGGATAATCGAGATTAACCGAGGACGTCCCTGCGTGGCGAGAGCCCTCACCCGCCGCGCGCGGGACGATGCTTCGCATCGCCCGGGGCGCGGCAGCGCGCCCCGCAATCGCGACTACAGCGTGCCCGGGAACGCGCCGCCGTCCAGCAGGATGTTCTGTCCGGTGATGAAGCCGGCCTTGGCGCCGCACAGGAAGGCGCAGGCATAGCCGAACTCGT
>NZ_JAEMSD010000793.1 GCF_016462955.1 Bradyrhizobium sp. | reverse complement strand
CTACCAGCCGCTGCTGCGCGAGCGGCTGCCGAATGCCGGCGCCCCGTCGAAGCCGCTCGCGCTCGAGACCCATGGCGCCACGGTCGACCGCATCAAGATCACCGACGGCGAAGTCGCCTTCTCGCGTCTGCGCGACCGCGTCGAGGGCCGCATCAGCGCCATCAACGCCGACGCGACCGTCGACCGCGACCGCAAGGTCAACATCGCCGGCACTGCGCGTGTCGGCGAGCATCCGACCAAATTCGACATCAAGACGACCGTGCCGGCCGAACGTTCGACGTTTCCCGTGGACTTCGCCATCGACATGCCCAGCGTGCTGAAGTCCCAGCTCACCGGCCGCGCCGAGATGCGGCTGAGCGGCAATGTCGTGATGATCAACGGCGTCAATGGCAGGCTCGGCGACGGCGCATTCAACGGCTGGGCCTCGCTCGACATCGCGAGCAAGCCGCTGGTCAAGCTCGATCTCGATTTCCAGAGGCTCGCGCTGCCGCTGGCGAAATCGCCGGAAGGCGCGGCCGGCCAACCCTGGAGCACTGCGCCGATCGACGTCTCCGGACTCAACTATGTCGACGCGCAGGTGCGGATCTCCGCGAACGAGGCCGTCATCGGCGATGCCCGCATCGCGCCGCTGGCGCTCGACGCCAAGCTCGCCGGCGGCGTGCTGAAGGCCGGCACCGCCAATCTCGGCGCCTATGGCGGCCAGGTCTCGGGCGAGGTGATCCTGGATGCGACCACCGGCGCGCCGAGCTTTGCCATGCATTCCGACCTCGTCGGCGTGCGCGCGCTGCCGCTGCTTCAGGGGCTCGCCGAATTCGACCGCATCGACGGCAAGCTGCAGGCCAAGCTCGCCTTGCGCAGCGCCGGCAACAGCCAGCGCGCCCTGATGGCAAACATGCAGGGCACGGCGTTCGTCAACTTCCAGGACGGCGCCATCCGCGGCATCAATGTCGCGCAGATGATCCGCTCGCTGACCACGAGCACGCTGTCCGGCTGGCAGGACAACCAGAATGCGGGCCAGGAGCAGAGCACGGACCTGTCGCAGCTGTCGGCCTCCTTCCGCATCGACAAGGGCCAGGCGGTGACGACCGATCTCAACCTGATCGGGCCGCTGGTGCGCGTGACCGGCGCCGGCACCATCGCGCTCGACACCAAGATGATGGGCTTTCGCGTCGAGCCGAAGCTGGTGATGACGACCGAAGGCCAGGGACGCACCAACGAGCCGGTCGGCTTCGGCATTCCCGTCATGATCCAGGGCTCCTGGTCGCAGCCGCGAATCTACCCTGACATGGCCGGCATGCTGGACAATCCGGATGCCGCCTATGCCAAGCTGCGCGAGATGGGCAAGGGCCTGTTCGGCCCCGACGGCGCCGGGCTCGGCAATCTTCTGGGCAGCCTCGGCAACCTCGGTCTTGGCGGCACCACCGCGCCGGGCGGCGGCAATCCGCCCGGCAATGCCAATCCGCAAGGCTCGCAGCCGGGGCAGAACAATCTGCTCGGCGGCCCGCTCGGCGAAGCGCTCGGCAATCTGATCCAGCAGGGACTTTCCAGCGGCGCCGGGTCCGGTCCTGCTCCCGCTCCGGGCACCGGGCGCAGCCGCAGCATGCCGGCAACGCCGTCGACGCCGGTACCGCAGGCCTCGCCGTCGGCCCCTGATCTGGAGGACCCGCCGGCCGCGCAGCAGGACAGTCAGCCAATGAACGACGTGCTGCGGCAGCTCTTCAATCGATAGGCCGCGCCGACCTTCCCGCATTCGCCTTGCGACGCTTCCGCCGAACCGTTGAAGCTGCGACAATCCACCCATCCGTAAGGCCACAGGGAGTAACCACACCGGCCGGTCCGCCGGCCGCGCGGCGGCCCTGCGGCCTGAATTGTGCTAGAACGGCCCGAACGGGCCTGCATGGCCCATAGCGCCGGCGTCCGTAGCGGCGCGAGAGGATCGGGATGGCAGGAGCGAACGACAAGACACGATCTTTGCGCGGGGGCCTGTTCGCCAAATACGTCGTCTCCCTCGTCGGCCTCGTCGTGTTCGTCCTCGCCGTCAACGGCGCGATGGAGACCTGGATCTCCTAC
>NZ_JAEMSD010000792.1 GCF_016462955.1 Bradyrhizobium sp. | reverse complement strand
CCCAGTCCTTGCAGCGTGCGCGCCACCAGCAGGCTGTCGAGCGACCATGCCACCGCGCAGAACAGCGAGGCGATCGTGAACAGGATCAGGCCGCCGAGATAGATGCGCTGGTGCCCGACGATCTCGCCGAGCGCGCCCAGCGGCAGCAGGGTTGCCACCAGCGCGATCTGGTAGACGTTGACGACCCAGACCGACTGCTCCGGCGTGACCCGCAGATCGGCGGCGATGGCGGGCAGCGCGATGTTCGCAATCGCGGTGTCGAGCGAGGCCATCGCCAGCGCGGTGAAGATCGCAGCGATGGCCCAACGCCGCTGCGCCGTGGGAAGGCCGTCGGACAAAGGCTGGTCCGACTCGCGCGCGGCCGAGGGTAACGTGATTGTCATTGCGTTGGCGCGTCGCTCCGGCGGCGTGGGTCATGCGCCGTGTACTACGGCTTGGCGGCCGGCCACAGGCTCATGCGTGCATGCTGTGTATGCGCAGGCTGCTGGAGGCGGCGCGGATAGAGCAGGGATCGCGACAATCGAATCCAAATTCGAAAAACAACCCCATGCACAGTAGAAGGGCCGTTGATCGGAAAGGGATTTTTCGAGACGCGCGGTCGTGACCTTCCCGGCCGCGATCAAGTTGACTCGTTGGGCAAAACACCGGCAAGTTGTCAAGGTGCAGCGGCCCCGCCAGGCCGCATTTTCATCGCCTGCGCGCTTGTCTCCCCGAAATCAACGTTGAGGTAGATCAACACTCCCCTCGCGGGAGGCCGGCCCTTTCCAACCGCGCAGCGATGGAAATGGCCGCCGACATGCAGATTCTGCTCCGTGAAATCTGCAAACCCCTTTGCTCTGGATGTTGGCCTTCGTGCCCATCGTGGTGGTGGCCGAGGCCCTGGTCCCGCATTCCCACACGTTGCTGTTCGTGCTGGCGGTGCTCGCCAAAGTGCCGCTGGCGGCGCTGCTCAGCCATGCGGCGCGCTGATGATCTTGATCTACGCGGTCTTTGCGCTGACGCTGTACGTGGTACCGCCGGCGGGCCAGGGATGAAGTTCAGTGCCCTTCGTTTTCGCGCCGGTAGGGCCATTGTGGCCATGGGCCGCGCCAGATCATGCCAATCCGAGGCCGCCATCGATGGCGATCACCTGACCGGTGACCCATGCCGAGGCGGGTCCGGCGAGTTGGACGATCCATTCAGCGACATCGTCGGGCACACCGCGGCGGCCGAGCGGGATGCTGGCGCGCTCTTGTTCCTCCACCGCCGCGGCCTGCTGAGCCGACAATCCCATCATGCCGGTCAGCGCCCCCGTCTCGGTCGGGCCTGGAGCAACGGCGTTCACCCTGATCCCCAACGGCGCCAGCTCCAGGGCCCAGCACCGCGTCAGATGCTCCACGGCGGCTTTGCTGGCTGCGTAGTGAGAGAGCCCTGCCGCCGCCTTGTGTCCAAAGGTGCTGGAGACGTTGACGATCGCGCCGCGCCTCGCCTTGAGATGGGGAAGCGCTGCCGATGCGAGCAGACTTGGGCCGAGCACGTTGACGGCGAAGATGTCGGCGATGCGATCGCCGGTCGCATCGGCGAGCGACAGGATTGCGCCGGCGCCGGCATTGTTGACCAGCGCATCGAGGCGGCCCCATTTGTCGAGCGCCATCGCAATGGTTCGCTTGGCGTCTTCGGCGGACGCCGCATCCGCCGTCATCCCCGCGATGTTCGCGTGTTGCAGCATGGTCTCCTGGATCAGGCTCGCCCGGCGGCCGGTGACGAGCACCTGGTCGCCCTGTTTCGCAAAACGGAGCGCCGCTGCGCGGCCGATGCCTGAAGTGCCGCCGGTGACGACGACGACCTTTTGATCTTGCATGTTCTTGCCTCTCGTGCGGCCGACCGCACCATCTCGTTCGATTTTTGCAGGTCGCGGCGGCCGGCTTTCGTGTTGCGGCCACCGTGACGGGCGTAACCCGGAGCGCGCGCTGGGTTCATCCCGGGCGCGCGCTCCGGTCTGTTCGTCGCGGTCAGTAGTCCCAGAACACCGGGACCCAGCGGAAGGCCTCGCCGGCGGCCGCGACATGACCGACCGAGGGGAACGGCATG
>NZ_JAEMSD010000791.1 GCF_016462955.1 Bradyrhizobium sp. | reverse complement strand
ATCAGCTTCTCCCAGCCGCCGGGCGTCTTGGCCGGGCCACCGCCCTGATGCATCGAAGCGATCAGGTTCAGCTCCCGCGCCAGTCGAAAATCATGCATGGCGACGTCGAGCGTCGAATAATGCGGACCGAGAATCGCGAGCCCCAGTGTGACGAGGCCGTCGCGGTCGGCGAGGGGACCGGCCAAGAGCCGCTCGACCTCGCGGCGCGGATGCGGCACTTCCGAGAAATGCGGCTCGCCCGGCTTCGGCTCGGGCTTCGGCGAGCCATGGAAGAAGGCGGCACGAATGCCGCTCTCGATCAGGCCGCGCACGGCGGCGTCGGTATGATCGGGCGTCGGATTGTTGTGGCACCAGTCGACCAGCGTGGTGACGCCGTGGTTGATCTGGTTCAGCGCGCCGACCAGCGTTGCGATGTAGATGTCGTCGGGCCGGAACACGGTCGCGAGTCCGGCATGCATACGGCGAAAATACTCCAGCAGCGTCCAGTTCGCGGCAAAGCCGCGCAAGCCCGTCTGCCAGGTGTGCATGTGCGCGTTAATGAGGCCGGGGATGACGATGCGACCCGTGCCGTCAATGATTTCGACGTCCGCCGCGACCTCGATCGACGACCGCACGTCGGCGATACGGCTGCCCTCGACCAGCACGTCGCCGGTCGCGAGATCGCCGATCGCATCATCCATGCTGATGACGGTTGCGGATCTGATCAGGGTGCGCCGCATTGCTTCAAGCCGCCGCTTTCATGACGCCGGGTGGCTCGCCGGCCCAGGCGCGTGCAATCAGGTCGCGAATGGCGCCGCGCTCGAGCGGCCGTGGATTCCAGTAGGCGTTTGTGACCGCGAGATCGGCCGCCTTCTCGATGCCGCTCTCGGGCATGCCGACGTCACGCAGCGCAAGCTTCGCACCCAGCCGCTTGGCAAGGTCGTAGAGACCCTGGGCTGCGTCGGCGGCGCCGATCGCGCGCGAGATGCGCGCCATCGCATCGGGCACATCAGGCGCGTTGTAGGCCAGCGCATGCGGCAGCACGATGGTGTGGGTCTCGGCGTGCGGCAGATCGAAGGTGCCGCCGAGCGTATGGCAGAGCTTGTGATGCAGCGCCATGCCGACGGTGCCGAGACAGACGCCGCAAAGCCAGGCGCCATAGAGAGCTTCGGTGCGGGCCTCGCGGTCGTCGCTTCTGGCGGCGATCGCGGGCAGGGCGCGAGCCAGCGCGCGGATGCCCTCTTCCGCCATCAGCGACGTGACAGGATTGGCGTCGCGCGCATAGAGCGCCTCGACCGCATGGGCGATCGCATTGATGCCGGATGTCGCGGCGAGACTTGCCGGCAGCGTCAAGGTCAGATCGACGTCGTAGATCACGGTCTCGGGCAGCACCGCCGCATCGCGCACCGTGGTCTTCAGGCCGTTCTCGGTCTGGCCCAGGATCGGCGTCATTTCCGAGCCGGCATAGGTGGTGGGGATGCAGAGCTGGTTCACGCCGGTGCGCAAGGCCAGCGCCTTGCCGAGCCCCGTGGTCGAGCCGCCGCCGAGCGAAACGACGCAGTCGGCCTCGCATGCCTTCATCGCCGCGAGCGCGCGTTCCGTGACCTCGACCGGCGTGTGCATGGTGGCGCCCGAGAAGATGCCGGCATGGAGCGGGCCCAGTGCGGCGCCCAGGCTCTTGCCCTGCGCCTCCTGCTGCGGCGTCGTCAGCACCAGCGCGCGCTTGCCGCCGAGCCGCTCGACTTCGGCCCGGGCGCTAGCCAAGGTTCCGCTGCCGAACACGACACGGCAGGGCAGGTTTTCAAAGGTAAACGAGCCGATCATGCGCCGGCCCCTTTGATGGGATAATCGACCTGGAAGCGCCCGATCCGCAAGTCGCCCAGGGCCTCTCGCACGCGCAGATGCTCCGGGTGGTTGGCGTAGGCGGCAAGGGCGGCCTGGTCGGTGAACTCGGAGAACAGGACCACGTCGCAGGCGTAGTCGACCGCGCTGACGTCCATGCCGACTTCGATATGGGTGAGGCCGTCGATCCGGCCCTTGAGGGCCTCGAACAGGGTCTTGACCTTGAGCCGGGCGGCCGAGCGCTCCGCGGGCGTCTC
>NZ_JAEMSD010000026.1:27338-28511 GCF_016462955.1 Bradyrhizobium sp. | reverse complement strand
TCGTGGCGAATCAGCCCAGTTTCCGGCCGATATCGAGGAATTTCTGCCGCCGCTGCTTGCGGATGGCGTCGCCGTCCAGGCCGCGGAGCTCGTCGAAGGCCTTGGCGATGGCATCGCCGGTGGTGGCAATCATGGCGGCGGGGTCGCGGTGGGCGCCGCCGACCGGCTCCTTCAGGATCTGGTCGATCACGCCGAAGCGCAGCATGTCCTGGGCGGTGATCTTCATGTTGTTGGCGGCTTCCTGCGCCTTAGTGCCGTCGCGCCAGAGGATGGAGGATGCTGCTTCCGGCGAGATCACGCTGTAGATCGCGTGCTCCAGCATCAGCACCTTGTTGGCGGTGGTGATGGCGATGGCGCCGCCCGACATGCCCTCCCCGGTGATGATCGCAACGTTCGGCACGGTCAGCGCGAGGCACGCATCCGTCGAGCGCGCGATGGCTTCGGCCTGGCCGCGCTCTTCCGCGCCGATGCCGGGATAGGCGCCGGCGGAATCGGCGAGCGACAGCACCGGCAGGCCGAAGCGCTCGGCCATCTCCATCAGCCGCACGCATTTGCGATAGCCTTCGGGCCGCGCCATGCCGAAATTGTGCCGGATGCGGCTCTCGGTGGAATCGCCCTTTTCCTGGCCCATCACGCAGATCGGCTCGCCGCGGAAGCGGCCGAAGCCGGCGACCAGCGCCTCGTCCTCGCCGAACTTGCGGTCGCCGGCGAGCGGGGTGAATTCGGTGATCAGGCCTCTGATGAAGTCGTTGAAATGCGGCCGCTGCGGATGCCGCGCCACCAGCGTCTTCTGCCACGGCGTCAGGTTTTGATAGAGGTCGGCCAGCGCCTGCGCGGCTTTGTCCTCGATGCGCCCGATCTCATCAGAGATGTCGGCGCCGGTGGCGGCCAGCGCGCGCAATTCATCGACCTTGGAGTCGAGCTCGGCGACGGGCTTTTCGAAGTCGAGATAGCTGCGCATCTGGTCTTGCATCAACTCAATATAGGGGGACGGGGCTGAGAGGCGAAGCGGGTTTGGTTCAGCGAAAAGAAGTGTAGCTTCTTCAATGGCTTGGCCTGTCGCTCCTGCCGCCCTGCCAAATCACTCGAAAGGCCACGGCTCTTTCCGCGGAGATGTGGCGGAAGTCAAGGCGGTTTCGGTTGTCCTCCCGACCCCGATGTCGTGTCCCGGAC
>NZ_JAEMSD010000026.1:24353-27328 GCF_016462955.1 Bradyrhizobium sp. | reverse complement strand
CGCTGCAGCGCTTCTTTAGCGCTGCTGCGCAGAGCCGGGACCCAGCAAGCGGCATGGGCCCCGGCTCAGCAGCGCATCACTTACGTGCTGCGCTGCGTCCGGGGCACGAGACCTCTCATCTATCCCGACTTCTCCGCCAGCGGATGCAGGTCGCGCACCAGGCTCTTCAGCCGCTCCTCGACCACATGGGTGTAGATCTGCGTCGTGGAGATATCCGTGTGGCCGAGCAGGGTCTGCACGATGCGCAAGTCAGCACCGTTGTGCAGGAGGTGGCTGGCAAAGGCGTGGCGCAGCACGTGCGGGGAGACCAGCCGGGCCTGCAAGCCCGAGGCGACCGCAAGCTCCTTCAAGTCGCGGGCGAAATGCTGCCGCGTCAGATGCCCGCTCTCGCCGAACGAGGGAAACAGCCATTTCGACGCGGCGAGCCCGTCTTTCTTCTTCTCGGTCTTCGCAGCCTCCGTGGCGGCGAGATAATCCGCCATCGCCTGGCGCGAGGCCTCGTTCAGCGGCACCAGGCGTTCCTTGTTGCCCTTGCCGCGCACCACGATCATGCGCGCGTCCCGCTTGGCGGCCGAGCGCGGCAGCGCCACCAGCTCGGAGACGCGCAGGCCCGTGGCATAAAGCACCTCGAGCAGGCAATAGAGCCGCAAGGCACGCAGTCGCTTTGACGGCGAGGCATCCTCCGCCTCGCTCAATTCCTTGGCGCGGCGGAGCATGCGGTCGACATCTGATATCGACAGCACCTTCGGCAGGCCGCGGCCGCGCTTCGGGCCTGACAGGATCGCTGCGGGATCATCGCCGCGGATGCGCTCGTTCAGCAGGAAGCGGTAGAGATGCCGCATCGCCGACAGCCGTCGCGCGACGCTGGTGGACTTGAAGCCGCGCGTGTCGAGATCGGCGAGATAGTCCCGCAGCGTTTGCGTCTGCGCATCCACGAAGGTGTGGCCGGCTTGGCCGAGAAATTCCGAGAAATCGGTGAGGTCGCGCCGATAGGCATCGAGCGTATTGGCCCCGGCGCCCTGTTCCGCCGCGAGCATGTCGAGGAACAGGCCGGTGAGCTTGGTATCTGAGGGCTTGCTGGGCATGCCTCGGAGGCTAGCGCCTATTTCTTGAGAAACTTATCCGGCGGGATCGTCACCGTCATTTCCCGCGACTTGGGCGTGACAAAGTTCGCCAGCGCAAAGACCACGCCATAGACGATGCCGGCGATCACGGCGACGACCGTCAGGAAGCGGAACAGGCTCGGCATCGGTCTGGGGTCTCGGGGTAGGGGCGCGGCAGCCAAATTAGCCAATGAAATCATCCAACATGTTCGCCGTTTCGTGGCAAGAGTCCTCTGGCGAGGGCCCCCATGGGGTCGTATAGGTGGCCAACCATGCCGCATCTCGCGGCAGTTCGAGCGAGATCCAGTCGACGATGTCCGACGCCGCGTTGCCGCTTCCTGCTTCGCCTGAGGCCGACATCCTGTCGGCGCTCGGGGCGCGCGCGATCGTGCTCGTCGGCATGATGGGGGTCGGCAAATCCACCGTCGGCCGGCGCCTCGCGGCCCGCCTCAAGCTGCCCTTCGTCGATGCCGACACCGAGATCGAGGCGGCCGCCGGCATGACCATACCGGAAATCTTCGAACGTCACGGCGAGCCGCATTTCCGCGACGGCGAGGCGCGTGTGATCGCGCGCCTGCTCGAGGGTGGTCCGCTGGTGCTCGCGACCGGTGGCGGCGCCTTCATGCGCGAGGAGACGCGCGCGCGCATCGCGGCGAAAGCCGTCTCGGTCTGGCTGAAGGCGGAGCATGACGTCATCATGCGCCGCGTGCGCCGCCGGGCCGACCGGCCGCTGCTTCAGACCGCCGACCCCGAAGGGACCGTGACGCGCCTCCTTACCGAGCGCGAGCCGATCTATGCCAATGCCGACCTCACCATCGCCTCGCGCGACGTGCCGCACGACAGGATCGTCGAGGAATGCATCGAGGCGCTGCACGCCCGTCTCTGCGGCGGACAGCCAGCCCAACCGCCTGCCGACATTGCGAGTGCGTCAAGATGACTGCGCCGTTGAAAGATTCCGATCCCATCAAGGTCGACGTCGCCCTCGGCGACCGCGCCTATGACATCGTGATCGGCCGCGGCGTGCTGTCTTCGCTTGGAGAACGGGTCGCGGCCTTGCGCCCCGGCGTGCGCACGGCCATCGTGACCGACCGCACCGTCGCAAAATTCTGGCTGGAGCCGACCGAAGCCTCGCTCGCCGCGAGCGGCATTCCGACCTCGCGCATCGTGGTCGAGGAAGGTGAGATCTCCAAGACCTATGCGGGCCTGGAAAAGGTCAGCGAGGCCCTGATCGCCGCAAAAATCGAGCGCAACGATCTCGTGATCGCGCTCGGCGGCGGCGTGGTCGGCGATCTCGCCGGCTTTGCCGCGGCAATCCTGCGCCGCGGTGTCGATTTCGTGCAGGTGCCGACCTCGCTTCTGGCGCAGGTCGATTCTTCCGTCGGCGGCAAGACCGGCATCAATTCGCCGCAGGGCAAGAACCTGCTCGGGGCCTTTCACCAGCCGGTGCTGGTGATCGCCGACACCGCGGTGCTCGACACGCTGTCGCCGCGCCAGTTCCGCGCCGGTTACGCCGAGGTCGCCAAATACGGCGTGCTCGGCGACGAGGCCTTCTTCAGCTGGCTGGAAAAGAACCATGCCGACATCTCCAGGGGCGGGGCGGCGCGCGAGCACGCCATCGCGACCTCATGCCGCGCCAAGGCGGGCGTGGTGTCGCGCGACGAGCGCGAGACCGGCGAGCGCGCGCTGCTCAATCTCGGCCACACCTTCGGTCACGCGCTGGAAGCTGCGACCGGCTTCTCCGACCGTCTGTTCCACGGCGAGGGCGTCGCCATCGGCATGACGCTGGCGGCGCAGTTCTCGGCAAGCCTCGGCATGATCGGCGAGCTGGACGCAGCCCGTGTCGAGCGCCATCTGATCGAGGCGGGCCTGCCG
>NZ_JAEMSD010000026.1:13977-24343 GCF_016462955.1 Bradyrhizobium sp. | reverse complement strand
GCTTGCAGGACATCGCGGGCTTTGCGCAGGAAGGTCTCGCCGACGCCGACGCGCTGATGGCGCTGATGGCGCAGGACAAGAAGGTCAAGCGCGGCAAGCTCACCTTCATTCTGCTGGAGGCGGTGGGGCGTGCGGTGATCGCCAAGGACGTCGAGCCGGCGCTGGTGCGCGATTTCCTGCAGTCGAAGCTGTCGCGATGACGGGATCGTCCGGACGTGCCGCCCGCGAAACGGCGGGGAATGCCGAGCCGGCCGCGAGGCATACATGAGTTCGATCTCGATCAATCTGCTGCTTGCTTTCCTCCTGCTCGCCGCCAACGCGTTCTACGTGGCGGCGGAGTTTGCGCTGGTGAAGAGCCGCGGCTTCCGGGTCAAGGCCATGGTCGAGCAGAACCGCTTCGGCGCGCGTCTGCTGCAGACCATGATGGAGAACATCGAATCCTATCTCGCCTGTTGCCAGCTCGGCATCACCATGGCCTCGCTCGGTCTCGGCTGGATCGGTGAGCCGACCGTGTCCGCGCTGCTGAGCCCCGTCCTCAGCCCGCTCGGATTGTCGGAGGCCACGCTGCACTTCGTCTCGTTCGTGGCGGGTTTTCTGGTTTTCTCCTCGCTGCACATCATCATCGGCGAGCAGGTGCCGAAAACGCTTGCGATCCGGGAGCCGATGCCGGTGTCGCAGTGGATCGCCTATCCGCTCTATTTTTCCTACCTGGTGTTCTACCCGTTGAGCTGGTGTCTCAACACGGCATCTGGCGCGATCCTGCGCCTGATGGGCGTCCAGGAGTTCTCGCAGCACGAGATCCTGACGGATTCCGAGATCGAAGGGCTGGTCGAGGAATCGGCCGTGCACGGCAAGATCGAGAGCGGCGAGGCCGAGTACATTCACAATGTCTTCCGGCTCGGCGAGCTGACGGTGTCCGACGTGATGGTTCACCGCACCGCCATGGTGATGATCAATGCCGATCTGCCTCCGGAGGAACTGGTGCGGGAGGTGCTGGCGACCGAATACACCCGCATTCCGCTGTGGCGCGACAAGTCGGAGAACATCATCGGCATCCTGCACGCCAAGGATCTGTTGCGGGCCATCCGCGCCGCGGACGGCGATACCTCGCGCATCGACGTCACCACCATCATGCTGCCGCCCTGGTTCGTGCCGGAGATGCGGCCGATATCCCAGCAGCTCAAGGCGTTCCGACGCCGCAAGACCCATTTCGCGCTCGTCGTCGACGAGTATGGCGAAGTCGAAGGCCTCGTGACGCTCGAGGACATTCTGGAGGAGATCGTCGGCGACATTTCCGACGAGCACGACGTGGTCGTCGCCGGCGTGCGCCGTCAGCCCGATGGCTCCGTCGTGGTCGACGGCTCGGTCCCGATCCGCGATCTCAACCGCGCGCTCGACTGGCATCTGCCCGATGAAGAGGCAACCACGGTCGCAGGCCTCGTCATTCACGAGGCGCGCTCGATCCCCGACCGCGGCCAGAGCTTCACCTTCCACGGCTTCCGCTTCCGCGTCCTCCGCCGCGAACGCAACCGCATCACCGCGCTCCGTATTTCGCCGGTGTCGCGGGACGCGGAGCTGGACGAGGTAAAGCCGAGAAGGGCCGGGACGTCGTTTTAGACGCTCAGTCATTCCGGGGCGATGCAAAGCATCGAACCCGGAATCTCGAGATTCCGGGTTCGGCTCTTCGAGCCGCCCCGGAATGACAAGTCACCCTTCCCCCGGCGCCTGAGCCTGAATCGCGAGCGCGTGCACGCCGCCGGAGAGTTCCGCGGCGAGCGCCGAATTTATCATGCGGTGGCGGTCGACCCGGCTCTTCCCTTTGAAGGCGGCAGCCACGATATAGACGCGGAAATGCGTCTCGCCGCCCGGCTGATGGCCGGCGTGGCCCTCATGCAAATGTGACTCGTCGACGACCTGCAGGCTTTCGGGCGTGAAAGCTTCCCGCAACTTGTTGCTGATAGTGTCTTTCATGGCCATGTGTGCCATTAAGGTGCGCAATCGCATCCCGTCAATACCCGGACGTCCAAGGTCGTTGCGGCCGGGTGCTCAGCGAATTGCAATGTCAAGACTTGAAGGTTTTTGCATTGCGTAGTCAAAGTCTGCCATGCCGATCGATTCATCAAAGTTCTTCGACTCCATCCGCGTGAAGCCGCGGGGCAAGCAGCCGGAAGTGAAGCCGCGAGACACCGCGGTCAATTGCGAATGGGCGGGCTGCGCCAACAAGGGATCGCACCGCGCGCCGAAGGGCCGCGAGAACCAGCGCGAGTACTGGCACTTCTGCCTGGATCACGTCCGCGAGTACAACCAGAACTACAATTTCTTCTCCGGCATGAATGCCGACGCGGTCGCGCGCTATCAGAAGGATGCACTGACCGGCCATCGCCCGACCTGGAAGATGGGCGCCAATGGCGGCAAGAAGGGTGCGGAAGCCGAGATCGACATGGCCTCGGATCCGCTCAACATGTTTGCCGAGATCAACGGCCGCACCGGCTGGCGCAAGGGCCCGGAAGCTGCGCCCAAGGCCGAGACGCGCAAGGTCATGAACGCCGAGCGCAAGGCGCTCCAGGTCATGGGCCTCGGCCCCAGCGCCACGCTCGCCGACGTCAAGGCCAAGTACAAGGCGCTGGTGAAGCAGCATCATCCCGACGCCAACGGCGGCGACCGCTCTACCGAAGATCGCCTGATCGAGATCATCAAGGCGTATAATTATCTGAAGACGGTGGTGCGGGAAGCCTAGAGCCTTGCGCCGTGATGGGATGCCGCCCGCGGAAGCGGACGGCATCATGAGCGTTTACCTGACCCGACAGACACGGACGCGCTTGACGATGCGGCGTCCATGATGGCCGCGCGTGACCACCGTGCGCACGGTACAAACGCGTCGCGGAGCGTAGTGATAGCGCGCGTTCATGGCGTCACCGGACATTGCTGCGCCGGGGATCGGCTGAGCCGGCAACGCATTGGCGGGGGCGGCGAGGGACGAGATTGCGAGCAGCGTTCCGGCAGCGAGGGCGCAAGCGAGTTTCTTCATTTCTATTCCTTTTATTGTTCGCCCCTTCGAAGACCTTTTCGGGGCGAGCGTGAATGCGCTGCGGGCCGCATTGTTCCCGATAACGTCTGAGTCCTTCCGTCGCACATGCCTCCTCACGTGCATGCTTATGGGTGCGAAACGCCATTGCGCCGTGCCCATATCCAATGAACTCGTTGGAAAGTGGCAACGGTTTATGGGCACGTTGCGCACCCGCCCGCCAGTCCGGAGACTCCGGCGTTGTCGAAGCGAGATTCACCCCTCCGGCATCGCACCCACATAGGACGAGCTCGGCCGGATCAACCGTCCCGTCCGCTGCTGCTCGCGCGCATGCGCGGTCCAGCCTGCGCTACGTGCCACCGCAAAGATCGGCGTGAACGCCTGCCGCGGAATCGCGAGTGCATCGAGCAGGATCGCGGTGAAGAACTCGACATTGGTCTCGATCGGTCGATCCGGATTTTTCCTGCGCAAGGCGGCGCGGATATAGGCTTCGACCTCGCCGGCGAACGGCAGGTCGGCTCCGTCTGAGGCGAGCGCCTCGATCGCGGCGTCGAGCACGTCGGCGCGCGGGTCGCGCACGCGATAGACGCGGTGACCGAAGCCCATCATCCGCTCGCCGCGCGCCAGCGCCGCGTCGACCCAGGGCTGGATCCGCTCGCGCGAGCCGATGGCATCCAGCATCTCCAGCACCGGCTCCGGCGCGCCGCCATGCAGCGGACCCGTGAGCGCGCAATAGCCAGCAGTGACGGCGGCGAACAGATCGGCTTGCGTCGAGGCCACCACGCGCGCGGTGAAGGTCGAGGCATTCATGCCGTGGTCGCTGGCGGTGACCAGATAGGCGTCGAGCGCGGCGATCTCGCGCGTTTCAGGGACGCGCCCGTGCAGCATGTGCAGCGTGTCGGCGGCATGGCTCACATCGGGATCGGGTGCGACCGGCTCGAGCCCCTTGGCGCGTCGGACCAGCGCGCCCGCGATCACCGGAAATGCGCCGACGATAGTGGCCTCGTTCTCCAGCCCGGGCTCGGCGCGAAGTCCCGCGGCGGCCGCGCGAAACCCGTCGACGATTCCCATGCCGCGCGTCGCCGCCAGCAGGTCCGGCAGGCGCGCGAAGGCGCGCTCGCGAGCCGCACCGAGGCTCGCCCGCACATTGGCTTCGGTGAGGGTGGTCTTGCTGGCGCCGTTCCAGAGCCGGGCGGTGACGCCCTCGAAGCTCGAGACGGCGGCGAGCCGGCCGACATGTTCGCCGGCGATGATCAACGCGCCGCGGTCGCCGTCGACATGGCTCAGCACGGTCTCGGCCGCGGGAACGCCGTCCAGCCCGATCTGGCTCTTGGTGAGGTGGATGTTCATGGCTGTCTCCTTTCACGGTCGGAAAGGTCAATCCTCTCGACAGATTGATCAATCTTGATTACGTAAATCAATATGAAAAATTACGATGGGCTGTACCTGTCCGCCCGGGAAGCCGCCGCCGAGCTCGCGATCTCCCCGGCCACCCTCTACGCCTATGTCAGCCGTGGCCTGATCCGGTCCGAGCCGACGGCGGATTCGCGCAAGAACCGCTATCGCGCCGAGGACGTGCGGGCGCTGAAGGAGCGCCGGGTGCCGTCGCCGGAGCCGCGGGGGCTGCGCAGCTTCGACGCCGACCTGCCGGTGATGGACACCGAGATCTCGACCATCACCGAGGACGGCGCGATCTACCGCGGCGTCAACTGCGTCGACCTTTCGGAAAACGACACGCTCGAGCACACCGCGACGCTGTTGTGGGACATCTCCCGCGTGGATCCGTTCGCGCCTGACAATCTCCCGCTGCTCTCCGAGGAGATGCGCACGATCGCGCAGGCCGCGCGCCGGGCGGCGCCGATCGACCGCGCCATCGCGGTGCTGGCGCTGGCCGCGAGCGCCGATCCGCGTGCCTTCACCCGTGCGCCCGACGGCCGCGCGCTGGTCGGCGCGCGCATCGTCCGCCTGCTGGTCGCGACCATGCTTAATGCCGAGCCGTCTGCCGAACCGCTGCACCAGCAAATCGCGAAAGCGTGGACGGCGGACAACAAGCACGCGCCCGACCTGATCCGCCGGGCGCTGGTGCTGCTGGCCGATCATGAGCTGAACGCCTCGACCTTCACCGCGCGCTGCGCGGCCTCGACCGGGCTCAATCTCTATGATTCCGTCATCGCCGGCCTCGCCGCACTGAAGGGGCCGAAGCATGGCGGCGCCGGCGTGCTGGCCTCGCAGCTCGTCAAGACGCTGGTCGACCGCGACGTCGAGCCTGTCGTGCGCGAGCGCGACGCGCTCGGCGAACGCTTCGCCGGCTTCGGCCATGGCGTCTACAAGCGCGGCGATCCTCGCGCGCAATCGCTGCTCAACGCGCTCTCACGCGCCGGCGCGCCGCGCAAATTCACCCGCGAAGTGCCGGAGCGCATCGCCGAAGCCACCGGCGAGTTCGTCAACATCGACTATGCACTCGCCGTCCTCGTGCACGCGCTGCGCCTGCCCGCCGGCAGCGAGCTCGCTCTGTTCGCGATGGCCCGCAGTGTCGGCTGGATCGCGCATGCAAGCGAGCAATTGCAGTTCGGGAAGTTGATCCGGCCAAGGGCAAGGTATGTGGGACCGGCGCCGGGGCGGCGGGCGGGGAGTTCGTGATCGCAATCACTCGCAGTCCGGTTCACGGCGGCAGCAGAAGCGCTTAATTGCTTTCCGTCCCATTCACCTCCGGGCAGGCTTGCAGCACCTTCGATCTCCTCGGGAGCCATTCGTGTCGCAAGCCGTCGCCCTCACTCGCCGCAGCCGCCCCCTTCGCACCTCGACCGAACTGCGTTCGGCGATCGCGACGGCATACGAGCGCATCGAACGAGACCGACACCGCAATTGCTGGATCCATGTGAGGCCCATGGAAGAGGCGCTGGCGGAGGTCGAGGCTCTCGCACGGCGCGGCGCGCAGGGCGAATTGCTGCCTCTGCTCGGTGTGCCTTTCGGCGTGAAGGACAACATCGACGTGCAGGGCATGCCGACCTCGGCGGCCTGTACATCCTTCGCCTATGTTGCGGAGCGATCGGCCCGATGCGTCGAGCGCCTCGTCGCGGCCGGCGCGATCTGTCTCGGCAAGACCAATCTGGCTCAATTCGCAACGGGGCTGTCCGGAGCCCGGTCACCTCACGGCGCCTGTCCAAGCGCCGCCGACGATCGCTATATCTCGGGCGGATCGAGCTCGGGCTCGGCCGTCGCCGTGGCGGCCGGTCACGTGGCCTTCTCACTTGGCACCGACACCGGCGGCTCAGGCCGGGTGCCGGCAGGCTTCAACGGCATCGTCGGAATCAAGCCGACGGTGGGGCTTGTCTCATCCCGCGGGCTGGTTCCGAACTGCCCCACGCTCGATTGTCCGTCGATCTTCTGCAATTCCGTAACCGAGGGCAAATTGTTGCTGGAGCTCGTCGAGGGCTTCGACGTTGAAGATCCGTACAGCCGGGAAGCGCACGGCCCGTCATCGGCTATCCCCAACGAATTCCGCTTCGGGCGCATTTCCGCCCCAGAGCTCAATTCATTCGGGGCGCCCGAATGCGACGTACTTTACGAACAGGCTTGCGGGAGACTGGCGGGTCTGGGAGGCGAGGCCCGCGAGATCGACTTCACTCCTTTCGCCGAGGCCGGCGAAATGCTCTTCTCGGGACCGTGGATCGCCGAACGCTACGCGGCGGTCAGCAGGCTCTATGACATCGATCATGGTGACTTGCTGGAGGTGACGCGCAAAGTCCTGCATTCTGCGGCGCAATTCTCAGCGGCTGACGCATTCGCGGCGCAGCATCGTCTCCTGAAATTGCGGCGGCAGGTCCAGCTTCTCTTCAAGCAGATCGACGTCCTGGTCGTGCCGACTGCGCCGCGTCCTTTCACTATTGAGGAAATGCTGGCAGACCCCATCACGCTCAATACGCGTCTCGGTCACTACTCCTATTCCGTCAATCTGCTGGATCTGTGTGCGGTGGCACTTCCCAATGCAACGCTCGCCAGCGGCATGCCGATGGGCGTCACCCTGCTGGCACCCGCATGGCAGGACCACGCCCTCCTGGATTTCGCCTCGCGGTGGCAGCAGGACGATGGCGACGCTCCGTTCGGGCTGAACGTCACTCCGCGCACCGCCGGTAAGGTTAGAGCATGATCAGGAAAAGCGTGCAGCGGCTTACCGGAATGATCATGCTCAAACCATAAGCTGAAGCGCGATGCCGCTTCATTCTGATTTCGTCGCGCTCTAGACGATTTCGAGGTCGAGCGCGCGCAAGTTCAGGATGACGATCAGGCCCCTGTCGTAGCGGATGATGCCGCGCGCCTGCATGCGAGAGAGCTGCACCGTCACCCATTGCCGCGTTGCTCCGATCAGGTTGGCGAGATCGCCATGGGTGAAGGGAATGCCGAGCACGATCTCGCGACCGTGCTGCGAGCCGTAGATATTCGAGAGAAAGATCAAGAGACGCTGCAACCGCTCGGTCACCGATCGTGTGCCGAGCATTTGCGCCATGGCCGAGTAGCACCTTGCCTTGAAGGCCAGCGCATCCAGCAGCGCCACCGCGAGGGGCGCCGACTGAAGCGCAAGCTCGCGCAAAGCGGGGCCGGGCAGAAACAGGAGCCGGCTGCGCTCGATGGCCACCGAAGACCACATATGCGCTCCGGCGCCGAAGAGGTCGGGCCCGCCGACGAAATTGCCGCCGAACCAGTAGGCGAGCGTCACCTCACGCCCCGAAGGCGCTGCGTAATAGCTGCGGATCCGGCCGGATTCGATCAGATATATGCCGTTCTGCGTGTCTCCCTGGCGCCAGATATGCTTGCCGGTGTCCAGAACCTCATAGCGACCGATGGCCAGTACGCGGCGCCGGTCGGCCTCGCTGAGATGGTCGAGCAAGCCTGGCAGCGATCTGACCAGAGCATCCGACTCCGCCAGCATGATCCCGGCTGTCGTCTTGAGAGTTGCCGCTGACATCTGCCCGCTCCCTCGTAGCTGGAGCAGTTCCATTCAAGAGCTATGCCAGCCCTGGCTGCGGCTGAAAGCGCGATGAAAACTTGGTCGAGCCGACGCGGGCCCGGAGGAGCCAGCCGAACCTCGTTTCACCGCACTCTAGAGCGTTTTCGAGCGAAGTGGATACCGGTTCGCGTGAAGAAAACGCGTCAAACCAAGAATCTAGAGCTTCGGTTCTGAATCAATCAGAACCGAAAGTGCTCTAGGTCACCGCTTCCATTTGCTCGAATGCCTTGCGGCCTTCGGTCCGGATCAAGTCGAGGCAATCCCGCTTGAGCGCGAGATAGGCGGGGTCGGTCAGGATAGCGCTGGAGCGCGGGCGTGGCAGGCCCACGGAGAGATCGCGGAGGATGCGGCCCGGCCCGGCGCTCATGATCAGCACGCGATCCGACAGGAGAATGGCTTCGTCAATGTCATGCGTGACGAAAACGATCGTGGCGTTGATCCGGTCGCGCAGTTCGAGCAGGTTATCCTGCATCACGGCCCGGGTCTGCGCGTCCAAGGCACCGAAAGGTTCGTCCATGAGCAGCTCACGCGGCTGGTTCGCGAGGGCGCGAGCAATCGCCACCCGCTGCTGCATGCCGCCTGAAAGCGTGTGCGGATAGGCGCTCGCGAATTTTGTCAGCCCGATCATCTCGATCAGGTCGTCGGCGATCCGAAGCGCCTCCGTTTTCGACTTGCCGAGCGCGCGCGGCCCGTGAGCGATATTACGGCGCACCGATTTCCAGGGGAACAGATGCGGCTGCTGGAAGACCATCCCGATATCCGGTCGAGGTGCCAGCATCGGCTTGCCGGCGACAATGACCTCGCCTTCGAACGGGCGTTCGAGGCCCGCCATCGCATTCAAGAGCGTAGACTTGCCGCAGCCCGACGGACCAACCAGCGAGACGAATTCGCCCGGCATCACGGCCAGGGACACGCGGTCCACCGCAATGACCTCGCCGCGCGGCACATCGAAGACGATGCTCAAATTCTCGACGCGGATGATCGCTTCCGGCGCTGTCGATGAAGGCTCCGGCGGAGCATCCACGAGCCGAAGCGGCGGTGTCGGTCGAAGCGGGTTGTGCATCATCGCCACCATACGGCACGCTCGGCAATGGCCGCGAAGGAGCGATCGGCGACGAAGGAGAGCAGTCCGAGCGCGGCCAGCCCTCCCATGACCTGTCCGGTTTGCATGTTCTGTTGCGCGATCTCGATCCGGTAGACGATGCCGGCGAACGCGCCCGCCAGCTCGGCGGCCACGAGCGTGTAAAAGGAGATGCTGACGGCGGTGCGCAGGCCGACAACGATGTAGGGAAGCGCCCCCAGCAGGATGATCTCCGAGAGCATCTGCCGACGTGGCGTGCCGAGCATCAGCGCGGCGCGAACGAGGCCGCGGTCGACCTTCTGAACGCCGATATGGGTCGCGAGCCATACCGTGAAGAACACCCCCCAGACGACGAGAAAGAGTTTGCCTGTCTCCGACAAGCCGAACCAGAGGATCACGATCGGCACGAAGGCGATCGGGGGGATCGGGCGAAGGATATGAAACAACGGCGAGAGCAGACTCGAGACCAGCCGGAACCGGCCCGTCAGCACGCCGAGCATGATCCCGCCCGCCGTCCCGATCAGGAAACCCACGGTGACGCGGAAGAGGCTCGCCGAAAGGTCCCCGAAAAACTGGCCGCTCTGGATCCAGTCAAGGACGGCGACAGCGACCGTCGATGGCGGCGGAAAAAGCACCGCGTTGACGATACGCGAGCGCGCGATCAATTCCCATAGGCCGACGAAGGCTGGTACGGAGAGCGCGCCGACAAGCACGCTCAGGCGTCCGGCCGCCGTCGCACCCTTGTGCCCGCCGGTGCTCATGGATTGGCCGACAGTGTCACGCGTGCAGGATCAAGCGCCTTCAGCGGCGCCGCCACGATGACCTTCGAGAAATCTGGGATGCCCGCTCCCGGCGGGTGATTGCCGGTCGCGAGCCGCCAGGCCGCGTGCGTCTTCAGCGTCTCGAGTAGCTTGTCGTCGAGGCGGACGTGATAGACGTAATCCGACCAGATCGGCGCCAGCTCGTCGCGCTTCATGCCGGTTGCGGCAGCGACGATGTCGATCGCTTCGTTCGGATGAGCCTTGACCCAGCCTTCCGCTTCGATGAGAGCAGCCAGGAATTTGCTGACGATTGTCGGGTTTGCCTCGAGATAGGGCCGCGTCACGACGATGTTGAAGGTCTCCGAGTAGAGACCCTTGGTGTCGAGCAGGACGGCCCCCTCGCCGAGCGCCTTCTTTGCATTGGCCACGTGCGGCTCCCAGGTATCGAACGCGTCGATGCTTCCCGCCGCCATTGCGGGAAGCATCTCCTG
>NZ_JAEMSD010000026.1:7048-13967 GCF_016462955.1 Bradyrhizobium sp. | reverse complement strand
CATCTCCTGGGGACGAAGGTTGACGAGCGTGACGTCCTTGGCGGTCAAGCCCGCCGCCTTCAGCAGAACCGAGGTGTAGACCTCACTCCCCGTGCCGGCTGTGAAGCCGATGCGCTTGCCGCGCAGATCCGCTTTGGTCCTGATTGCGGCGGATGCGGCCGTCATCGTCTTCAGATCCGAGTACTCCATGCCGGCGACGAACGCGATCGGTTGCTGGGCCATCGCGGCCGCCGTGACCGGAGCTTCGGCGGTCGTCGCGATATCCGCTCCTCCTCCCATCACCGTGTCGAGGCATTGCTTTCCGCTGGTGAAGTTCGAGACCGAGATATCAAGTCCCTGCTTGGCGAAGAGGCCGTTCGCCTTGGCGACAATCGCAAGGCCCGAGATCGGTGCGAGGTTCTGCGCGAGCCGCGCCTTCAGGACCTCTTCGGCCTTGGCCTGGGAAGCCGGATTCAAGATGCCCGAACAGGCCGAGATCGCAAACCAGACCATGCGAAGAATTGTTTTCGAGCGCATGCAACCACCTCCGGTCATGTCGGCGGCCACGACGGCCAGCCCGTGATGGGAGGAGGGTCATCTGAAGGCAAAGCGTCGTGAAGCAATTAATCGACAACGTGTCCCGCTGACGAGCATTTGCGCATCGCGCGTCTGTAGCGGATCGCAATTTGGGCAACGGAGAGCCCTGTTTGCCCGCGGCTTATGCGGCGTGGGGTCCGGAGCCTGGAATACTTTGCCGGTCCTGCTAGCTCAGGCTTCCGGCGAACCGTTCGGCGAGCCTGTTTTTCTTGAATGCGTCGGCAACCCAGTCCACGAAGACTCTCGTCTTCGCGGGTACAAGCTTGCGCGATGCGTGGTAAATCGAGATTGCGCCTGCGTCACAGTACCAGCGTGGCACCAGGCGCAGCAGCGACCCGTTTTCGAGCGCGGGAAGAATGTCGGCGGTGGCAAGCATGGCAACGCCCAGGCCCAACAGTGCCGCCTCGCGCATCGCAGCGGGATCGTTGACCACGATCGACTCGGATAGTGGGGCTTGAACTTCCCGCCCCGAAACATCGCGCATCGACCAGTGCCGGATGCGTCCCGTCTGCAGCGAGCGCATGACGATGCCATCCAGTGCGGCCAGTTCGTCCGGCTTGGTCGGTGATGTTCGCCCGGACATGTACGCTGGAGACGCCACGGCGATGATGTGTGCTGGCGCAAGGGTGCGGCTGACAAGACCGGGCAACAATTCGAACCCGCCGCCGATCGCGGCGTCATAGCCTTCACCGACCAGATCGACCTGACGGTTCTCGAAGTGCCACTCAGGGCGGACCTGCGGGTAACGGGCCAGGAAGTCGGGAAGCAGGGGCAGAATATGGGCTGTGCCGAATGTCGGCGGCAGGCTTATCTTGAGAACGCCCGCCGGCTCCTCGCGTCCGGTCGATGCTCCGGCGATTGCGGCCTGCAGTCCCTCAAGATGACCGGCGATGGCTGTGCGAAACGTCTCCCCGGCCTCGGTGAGCGTCAGCCTCCGTGTTGAGCGATGAAATAATCGCACGCCGAGATTGCGCTCCAGAATGGCGACGTTGCGGCTGACGGCTGCCGGGGTCAGCAGAAGACGCCGGCCAGCCTCCGAGAAGCTGCCGCACTCAGCGCTCCGAATGAAGGATTCCAGGTTGGCCAGCGTTTCCATGGGCTCATTTACAAGTGATCGTTGAAAATCTTACGAGCAATATCCTTCTAATCAAAGGGCAATGTTTGGGTCATCTCTAGGCCACCGATCAGCTCGCCTGATCCCAAACAGCTCGGAGCATTCCATGTCCACCATCGGCATCATCGGCGCAGGCAATATTGGCCGCGCCATCGCCCAAACCATTGCGCGTAAGGGCATCGCCGTGACCCTGTCCAACAGCCGCGGCCCAGACAGCCTGGCGACGACCGTTGCCGAACTCGGTCCGCTCGTGACCGCCGGCACCCGCGAGGAGGCAGCTTCCAAGGAGATCGTGTTCGTCGCGGTCAACTGGTCGAAGCTGCCGGACGCGCTTGCCGGCCTGCCGCCATTCGCTGGCCGCATCGTCATCGATGCCAACAACCCGATCGAGGCGCCGCTGTTCAAGCCGGCGGAACTCGGTGGCCGCGCCTCGTCCGAAGTTTTCGCCGATCTGGTGCCCGGCGCGCGGGTGGTGAAGGCGTTCAATCATCTCTTGGCGCAGCTTCTCGCAACAGACCCGGCGAGCGACGGCGGCAAGCGTGTACTGTTCTACTCAGGCGACGACGCTGATGCGAAGGCAAGTGTCGGCGCGCTGATCGACCGGCTCGGATTCTTTGGCATCGATCTCGGTTCGCTCGCGGTCGGAGCCAGGCTGACCCAGTTTCCGGGCGGTCCGCTTCCGGCGCTGAACCTGGTCAAGTTCGGCTGATGGTTCGACGCAAATGTGCCCCAACACGATGAGATGACGAAAGGCTGTAAGATGACGACCGCTGAATTTGATTTCGACCATCTGCTTCGCTCAAATCTGGAGCGCGTCTTCAACGAGCGGGACGACGGCAAACGTCGGGCCGCCATCGCCGAACTGTTCGTCGAAGAGCCCGTCATGTACGAACCGACGGACATCGTCCGGGGAAGGGCCGAGATATCGCGCGTCGCCGGGAGCCTACTGTCGCGGTTCGGGCCAGCGTTCCGCTTCGTGCCTGATGGCGTCGCCGTCGGTCACCATGGCCTCGCGCATCTGGCCTGGCACGCCGGGCCCGAGGGCGGGCCGGTCGCAGTGACTGGTGCGGACGTCGCCGAAATTGAAGGCGGCAGGATCGTGCGGCTGTGGGTGCTGCTCAACGGGCAGAAGAGCGAATAACGTCGCTTCCTTAAGCCCGCGGCTCCACGTCCGCGACACCACCACCATTCCTTCAGCGATAAATCCACGCTGCTGCCCTCAGCCGGGGGAAGGTCGTCGGAGGCGGACAAGGCTTCGCTTGCGACGCCAAGGTCATGATCAGGCGCAACAAGCCAAACGAGCGTCGCGGGGCTCAGGCCGCGTAAGGAAGATGGGCCTGGAGCCAGGTGCAGGTCCTTACTTGGTCGGACTCTGCCCTTTGGGCGGCTGCAATCCCGGCGAATGCGCCCAGTCTTGGATGTGGGACGCAACGTCGGCTTGGCGAGCTTTCTTGAGAAGATTGTCCCGTTCGGGACCGGGGTCGAGCTGAATGGCCTGCTGGCGCAACTGCTCGGCCCATTCCTCGATCCGATCCTGAAGGGGTCTATCCTGCTTGAAGCGGCGTCGCGTTTTCAACTGCACCTCCTGCCGTCTCCCATTTGAGCGAAATGATCGCCAAGGACAGCTTCAGGGTGACAGCAAGATTAGGCGAATTCCAGCAGGAAATTTCGCGCCCCGGTTTGGAACTTTTGCTCGAATCTCTGATGTTGGTTCGGCGACGTGCTTCAGAGCCCCTCGCGCCGGCGGAGCGACAGTGGTGTGACGCCTGCGAATTTTCGCATGTGGCGCGCCAGCATCGTGTTGTTCTTCAGCCCCACCTTGCTGGCGATTTCGCTCATGCCGAGATCGGTTTCCCGCAGCAATTGCTTCGCATAGTCGATGCGTCTGCGCGACACGTAGCGGTGGGGCGGTTCGCCGAATGTGATGGCAAAGGCGCGGGCGAAATGAAAACGGGTGAGGTCGACCACGGCGGCAAGATCGGACAGCGAAATGTCGGTGTGCAGATAGTCTTCGACATAATCGCGGAGGATGGTCTGTTGGGCCAGTGAAAGACCACCCTTGGGGACCGCGGCCGGCTTCGGTGCAGTCTTCAGCATGCGCAGCAGTTCGATGACGGCGGTCAGGCCGAGCGTCTCGCCGTAGAGCTGATCCTGTGGGCCGCGATGACGCAGCAACTCATCGATTTTTTTCAGTGTGGCGAGCAGCGCGGGGTCCTGGAAATAAACCCGCGGAACCAGCTCGACAGACTTGTAGTGCTCCTCGATCTCGCCCGACATCTCGCCGGTTCGAAAGTAGACGGCGGTGAAGGAATTTGCCCGCTTCTTCGTCGCCGACCAGCCTGAGATGGCCCGCCCCCCCGGAATGAACGTCATCCGGTTGGTGAGATCGCAGAGCCGCGAACTCAGCTCGCCGTCCACAAATGTCTCGCCATCGTTCAGGCTGAGATCATGGAGCGCCAGGTAGTCGGGCGTGCCCGACCAGCGATAATCGAACGCCGTCTTGGGTTCGATTACGACGCGTTCGGCGCTGAAACCCTTGCCAACCAGTCGCTTCCGCACAGGCGCGGTGTCCTGGTCGTTGAAATTCAGCAACACCCGTGAAGCCATGCAAGGTCCGCATCTGGAAGCTGCTGCAAACATTGCGCAATTGTCCCGAGACCGCAACCGGTGAAAGATCGGCATTGCAATACCTATGGAAGCTAGCAAGAATAGGCGAAGGCAAGCAATTTTGATCGAGTAGGACTGGCGATATGCCGGCGTTTGGTGACCCTGATCTGCGCAGTTGCGACCAGGAGCCCATCCATGTTCCAGGATTTATTCAACCCTACGGAGCGCTGGTCGCTTTCGATCCCGAAACTCTCGAGATCGTGCTGGTCGCAGGAAATACGCAGGATTATTTCGGATTCGCCCACCAGGACCTGATCGGGCGGAAACTCGAAACGCAGATCGGCGCCGCTGCTAAGGTCCGGCTCGAGGCTCAATTCTCGCAGAAGAGCGTGGCGCCGCGTTCCTCCCTCGCGCTCGATATCGAGTTGCATGGCGCGCAGATCGAAGCCACCGCGCATTTGCATGACGATCTCGTCATCCTAGAACTCGAGCCGCAGCGGCCGCTGCCCGCGCCCGACGTTCTGGACTTCGTCCATGCAATGATCGGTCGGCTGCAGTCGGCCGACAACCTCGATCCGCTGCTGCGAACCCTGTCGGCTCAGGTCCAGAAGGCGACAGGCTTCGACCGCGTCATGGTCTACCGCTTCCTGGAAGACGACAGCGGCTGCGTGGTCGCGGAAAGCCGCTCGTCGGATCACGTGCCGTCCTATCTCGACCTGCATTACCCGGCGAGCGACATTCCGGCCCAGGCGCGCGAACTCTACCGCCGCAACTGGATACGCTACATTCCCGATGCGGTTTATACGCCGATGCCATTGAGCCCGGCGTTGAACCCGAAGACCGGCCTGCCGCTCGACCTGACCTATAGCCGGCTTCGCGCCGTTTCGCCGATTCATCTCGAATACCTTGCGAATATGGGCGTTCGCGCGTCGCTGTCACTGTCGCTGATCGTCGGTGGAAAATTGTGGGGTCTGATTGCCTGCCATGCCGCCGCCCCGCTGTATCTCAGCAGTCGCCTGAGGCTCGCGCTCGAAGTGTTCGCGCAGCTTGCCTCGCTTCATCTGAGCAGCACGATCGAACTGGCCGAGGCCACCGATCGCATCCACGCCCGCAATCTTCATGATCAACTGATGCGGGCCATGAGCCTCCACGGCCTGGCAGAGGCGCTGATCGGGCTTCGTCCGAACCTTCTCGATTACATCCGCGCATCCGGCGTGGTAGTCCGGATCGAAGGCAAAAATTTCGTGCTCGGCACCACGCCCGATGATGCCCAGATCGAAGCGCTGGTGAAATGGCTCAGCGTCACGCAGTCGGAAGGCGTCTTCTGCATCGATCGACTGTCGCAAGTTTTTCCCGAAGCCCGCTCCTTCCTCGATCGTGGCGCTGGTCTACTTGCGCTCTCGGTGTCGCGCGATCCCCGGGACTACGTGCTGTAGTTTCTTCCGGAACTGATTTCGACCGTGACGTGGGCGGGTGACCCGGTTAAGCCGGTGACGGCCGGCCCTCAGGGCGACCGGCTCTCGCCGCGCAAATCGTTCGAGGCATGGCAGCAGATCGTCACCGGCCAATCCCGCCCCTGGAGCGCGGTCGAGATCGACGCCGCGCAGATCCTGCGCACCACCGTTCTGGAGGTCGTGCTGCACCGTGTCGACCAGTCGCTGCGCGAGCATGCGAAAGCGCGAGCGCATCAGGACCTTCTGATGAACGAGCTGGATCACAGGGTCAAGAACACCATCGCAACCATCCAGTCGCTGGTGAGGCTTTCCAGCCGGAGCGCCGAAAGCCTCGTTCAGTTCACGACGTCGATCGAAAAGCGGCTGCAATCGATGGCGAAAGCGCACAGCCTGCTATCCGCTTCGCGCTGGGAAAGCGCGTCGGTGCGCACCATCGTCGATGACGAGATCGAGGCGCAACGCTCTCATCTCGGCGGCAATGTCCATATCGAAGGCGATCATTTCGCCCTCGAGCCACGCACGGCCTTGTCGTTTGCTCTGGTCCTGCACGAGCTCATCACCAACGCCATCAAATATGGCAGCCTTTCCAGCGAGCAAGGCAAGGTAACCGTGAGCTGGACCGAAGGCGTCTCGGGTGGCCGGACCTGGCTCGTCTTCCAGTGGGTCGAGTCCGGCGGGCCTCAGGTCAAGCCGACCGGGCGGCGCGGATTTGGCCACACGCTTCTCGAACGCGTCTTTGCGGAGGACGTCAGCGGCAAGGTCGATCTCGTGATGGATCCGGCCGGCGTGCGTTGCGTCATTCATATTCCGTTCGAAAAGGTCGTCCGAGCGGGGCAAACTGAAATGACGCTTCCTGCTCATCGACACCCGGTCGTTGAAACGCGCGAGGCATCGCCTCTCGCCGGCTTGCGAATCCTGGTTGTCGAAGACGATGGCCTGATCGCTGCAGATGTGTGCGAAGTTCTCGGCCGGGCCGGCGCGGTGGTCGTTGGACCCTATCCCCGCCTTGGCGACGGTCTGAAGGCCGCCGTCGATGAAAAGTTCGACGTGGCGCTGCTCGACGTCAATCTTGAGGGCAAGCCGTCGTGGCCTATTGCCAGCCTGCTTCGGGAACGAGGCGTCCCCGTCGTGCTCGGGACCGGCTATTCGGACCACTTTGCCAGGCCCG
>NZ_JAEMSD010000026.1:3382-7038 GCF_016462955.1 Bradyrhizobium sp. | reverse complement strand
GTCGATCTCGAAACCGTACGACACCGGCGAGCTGGTAAGCTGCCTGTCGGAGGCCGCCGGGCTTCGAGGTCTCGCTGACTAACCAAGGGCCTTACGTTCCGCCGCTTGTGGCGGACCATGGTCCAGTGCCCTCCGAATGATCCTGGCCAGGTCGGCTTTTCGAAAGGGCTTGCTCAGAAGCAGCGTGCCGGGGTCGAGGCGGCCGTGATGAATGATGGCATTTTCCGTGTAACCCGACATGAAGACGACCTTGAGTTCGGGAAAAGATCTTTGGGCTTCGTCTGCCAGCTGCCTGCCATTCATCGTCCCAGGCATGACCACATCTGTCAGCAGCAACGCGAACCGGTCGCGCGCCAGGAGCGCGAGCGCATCGCTTGCGTTCGCGACCGCCAGGGCATGATAGCCGAGGCTCTGGAGTTGCCGCGTGGTGGTCTCGCGCACCAATTCATCGTCCTCGACAACAAGCACATCTTCATGACCGCCAACGATCGGCGAGCTCGAACGAAGGGCGACCTCTTCTGCCGCATCTTCAGCCTGCGGCAAATAAATCTTGATGGTGGTTCCGACGCCGATCTCGCTGTAAACCTTGATGTAGCCCCCGGATTGTTTCACGAACCCGTGGACCATGCTCAACCCCAGCCCGCTGCCGCGGCCGGTCGCCTTGGTCGTGAAAAATGGATCGAATATGCGGCCCTGGATGGCCTTGGGTATGCCGTCGCCATTGTCGCTTACCGCGATCATCAGCTGTTGACCGGGAATGGCCTCGGGATTCTCAGTGAGATAGTCGGCATCGAAACTCGCGTCCCCGGTTTCGATCATGAGCTTTCCGCCCTCCGGCATGGCGTCGCGGGCGTTCAGGGCGAGGTTCAGCACGGCGGTCACGAGCTGGTCAGGGTCCACCATGGCCGCGGCAATGTCAGCCTTCAGATCGATTTCCAGCGCAATGTTCTCCGGCAATGTGCGCTTGAGCAGATCGGCAGTCTGCTCCACAAGCCTGTTCACATCGGTCGCCACCGGCGATAACGGCTGCTTCCGGGCGAACGCCAGCAGACGCGAGGTCAGCTCGGCACCCCGGGTAGCCGCGGCGTCGATCAGCTTCACGATCGCCTGAAGATCGGGGCGATCGTTCAATTCGTCCGCAAGAATCTCGATCGTCCCCGTGATCACCGACAGAATGTTGTTGAAGTCGTGCGCGACGCCACCCGTCAAATGACCCACCGCCTCCAGCTTCTGGGCTTGACGCAGGACGCGCTCATCCTCCTTCTGTCTCGAAATATCCCTGGCGATCTTGGTCGCGCCGATGATCTCTCCGGTCGACGATCTAACCGGCGATACGCTGATCGACACTTCGATCAGGCGACCAGCTTTCGATTGCCGAAATGTTTCGAAATGTTCGATGTGCTCGCCGTTGCTGAGACGTTCGAGGATGCGACGTTCTTCATCCTGTCGATCTTCGGGAACGATCAAGAAGATGGACGCCCCGATCGCCTCCTCCGGCGCAAAGCCAAAAAGACGCTCGGCGCCCTTGTTCCAGCTGGTGATCGTGCCGTCGAGCCTCTTTGTAACGATCGCGTCATCGGAAAACTCGATGGCAGCAAGCAGTAGAAGGTTCTTAGAGGCGTCGGACACGCGCCTTCCTCTCAAAAGAGTAAGGCTAGGAGTTTCAGCAACTGAAGTCCACAACCAAGGCTATGGCCGGCCACTCCGCACGCTTTGAGAATCGCCAAACCTGCCGGATTGTGGTGTCAGGCCGGACGCTTTGCGCCGGGACGGCGACGCCGGATGGCCCTGATCGTAAGCCACAGGACCACGGCGCCAGCCACCACGGCGAGAATCCAGATGTGCTTGCCGGTGTGCTGATGATGATGCAGCCCGGCATAGTCGTGCAGGGCCGACACCGCCAGCACGCCGGGCAGCACATGCGCGGGCGCCCAGGCCAGGATCGCCGGGATGTTGACCGCGTAGAATTTGGCCGGCGCCATGCCGAGCGCGCCGGCGGTCACGGGGACGAAGGCGCGGACCGGCGGCACGAAGCGGGCGAAGAACACGGCCCAGGTGCCGAAGCGGTGGAAGAAGCTCTCGCTCTCGGCGACCACGCGCGGATAGTTGGTCAGCGGCCAGGTGTTGAGGATCTCGCGCTGGCGCCGGTGGCCGATCCAGTAGGCCGAGCCGTCCCCCAGTACGGCGCCGAGCGCGGCCGACAGCAGCACCCATGGCAGCTGCAGCTCGCCGCCCGGCACCAGCGCGCTCAGCGCCAGGATGATGGTCGAGCCCGGGATCACCGACCCCACCACCGGAACGGCTTCGAGCAACGCCGCCAGGAACAGCGTCAGATAACCCAGCCACGGATGGGCGGACACGAAGGCGATGAGGGGATCGAGGAAGGACGTCACGTGGTCTCTGGCGGGCTGGAGCAGGGGGCGTTGACCTTACATAAGTAGCGGCAAGCGGCCCAAAGTCCATTTGTGTGCGCTGCGTTCGCAAACCGGGCCCCAATTCGGGCGTGATTCGCAAGGCAGCCCTCCAAAATCTGCGTTCCTTGCCTATCTAAATGAAAAGACAACGGAACTTTGATTGGTGCCCGGGCTTCTGCCGGCTCGTTGTCTCTGATAGGTTGCTTTCCAGCACCCAGCCGCAGCCAACGTGCGAATAACCGGTTTCGGGACCGCCCGGGACCTCGGAGGATTGATGACGACCGCCGCCCTGTCCAAAGTTGAGGAAGTTTCCGGTCTGCCCGACATGAAGGTGTCGGTGCGCCAGGTGTTCGGGATCGACAGCGATCTCGAAGTCCCGGCCTATTCCGAAGTCGATCCTCACGTGCCCGATGTGGATCCCGACTATCGCTTCGACCGCGCCACCACGCTCGCCATTCTCGCGGGCTTTGCGCGCAACCGCCGCGTCATGGTGACCGGCTATCACGGCACCGGCAAGTCCACCCATATCGAGCAGGTCGCGGCGCGCCTGAACTGGCCCTGCGTGCGCGTCAACCTCGACAGCCACATCAGCCGCATCGACCTCGTCGGCAAGGACTCGATCGTGGTCCGCGACGGCAAGCAGGTCACCGAATTCCGCGACGGCATTTTGCCCTGGGCGCTGCAGCACAACGACGCGCTGGTGTTCGACGAATACGACGCCGGCCGCCCGGACGTGATGTTCGTGATCCAGCGCGTGCTCGAAGTTTCGGGCCGCCTGACGCTGCTCGACCAGAACAAGGTGATCAAGCCGCACCCGGCGTTCCGCCTGTTTGCCACGGCCAACACCGTCGGCCTCGGCGACACCTCCGGCCTCTATCACGGCACCCAGCAGATCAACCAGGGCCAGATGGACCGCTGGTCGATCGTCACCACGCTGAACTATCTCAGCCATGACGAGGAAGTGGAGATCGTGCTGGCCAAGGCCAAGCATTATCGCACCCAGGAAGGCCGCGACATCGTCAACAAGATGGTGCGCCTCGCCGATCTCACCCGCAACGCCTTCGCCAACGGCGATTTGTCGACGGTGATGAGTCCGCGCACGGTGATCACCTGGGCGGAAAACGCCGACATCTTCGGCGATATCGGCTTTGCCTTCCGCGTCACCTTCCTCAACAAATGCGACGAGCTCGAGCGTCCCCTGGTCGCCGAATTCTACCAGCGCTGCTTCAATGCCGAGCTGCC
>NZ_JAEMSD010000026.1:0-3372 GCF_016462955.1 Bradyrhizobium sp. | reverse complement strand
CCATAACCCCAGGCCCGCGTTGCGGCGCGAGCTGTTAGTTCCCGCCCTTCGTCAAACGACGTCCTGTGGTTATGGGTCCCCGCTTTCGCGGGGACGACGGTGAGATCGAGATGAGCACCACCTCCAACTCCAAATTCCGCAACACCAAGGAAGCGCCGACCGAGCCGTTCAAGCGCTCGGTCGCCTCCTGCCTGAAGGCGATCGCAAAAGCGCCCGAGCTCGACGTCTCCTTCGCCGCCGAGCGCCCGGGGCTTGCGCCGGGCAAGGCGCGGCTGCCCGAGCCGGCGCGCAAGATGACCAAGCGCGATGCCGCCATCGTGCGCGGCCACGCCGATTCCATCGCGCTCAAGCTCGCCTGCCACGATCCCAAGGTGCATCGCAAGATGATGCCGGGCAATCCGCAGGCGCGCGGCGTGTTCGAGGCCGTGGAGCAGGCGAGGGTCGAGGCGATCGGCGCGCGGCGCATGGCCGGCGTTGCCAAGAACCTCACCGCGATGCTCGACGATCATTTCCATCGCGGCAAGTTCGACGAGATCACCGACCGCGCCGATGCCCCGCTCGCCGATGCGCTGGCGATGCTGGTGCGCGAGCGCCTGACCGGCATGGCGCCGCCGACGGCCGCCAAGAAGATGGTCGACCTCTGGCGCCCGATCCTCGAAGACAAGATCGGCAAGCGGCTCGACCGGCTCGACGGCGTGGTCGAGGACCAGAGCAAGTTCGGCGATGCCGTGCATGACCTGCTCTCGGCGCTCGAGCTCGGCGACGAGCGCAGCGCCGACAGCGAGGACGATGACGAGAACGAAGAGAACCAGGACGGCGAGAACGACCAGTCCGGCGCCGAAGGCTCACCGGACTCCGATGCCGCGCAGGAAATGAGCGCCGACCAGGCCCAGGCCTCGACCGACGAAATGTCCGAGAGCGCGATGGAAAGCGCGCAGGCCTCGACCTCCGACACGTTCGACGACGGCGAGCTCGGTGACGACGAGACCCCGGGCGAGGCGACGCGTCCGAATTCGTCCGGCAAGAACGAGCCGCGCGGGCCGGAATACCACGCCTTCGCGCCCAAGTTCGACGAGGTCATCGCGGCCGAGGACCTCTGCGACCATGACGAGCTGGAGCGGCTGCGCGCCTATCTCGACAAGCAGCTCGCGCATCTGCAGGGCATCGTCGCCCGCCTCGCCAACCGCCTGCAGCGCAAGCTGATGGCGCAGCAGAACCGCGCCTGGGAGTTCGATCACGAAGAGGGCATCCTCGACCCCGCGCGCCTGTCGCGCGTCGTTACCGATCCCTATCACCCGCTGTCCTTCATGCACGAGAAGGAGGCGACGTTCCGCGACACCGTGGTGACGCTGCTGCTCGACAATTCCGGCTCGATGCGCGGCCGCCCGATCACGGTCGCGGCGACCTGCGCCGACATCCTTGCCCGCACGCTGGAGCGTTGCGGCGTCAAGGTCGAGATCCTCGGCTTCACCACGCGTGCCTGGAAGGGCGGGCAATCGCGCGAGGCGTGGCTCGCCGCCGGCAAGCCGGCCAATCCCGGCCGCCTCAACGATCTCCGCCACATCATCTACAAGTCCGCCGACGCCCCGTGGCGCCGTGCGCGAAAGAATCTCGGCCTGATGATGCGCGAGGGGCTCCTGAAGGAGAACATCGACGGCGAGGCGCTGGACTGGGCGCACAAGCGCCTCTTGGGCCGGCCCGAGCAGCGCAAGATCCTGATGATGATCTCGGACGGCGCGCCGGTCGACGATTCCACGCTGTCGGTCAATCCCGGCAACTATCTCGAGCGGCATCTGCGTCACATCATCGAGGAGATCGAGACCCGCTCGCCGGTCGAGCTGATCGCGATCGGCATCGGCCATGACGTGACGCGCTATTATCGCCGCGCGGTGACGATCGTGGACGCGGAAGAACTCGGCGGCGCCATCACCGAGAAGCTCGCCGAACTCTTCAGCGAGACCAACACGGCGCCGACGCAAGCGCCCGGTCGCCCGCGACGCAAATTGCATTCGTGAGCACGCACTCATCCCGCCGCAGCTTCCTCAGGCACGCTGCGGCGGGATTCTCCACTCTCGCAGTCCCTCGTTTCGCGCAGGCGCAAGCCGCCGCCGAGCCGCCGCCGCGCCGGCTCCAGGTCGAGCACGCCGTCGCAGAGCCCGCCAGCGTCGAGGTCAACGCGCGCCCCATTCCCCATTTCGAGCCGCGCGACCGCTCGCGCACGCGCTTCGGTTCGCTGGATTATCGCAGCGGGCTGGTGCTGACCTCGCCCTTTCGCGGCTTCGGCGGACTCTCCGGTCTCCGCTTTCTCGACGGCAAGGGCGAGCGCTTCCTCGCGATCTCCGACCAGGGCGGCTGGTTCACCGGCGCCATCCGCTACTCCGGCCGCGAGATGACCGGCCTTGCGGACGTCGAGGCCGCGCCGGTGCTGGGCGCCGACGGCCGGCCGATCACCGAGAAGAAGCTCTGGTACGATACCGAGTCGCTCGCGCGCGACGGCAACCTGGGCTATGTCGGGCTCGAGCGCGTCAACCAGATCCTGCGCTACGATTTCGCCAAGGGCGGCACCCGCGCGCGCGGCGAACCGATCGTTGTCCCGCCCGGCTTGCGCAAGCTGCCCTACAACAAGGGCCTCGAGGCGATGGTGGCGGTGCCCAAGGGCAAAGACCAGAACATGCCGCTCGCGGGCGCGCTGATCGCCTTCTCCGAGCGCGGGCTCGATGCCGACGGCAACCTCCTCGCCTTCCTGATCGGCGGCCCCGCGCCCGGCCAGTTCAGCGTGCGCCGCACCGAGAATTACGACGTCAGCGATGCCGTGCTGCTGCCCTCCGGCGAACTGCTCATCCTCGAGCGCAAATTCTCCTGGTTCACCGGCGTCAACATCCGCATCCGGTCGATCCCGTTGAAGTTGATCGCACCTGGCGCGGTGGTCGATGGTCCCGCCCTGTTCGTTGCCGATCTCGGCCACGAGATCGACAACATGGAAGCCATCGACGCCCACGTCACGAGCGAGGGCGAGACCGTGCTGACGCTGATCTCCGACGACAATTTCTCGATGCTGCAGCGGACCCTGCTGCTGCAATTCACGCTGGCGGAGTAGACGACCGCACCGGAACGGTTCTTGCAAAGATCGCGCTATTCGATCGGAGATGTCGATGACCAGGTTCCTTCGCGTGTTTTGTCTGTGTGCCTCGTTCTGGATCGCCGCTGCAACACAAGTCCAGGCACAAGACTGGCCGGCGCGGCTGATCAAGGCGACCATTCCGTTCGGTCCGGGCAGCGCGGCGGACGTGGTGCCGCGGCTGGTGTTCGAGCGTCTCTCCGCCGAGCTCGGCCAGCCGATCGTGATCGAGAACCGCGCCGGCGGCGGCGGTG
>NZ_JAEMSD010000342.1:5785-7626 GCF_016462955.1 Bradyrhizobium sp. | reverse complement strand
TGCTCGATTGCGGCGCCAATCCGGCCGGCCAGGAGATCGCCGGCATGAGCAGCGAGCGCATCATCCAGGTCGAGCGCGACATTCTCGGCAAGAACGACCGGCTCGCCGCCGACAACCGCGCGCGCTTCCGCGCCGACGAGGTGCTCGCCTTCAACCTGGTGTCGAGCCCGGGCGCCGGCAAGACCTCGCTCCTGGTTCGCGCGGTCTCCGATCTGAAGGACAGCTTTCCGATCGGCGTGATCGAGGGCGACCAGCAGACCTCCAACGATGCCGAGCGGATCCGTGCCACGGGCGTCGCCGCGATCCAGGTCAACACCGGCAAGGGCTGTCATCTCGATGCCGCCATGATCGGCCAGGCCTATGACCGGCTGCCCTGGCTGAACGGCGGCATCCTCTTCATCGAGAATGTCGGCAATCTCGTTTGCCCCGCGGCGTTCGATCTCGGCGAAGCCTGCAAGATCGTGGTGTTCTCGACCACGGAGGGCGAGGACAAGCCGCTCAAATATCCCGACATGTTTGCAGCGTCATCCTTGATGCTGATCAACAAGATCGACCTCGCGCCGCTGCTTGATTTCGACCTCGCAAGGACAGTCGAATATGCGCGGCGGGTCAACCCTGGGATCGAGGTGATGACGGTGTCGGCGCGCACGGGCGAGGGATTTTCCGCCTTCTATGCCTGGATCCGCAGGCGGTGGGCGAAGCCGAAGCACGCCGAGATGGCTGCGCAGGGGTGACGATGGACGGAGGGACGGGCGCGCACGATCGGAGAAGGTTGCGACTGCACGTGCGCGGCGCGGTGCAGGGCGTCGGATTTCGCCCCTACGTCTACGGCCTCGCCACGCGCTACTGTCTCGGCGGCTTCGTCGCCAACGATCCCGATGGTGTGGTCATAGAGGTCGAGGGCGAGCGCGCCTCGGACTTCGTGGCGGCGTTGCCGCTGGAAAAGCCGCCGCTGGCCCGGATCGACGACATTTCGGTGCATGCCGTCGGGGCGGTGGCGAGTGCGGAGTTTTGCATCCGCGCCAGCGAGCAGGGCAGGGTGTCGACGCGCATCGTCGCCGATGCCGCAACCTGCAAGGACTGCCTGCGAGAGCTGTTCGACCCCTGCAGCCGCTTTCATCGCTATCCCTTCGTCAACTGCACCCATTGCGGCCCGCGCTACACCATTGCCGAGCGGCTGCCTTATGATCGCTCGACCACGGCCATGAAGGGCTTTGCGATGTGCAGGGCCTGTGCGGAGGATTACGCCAACCCCATCAGCCGCCGTTTCCATGCCGAGGCAATCGCCTGTCCGCAATGTGGCCCAAGGCTCAGCCATGAGGTCGCGGAGATTGCCGACGCGGTCGCGGGCGGCAGGATCGTCGCGATCAAGGGGCTCGGCGGCTATCAGCTGCTCTGCGATGCCCGCGACGACGAGGCTGTACGGCGGCTGCGGCAGCGCAAGCATCGCGACCAAAAACCCTTCGCGGTCATGGTTGGATCGGTGGATGCGGTCGCGGACATCGCCCATGCCGATGCCGCCGAGCTCGCCCTGTTGCAAGCGTCGCCGCGGCCGATCGTGCTGATGACATCGCGCGATCGGCTCGCGCTGGCCATCGCACCGCAGCTGTCCCGTCTCGGTGTCATGCTGCCGGTCACGCCGCTTCATCACTTGGTCTTCGACGCGCTGAATTCCAGGCACCCGCGAGCCGGCGAAGCCTGGGTGATCGTCGCCACCAGTGCCAATCCCGGCGGCGAGCCGCTCCTCATCGACAATCGTGAAGCCGAGCGGCGCCTTGCCGGCATTGCCGACCTCATCGTCACGCACGACCGCGACATCGTCACCCGTGCCGACGATTCCG
>NZ_JAEMSD010000342.1:1245-5775 GCF_016462955.1 Bradyrhizobium sp. | reverse complement strand
CAATTGATCCGCCGCGCGCGCGGCTACGTGCCCGAGCCGGTTCGCCTGGCGCGGTCCGTGCCGCCGATCCTGGCCGTCGGCGGCGCGCTCAAGTCGACGGTGACGCTCACGCGCGGCAACGAGGCGTTCGTGTCCCAGCATATCGGCGACCTCGATACTGCTTCGGGCGTCCGCTTCTTCGAGGAGACAGTGCATCACCTGTTGTCGACACTCGACGTCGAGCCGGTCGTCATTGCCCATGACCTGCATCCGAACATGGTCTCGACCCGATTTGCCGAGGCCAGCGGGAGGCCGCTGATCGCGGTACAGCACCATCATGCCCATGCGGCCGCCGTGATGGCGGAGCATGGCACCGCAGCACCGGTGCTGGCGCTGGTGCTCGACGGTTTCGGTTACGGCAGCGACGGTGGCAATTGGGGAGGCGAGCTCTTGGCCTGCGATGGCGCCGGCTTCCGGCGGCTCGGACATCTGGACCCGATGAAGATGCCGGGCGGCGATCGTGCCGCGCGCGAGCCGTGGCGCATGGGAGCTAGCCTGCTGCATGGCCTCGGACGAGGCGATGAAATCGCGACGCGGTTCGGCGCACAGCCGCAGGCCGCACGTGTCGGCGTCATGCTCGATCAGCCGGGTGTGCCGACGACGACCAGCGCCGGCCGGTTGTTCGATGCGGCGGCGAGCCTGCTCGACCTCTGCCCGATCCAGAGCTATGAGGGCGAAGCTGCGATGAAGCTCGAAGCGCTGGTGCGCAACTCCCGCATCGCGTCAGGCGGCTGGATCATCAAGCACGGCGTGCTGTCCTTGGCCCCGCTGTTCGAGCGCCTGACATCCGGAAGGATCGATCCGATCGAAGGTGCCGAGCTGTTCCACGGCACGCTTGCCGCGGCCTGCGTCGACTGGATCGATCGCGCGGCGGGCGCGACCGGGATTCGGACCGTCGCCTTGAGCGGCGGCTGCTTCCTCAACGCGATCCTCTCGGAGCAGATCGAGCGCGGCTGCCTTGCCGCCGGGCTCACGCCGCTGCTGCCGCGCCAAGTGCCGCCCAATGACGGCGGGCTCAGCCTCGGACAGGCCTGGGTTGCCGCGCTGACACTGCTCGAACGGCAAGGCCTGGAAGGAACCATCTGATGTGTCTCGCGATACCAGCCGAGGTCACGAAGCTCCTGCCCGACGAGATGGCGATCGTCTCCATCGACGGCGTCAGCAAGGAGATCTCGGTCGCCTTGATCGAAGACCTCGCCGTCGGCGACTACGTGATCATCCATGTCGGCTATGCCCTGACCAAGATCGATCCGGAAGAGGCGCGGCGAACGCTCGAACTGCTGCGCGAGCTCAGCGCCGAAGGACAGGGGGCGTTGCAATGAAATATGCCGACGAGTTTCGCGACAGGGAGATCGCGCTCGGCCTTGCCAAGGCGATTCGCGCCGAGGCCGATGCCGGGCGATCCTATCGCTTCATGGAATTCTGCGGCGGCCACACCCATGCGATCTCGCGCTACGGCCTCGAGGACATGCTGCCGAAGAACGTGCGGATGATCCACGGCCCCGGCTGCCCGGTCTGCGTGCTGCCGGCCGGGCGCATCGACATGGCGATCCGGCTGGCGGAGCGTCCGGACATCATCCTGTGCGTCTATGGCGATCTGATGCGCGTCCCGGGCTCGCACGGCGCCTCGCTGCTGAAGGCGAAGGCGCGCGGTGCCGATATCCGCATGGTCTATTCCACCATCGACGCCTTGGGGATCGCCCAGGAGAATCCCGGGCGTGAGGTCGTGTTCTTCGCCATCGGCTTCGAGACCACCACGCCGCCGACCGCGGTCATGATCCGCCTCGCCCAGAAGAAGCAGCTCTCGAACTTCAGCGTGTTCTGCAATCACGTTCTGACCCCGCCGGCCATGCAGAACATCCTGGAGAGCCCCGATATCCGCAATATCGGCCGCGTTGAGATCGACGGCTTTGTCGGGCCCGCGCATGTCTCGACCATCATCGGCACCGCGCCTTACGAGTTCTTCGCGGAAGAGTTCGGCAAGCCGGTGGTGATCGCGGGCTTCGAGCCGCTCGACATGATGCAGGCGATCCTGATGCTGGTGCGCCAGGTCAACGAAAACAGGCACGAGGTCGAGAACCAGTATAGCCGCGCGGTCACCCGCGACGGCAATCTGCGCGCCAAGGAGGAGGTCTCCGACATCTTCGAGCTGCGCGATCAGTTTGAATGGCGCGGGCTCGGGCAGGTGCCCTATAGCGGGCTGAAGCTGAAGCGAGCTTACGCGGCATACGACGCCGAGGCGCGCTTCGACATGCACGAGCTGCGCGTCGACGACAATCCCGCCTGCGAATGCGGCGCCATCCTGCGGGGCGTGAAGAAGCCGGTCGACTGCAAGCTGTTCGGCACCGTCTGCACGCCGGAGACGCCGATGGGCTCCTGCATGGTCTCCTCGGAAGGCGCCTGCGCCGCGCACTGGACCTATGGCCGCTTCCGCGACCATCAGCAGAGGCGGGCGTCATGAAGGCCTACCAGCGCAAGCTCGATATCAGGAACGGCTGCGTCGACCTGACTCACGGTTCGGGCGGCCGCGCCATGGCGCAGTTGATCTCGGGCCTGTTCCACGAGGCCTTCGGCAATGAATGGCTGGCGCGCGGCAACGACCAGTCGGCGTTCGATGTTGGGGCCGGGCGCATGGTGATGACGACCGATGGCTATGTCGTCTCGCCATTGTTCTTTCCCGGCGGCAATATCGGCTCCCTCGCAGTCCACGGCACGGTCAACGACATCGCGATGGCCGGCGCAAAGCCGCTTTATCTGTCGGCGAGCTTCATCATCGAGGAGGGCTTTCGCTTCGCCGACCTCAAGGCGATTGCGGACTCCATGGGGCAGGCGGCGCGCGATGCCGGCGTCTACATCATCACCGGCGACACCAAGGTGGTCGAGCGCGGCAAGGCCGACAGGCTGTTCATCTCGACCGCCGGTGTCGGCGTCGTCCCTGACGGGCTCCAGCTTTCCGCCGAGAACGCCCGCGTCGGCGACCGCGTGCTGATCTCGGGCACCCTGGGCGATCACGGCGTCGCGATCATGTCGAAGCGGCAGAACCTCGCCTTCGAGACCGAGATCGTCTCGGATTCGGCATCGCTGAACGATCTCGTCGCCGGGATGGTGGAAGCCGGTGGTCGCGGTATCCGCTTGATGCGCGATCCCACCCGCGGCGGGCTCGCCGCCGCGCTGAACGAAATCGCGCAGCAATCTCGCGTCGGCTTTCATCTCCTCGAGGAGGCGATCCCGGTGAAGCCGGGGGTGGCGGCAGCCTGTGAGCTGCTCGGGCTTGATCCGCTCCATGTCGCCAACGAGGGAAAACTGGTCGCTGTCGTCGCGCCCGAACTTGCCGGCGCCGTGCTCGCCGCCATGCGGGCCCATCCGCTCGGCCGCGACGCCGCCGACATCGGCAAGGCCGTCGCCGACGATCATCATTTCGTGCAGATGGCGACGAGTTTTGGCGGCGGGCGAATCGTCGACTGGCTGTCGGGCGAGCAATTGCCGCGGATTTGTTGAGGCCCTCGATGCGTATCCTGCTGCTATCGCATTCGTTCAACAGCCTGACGCAGCGCCTGCATGTCGAGCTGCGCGAGCGCGGTCATGAGGTCTCGGTCGAGCTCGATATCCACCCCGACGTCACGTGCGAGAGCGTGGCTCTGTACCGTCCGGATCTGGTGATCGCGCCATTCCTCAAGCGGGCCATTCCCGAATACGTCTGGCGTAGCGTGCGCTGCCTGATCGTGCATCCCGGCCCGCCCGGCGACCGCGGCCCGGCGGCGCTCGACTGGGCCATTCTCGAAGGCGTGGTCGAGTGGGGCGTCACCGTGCTGCAGGCGACCGGTGAGTTCGATGCCGGTCCCGTGTGGGCGTTCCGCATGTTCCCGATGCGGCGGGCCGCAAAGTCCAGCATCTATCGCAACGAGGTCACCTCATCCGCCGTCGAAGCGGTGCTGGAAGCCATCGACGCGATCACGGCGGGACGGACGACGCCGCGACCCATGCGTGAGGACGATGCGCGCATTCGCGTCCGCGGGACGTGCCGGCAATCAGATCGGACGATAGATTGGCAGCACGATACGACCGAGACCGTGCTGCGTAAGATCCACAGTGCCGACGGCATGCCGGGCCTGGTCGACAGTCTGTTCTTCGAGGACGTGCGGCTGTTCGACGTCCATGAAGCACGCGGTATCTCCGGCGTCCCCGGCACGCTCGTGGCGCAATGCGACGGGGCGTTGGCCCGCGCGACGGTGGACGGAGCGGTGTGGATCGGCCATGTGCGGCAACTCGCACCGAAGAGCTTGAAGAGGTCTGCTGCAAAGGTGTTCGCCGCGCAGGCAGCCAGCCTGCCGCGGCGGCCGGACTGTGGCTATGCGCCGATTGAATATCGCGAGCATGGCGAAGTCGGCGAGTTGCAGTTCTCCTTCTACAATGGCGCGATGGCGACGTCCGACTGCGAGGCGCTGCTGCAAGCCTATTGGGCCGCGCTGGCGCGCCCGACAAAGGTGCTGC
>NZ_JAEMSD010000342.1:0-1235 GCF_016462955.1 Bradyrhizobium sp. | reverse complement strand
GTGCTGCTTCTCACCGGCGGGGCCGACTATTGGTCGAACGGCATTCATCTCGCCGAGATCGAGGCCGCCGACAGCGCCGCCGATGAATCCTGGCGCAACATCAACGCCATCGATGATCTCACGCGCGCGATCATCGAGACCACGGATCGGTTGGTGATATCGGTCATTCGCGGCAATGCAGGCGCGGGGGGCGTGTTCCTGAGCCTGGCGGCCGACGAGGTCTGGGCCCGCGATCAAATCGTCTTCAATCCGCAATACAAGGACATGGGCAACCTGTTCGGCTCCGAGTACTGGACCTATCTGTTGCCGCGCCGCGTGGGCGCCGAGAACGCGATAGCGATCACGCAATGCCGGTTGCCGATGGGAGTGGCCGAGGCAAGGCGCCTCGGTCTCGTCGATCGTGTGCTCGCGGGCGACGAGCTCACACCCGAAAACCTCGTCAAGCTCGCGGCTGCTGCAGCCTCGGATCATGGCTTTGCGAAGCGCCTTGCCGACAAGAGAAGACGCCGCGAGGCGGACGAGAGCGACAAGCCACTGCAGGCCTACAGGGACGAAGAGCTGCGGAGGATGAAGCTCAATTTCTACGGCTTCGATCCGAGCTACCACGTCGCGCGCTACAATTTCATTCACAAGGTGCCGAAATCCCGCACGCCGCTGACCATCGCCAATCACCGGTTGCGGCGCGCGGCTGAACGGCCCGGACACATGGCGGTGCCCTCATGAGCATCCAGGGAACCATTCTCGTCGTCGACGACGAGGTCCGTTCGCAGGAGGCGTTGCGGCGCGTTCTCCGCGAGGATTTCGAGGTGCTCTGCGCCGGCAACGCGGCTGATGCCGAGAAACTGCTGGAGGGCGAGATCGTCCACGCCATTCTCTGCGACCAGCGCATGCCGCATGAATCGGGCGTGAGCTTCCTGAAGCGTGTACGCGAGCTGTGGCCCGATCCGGTGCGGATGATCATCTCGGGTTATTCGGACTCCGAGGACATCATCGCGGGCCTCAACGAGGCCGGCATCTATCAATACATCACCAAGCCATGGCAGCCGGATCGGCTGGTCGACATCGTCAAGGAAGCGGTCCAGCTCTATCGCCTTCAAAAGGAGACGGAAACGGCGGGCGTCGACGTCAAGGCGACGCCCGGGCACATCAAGAAGGTCGTTTCGGTCAAGCGAGGCGTTGCCAAGCAGCTCTATGATTTCGATCGCATCGTGCATTCTCACGACAGTCCCATGCAC
>NZ_JAEMSD010000790.1 GCF_016462955.1 Bradyrhizobium sp. | reverse complement strand
CTGAGGCACGTCGCCGCACGGCTGCGATGTCGATGTCGATGTCGCAGCGGTAGCAGGGAAGTGAATGCTAGATAGCCGCCGGGGGGTTAGCGTTTCCGGCGGTGCTCAGGTAAAGGAAGAAGGGGATCGCCGCGGGGGCGGATCCCATATCTTCGCTTGACCTGGAATTGCCTGGCGCATGATTGCTCTGGTCCGTATTGCCCTGAGCCGGCCCTATACATTCGTCGTACTGGCGCTGCTGCTGCTGATCATCGGACCGCTCGCGGCGCTGCGAACACCGACCGACATCTTCCCGGATATCCGTATTCCCGTCATCGGTGTGGTCTGGCAGTACACCGGCCTGCCGCCGGACCAGATGTCCGGCCGCATCACCACCCCGTTCCAGCGCGCTCTGACGACCACGGTCAACGACATCGAGCATATCGTCGCCAATTCCTACACCGGCTTTGGCATCATCAAGATCTTCTTCCAGCCCAACGTCGACATCCGCACCGCCAACGCGCAGGTCACCGCGATCTCGCAGACCCTGCTCAGGCAGATGCCGCCGGGTGCGACACCCCCTTTGATCCTGAACTACTCGGCGTCCACCGTTCCGATCCTTCAGGTGGCCCTGTCGGGCGACGGGCTCACCGAGCAGAACCTCGCCGACATCGGCATCAACCAGCTTCGTACGCCGCTGGTCACCGTGCCCGGCGCGGCGATCCCGTACCCGTTCGGCGGCAAGCAGCGCCAGGTCCAGATCGACCTCAATCCGACCGCGCTCCAGGCCCGCGGCCTCTCCGGCCAGGACGTCGCCAATGCGCTCGCGGCACAGAACTTGATCACGCCCGTTGGCACTCAGAAGATCGGACAGTTCGAGTACAGTATCCAGCTCAACAATTCGCCGCTCCGGATCGAGGAACTCGGCAACCTGCCGATCAGGACCGTCAACGGCGCCATGGTCTATGTGCGCGATGTCGCGACCGTACGTGACGGCAATCCGCCGCAGACCAATATCGTCCATGTCGACGGCAACCGCTCCGTGCTGATGATGGTGCTGAAGGCCGGCGCGACCTCGACGCTCGATATCATCGCGGGGATCAAGCAGAAGGTCATCGACGTCAAGGACCAGATGCCGGAGGCGCTGAAGATCAACTTCATCGGTGATCAGTCCGTGTTCGTCCGCGGCGCGATCCAGGGCGTCGCCGTCGAGGGCGTGATCGCGGCGCTGCTTACCAGCGTCATGATCCTGCTGTTTCTCGGCAGCTGGCGCTCGACCGTCATCATCGCCGTCTCGATCCCGCTGTCGGTGCTTGGCGCCATCATCATGCTGTCGGCAATCGGCGAGACGCTGAACATCATGACGCTCGGAGGCCTCGCGCTCGCCGTCGGCATCCTGGTCGACGACGCCACGGTCACGATCGAGAATATCAACTACCATCTGGAGCAGGGCAAGCCGGTCGAGCAGTCCATCCTCGACGGCGCCAACCAGATCGTGACGCCCGCCTTCGTGTCGCTGCTCTGCATCTGCATCGTGTTCGTGCCGATGTTCTTCCTTTCAGGCGTCGCGCGCTTCCTGTTCGTGCCGATGGCGGAAGCCGTGATGTTCGCGATGATCTGGTCGTTCATCCTGTCGCGCACGCTGGTGCCGACCATGGCGAATTATCTGCTCAAGGCGCATGTCCATCACGAGGGCGGGCCCCCAGCATCGCGCAATCCCCTGGTCTGGTTCCAGCGCGGCTTCGAGGCGCGGTTCGAGCGCATCCGCGGGGGTTATCACGGCCTCCTTGGCCTGGCATTGGCGCACCGCGCGGTGTTCGTCATCGGTTTCATCTGCATCGTCGGGGCGTCCTTCGCGCTGGTACCGTTCCTCGGCCGCAACTTCTTCCCAGCCGTCGATGCCGGCAACATCCTGATGCATGTCCGCACCCAGGTCGGCACCCGGATCGAGGAGACCGCGAACCAGCTTGCCGATATCCAGAAAGCCGTGCGCAAGCTGATCCCGGGCGAGATCGAAACCATGACCGATAACATCGGCATGCCGATCTCCGGCATCAACCTGACCTACAACAACACCGGCGTGATCGGCCCGCAGGACGGCGACAT
>NZ_JAEMSD010000341.1:2615-7653 GCF_016462955.1 Bradyrhizobium sp. | reverse complement strand
CGACCCTGTTCATGCAGGGCGAACAGCAGAGCGGCCTGAAAACTGTCGCCGGCGCCGATCGTGTCGGCCACTTCGACCTTGGGCGCGGCGACCTCGATCTGCCCCACTCCTGCGTGCCAGGCCATCGCGCCGCCGCTGCCGCGCGTGATGACGACGAGGCTCGCGCCCTGCCCGAGCAGTGCGGTCGCACGCTGCCGATATGGCTCGTCCCCAAAGAGGTAGGCAAAATCGACGTCGGACATCTTGACGAGATCGGCCTCGGCGGCAAACGCGGCCATGCGCGCGAGATAGGCCGGCTTGTCCTTGACGAGGTTGGGGCGACAGTTGGGATCGAAGGAGATCGTCGACGTCGCCCGCGCATCGGTGACCAGCGCCATCGTCTCCGCCGCGCCGGGGTCGTCGACCAGCGTGGTCGAACCGACATGGACGGCCTCCACGTCCCCGAAGTCAATCGTCCCGCGCCGATAGCTCCAGTTCCGCGTCGCAGTTCCGGCGTCGTAGAAGGCGTAGTGCGACTCCCCGGCAACGACGCGAACGAAAGCGAGCGTGGTCTGGTGATCGCTCCGCGTGGCAAGACCGAGGTCGACGTTCGACGCTGCGGCGTGATCGGCGATCATCCGTCCGAACAGGTCGGTGGAGATGCCGCCGACGAAGCCGGCCTGCGCGCCCAGCCGCGCCAAGCCGATCGCAACATTGAGGCAGGAGCCGCCGACCGCCGGCATCACGGCCGCGCGCCCGTCGACGTTCCGCGTCGGCACGAAATCGATCAGCGCATCGCCGCAGGCAATCAGCATGGCAGTGAACCTCTTGCGATGGTCCGCATCGCTGCGCGCACGCGCGTTGCGCCTTTTGCCACCCCTACCGGACCGTCAATGCGGCTACCGCCGCTGATTGTAGACGTCAATACACACCGCTCCGAGCAGCACCAGCCCCTTGATCACCTGCTGATAGTCGATGCCGATGCCGAGGATGGACATGCCGTTGTTCATCACGCCCATGATCATGGCGCCGACCACGGCGCCGCCGACGCGCCCCACCCCGCCATAGGCAGAGGCGCCGCCGATGAAGCAGGCGGCGATGACGTCGAGCTCGAAGCCGAGCCCCGCTTTAGGCGTCGCGGTGTTGAGGCGGGCGGCGAAAACGAGCCCGGCGAGCGCGGCGAGCACCCCCATGTTGACGAAGGTGAGGAAGGTCAACCGCTCGGTCTTGATGCCAGACAGGCTTGCCGCTTTGGCATTGCCGCCGACCGCGTAGATCTGCCGCCCGATCACGGTGCGGCGGGTGACGAAGCCGTAGAGCGCGATCAGCGCGGTCATGATCACCAGGACGTTGGGCAGGCCGCGGTGCGAGGCAATCAGATAGGTGAAGTAGAGCACGGCGCAGGCGAGCAGGATGCTCTTGCCGAGAAAGAACGCATAAGGCTCAACCTCGATACCGTGCGACTGCTCGCGTGAGCGGCCCTTGGCGCTGGCGTAGACGAGGCCGAGCGCGAGCGCGGCGCCGATCAGCATGGAGGTCGGATGCAGCGTGCCGGCCTCGGGCAGCAGTTCAGGAATGAAGCCTGAGGACAGCTTCTGGAACGTCGCCGGGAACGGGCCGAGCGACTGGCCCTGCAACACCGCGAGCGCGAGGCCCTTGAACACCAGCATGCCGGCAAGCGTGACGATGAAGGACGGGATCTTGAAATAGGCCACCCAATAGCCCTGCGCGGCGCCGATGGCGGCACCGACCAGGAGGCAAGCGATGAAGGCGAGCGTGTAGTCGACCTTGTAGGTTACCATCAGCACGGCGGCGACCGCACCGATGAAGCCTGCGACCGAGCCGACCGACAGGTCGATATGCCCGGTGACGATGACGAGCAGCATGCCGAGCGCCATGATGACGATGTAGCTGTTCTGCAGCACCAGGTTGGTGAGGTTGAGAGGCTGCAGCAGCGTGCCGCCGGTCATGACCTGGAAGAACAGCATGATCGCGATCAGCGACATCAACATGCCGTAGTTACGCAGATTGTTCTTGATGAAGCTGCCGTGCCGGCCTTCTTCAGGCAGCGATACCGTCTTGTCGGTCATGGCTGCATTCCTCCCATCTCCGCGGCCGCGGGCGCGGCGTTCCCAATGCTTCGTTCGTTGCGCATGATGGCGCGCATGATCTTCTCCTGCGTCGCATCTCTGCCGCTGAACTCGCCAACGAAGGCGCCGTCATTCATGACGCAGATGCGGTCGCAGATGCCGAGCAGCTCGGGCATTTCCGAGGAGATCACCACGACGCCGCGGCCCGCCTCCGCCAGCTCGTTGATGATACAGTAAATCTCGTACTTGGCACCAACGTCGATGCCCCGGGTCGGCTCGTCCAGAATCAGGACCTTGGGGTCCGTCATCAGCCATTTCGACAGCACCACCTTCTGTTGGTTGCCCCCGGAGAGCTGGCCGGTCTCCTGGTAGACGTCGGAGCAGCGGATGCGCATGCGGGTGCGGTAGTCGCTGGCGACCTTCAGCTCAGCGATGTCGTCGATCACGCGCCGAGGCGCGATCTGGTCGAGGCTCGCGAGCGTGATGTTCTTGCGAACATCGTCGGCAAGGATCAGCCCGAGCTGCTTGCGGTCCTCGGTGACGTAGGCAAGGCCGGCGTCGATCGCGGCCGCGACGTTCGGCAGCGTCATCTGCCTGCCCTCGAGCCGGAGACTGCCGCTGATGGCGGTGCCCCATGAGCGGCCGAACAGGCTCATCGCGAACTCGGTGCGGCCGGCTCCCATCAGGCCGGCGATGCCAACGACCTCGCCTCGCCTGACAACGAAGTTGACGTTCTTGATCACCTGGCGGTCGGGGTGAATGGGGTGATAGACCGACCAGTTCTCGACCGTGAGAACGGGCTCGCCGATCTTCGCGCTGCGCTCCGGGAAGCGATGAGCAAGATCGCGGTTGACCATGCTGCGGATGATGCGGTCTTCCTGGATCGGCTCAGCATGGCAATCGATGCTGTCGACGGTGCGGCCGTCGCGCAGCACCGTGATGTGATCGGCGACCTTGGCGACCTCATTGAGCTTGTGCGAGATCAGGATCGAGCTGATGCCCTGCTCGCGGAACGCCATTAGGCGCTCGAGCAGCGCGGCGCTGTCGGCCTCGTTGAGGCTCGCGGTCGGCTCGTCCAGGATCAGCATGCGCACCCGCTTGGAGAGCGCCTTGGCGATCTCGACCAGCTGCTGCTTGCCGACGCCGAGATCGGTGATCAGCGTATCCGGCGATTCCTTCAGGCCGACCTGGGCGAGCAGCTCCCGCGTGCGACGGTACACCTCGTCGCGGTCGATCACGCCGAACTTCGATGGCGGATGCGACAGGAAGATATTTTCCGCGATCGACATCAGCGGGATCAGCGCCAGCTCCTGGTGGATGATGATGATGCCCAGCGCCTCGGAATCATTGATGTCGCGGAAGCGCCGCTCCGCGCCATCGAAGACGATGGTCCCCTCGTAGCTACCGTGCGGATAGACTCCGCTCAGCACCTTCATCAGCGTCGACTTGCCGGCACCATTCTCGCCGACGAGCGCGTGGATCTGCCCGGCGCGAACCGAGAAATTGACATCACGCAGCGCCTGCACGCCGGCAAAGCTCTTGCTGACGTTGCACATCTCCAGCATGGCGGTCATGGCATCGTGTCCTTGAACTTAGATCCATCCTTCCGCCGTCATTCCGGGGCGATGCGAAGCATCGAACCCGGAGTCTCGAGGTTCTCAGGTGCGCAAGAGCGCACCATAGTTCGCCCTTTGGGCGCCCCGGAACGACGGCGGAAGAAATCTACTGGAACTGCGACTTCTTGTAGTAGCCGCTGTCGACCAGCACCTTCTCCCAATTGTCCTTGTAGACCACCACCGGCTTGAGCAGATAGGACGGTACGGTCTTGACGCCGTTCTCGTAGGTCTTGCTGTCGTTGACCGTGACGTCCTTGCCGGCGAGCGCGGCGTCGACCATGTCGGCGGTGACCTTGGCGAGGTCGCGGGTATCCTTGAAGATGGTGGAATACTGGTCGCCCCGCAGCATCGCCTTGATCGAAGGCACCTCGGCATCCTGGCCCGAGATGACGGGCATCGGCTGGCCGGCGCTGCCATAGCCGACGCCTTTCAGCGAGGAGATGATGCCGATCGAGATGCCGTCATAGGGCGACAGCACGGCATTGAGCTTCTTGTTGCCGTAGTAGGCGCTGAGCAGATTGTCCATGCGGGCCTGAGCAGTGGCGCCGTCCCAGCGCAGGGTCGCGACCTTGTCCATGCCCATCTGGCCGGAGACGACGACGAGCTTGCCGCTGTCGATATACGGCTTCAGCACGCTCATGGCGCCGTTGTAGAAGAAGTAGGCGTTGTTGTCGTCGGGCGAGCCGCCGAACAACTCGATGTTGAAGGGTCCCTTGCCTTCCTTGAGGCCGAGCCCCTGCTCGATCGACTGAGCCTGCAGCACGCCGACCTGGAAATTGTCGAACGTTGCGTAGTAGTCGACATTCGGCGTGCCGCGGATCAGCCGGTCATAGGCGATCACGGTGATGCCTTTTGCTTTCGCCTGCTTGAGCACGTCGGAGAGCGTGGTGCCGTCGATCGCGGCGATCACCAGCGCCTTGACGCCTTTGGTCACCATGTTCTCGACCTGCGAGAGCTGGTTCGGAATGTCGTCCTCGGCATATTGCAGGTCGGTGTTGTAGCCGCGCTCCTTCAGCACCTTGACCATGTTGTTGCCGTCGTCGATCCAGCGCGCCGAGGATTTGGTCGGCATGGCGATGCCGACGGTCGCCTTCTGGGCGAGCGCGGCGACGCCTGTTGCCATAGTGGCCGCGCCGGCCAGCGCCAGCGCGAGGAAGGTCGTCTTCAGTTTGAGCATGTTTCACTCCCTTGGGTGTCAGAATGTTTCTTGGTGGTTGCGAGAACGTGGTCGTAGGCTGCCGCTGTCTCCTATGCGAGCTTGACGTCCGGCTCCGCGCGGCCGCGCGCGGATGCCTCCAATAGAAAGGTGCAGCCGGCTTGCGGATCGGTAGCTCGTGCTGCCGCGTCCATGTC
>NZ_JAEMSD010000341.1:0-2605 GCF_016462955.1 Bradyrhizobium sp. | reverse complement strand
GTCGATGGGTTCGCCGCCACTGAGCGCGACCCGCAGGCGCGACAGGTCGGCGCCCACGAAGGCGGGGCAGCTCGCCTGCCTTGCCGGGACACTCAGCGAGCGCAGGCGCTCGCCTTGCGGAGAATAGATGTCGATGCGGCTTGCGCCCCAGCACGCATTCCAGATTTGCCCGTCGGCATCACACACCGAGCCATCGAGCCCGCCGACGCCGGTGTGGCGCAGCAACACCTCGGGTTCGCCCCGCGGCAGGCCGGTCGCAGGATTGAGCAGCACGGCATAGAGCACCGCACGCGGAGTATCGGTGAAGTAGCCCGTACCGCCGTCGGGCGAGAAGCAGATCGAATTGGGAATGCTGATGCCGGAAAACAGCGTCGAGATCTTGCCGCGATGGAGCGCGTAGATCGCACCTGCTTTCGGCTCGGCCTTCTTACCCATGGTGCCGATCCAGAAAGTGCCCGATTGATGCACCCGGCAATCGTTCGAACGCGTCGCCGCATTGTCCGCTTCGAGCGGACAGAACAGCGTCATCGCACCATCCGCGAGTTTGCGGATGTAAAGCCCGTCTTCCGCGACGATCAATTGCCGATCGGCATCGATGCGCCCGAGCGCGCTCGCCATCCGGCCGAGCGCGTGAACGCGGATCGCGCCGCTGCCCAGATCGGCCTCGAACAGCTTGCCCTCGCGAATGTCGAACCACCAGGCGGTGTCGGTCGCGGCGTCATAGGTCGGCCCCTCGCCGAGATGGCAGGGATGGTCGGAGAGCACCGTCGTGGGCACCTGTTCCATCAGGACGACCTCACCGAAAAGCGATAGACCGAGTGATGGCGATACACTCCGCCGGGATCAAGGCGAGGACTCGGAAAGTCCGGCCGGTTCGGCGCGTCGGGCCAGATGTGCGGCTCCAGGCAGATGGCGTCGGATTGACGTATGAGCTTGCCGCCCTTCCCCGAAATCGTGCCATCGAGATAATTGCCAGAATAGACCTGAAGTCCGGGCTGGTCCGTGAACAGCTCCATGACCCGTCCCGAGCGCGGCGCCTCCAGCCGGGCTGCAAGCGCAAGCTCGCCGTCACGGGCTAGGCAGTAGGTGTGATCGTAGCCCCTGCCGTTTCGCAGTTGCTGATCGAATTCGCGGATGCGCTCGCCGACCGGCCGCGGCGCGCGAAAGTCGAACGGCGTCTCGGCAACCGCGCGCGGCGGCTCCGGCAGCGGAATCGCGCTGGGATCGATGGCGAGGAAATGTTCTGCAGCGACCGTGAGCTCGTGGTCGAGCACGGACGTACCGGACGCCGCGCCCTCGAGGTTGAAGAAGCTGTGGTTGGTCAGGTTGACGATGGTCGGCCGGTCGGTCCGCGCCTGCATGATGAGCGACAGTTCGGCCGGACTGGTGACCCGATAGGTCAGGCGCACGTCGAGCCGGCCGGGGTAATTTTCTTCGCCGTGCGGGCTGACATAAGAGAGCGTCACCGCGGGCTCGACTCCCTGGTCGATGTCCGCAATCTCCCAGAGCTTGCAGTCAAAACCGTCGAGGCCACCATGCAGCGCATTGACGCCGTTGTTAACGGCGAGCTGCACCGTCTCGCCGTCGAGCGAAAACTGGCCCTTGGCAATGCGGTTGGCGTAGCGGCCGACCGTGGCGCCGAAGAATTTTCGTTCGGCGAGATAGCCAGCAAACTCGTCATGACCGAGCACCACGTCGTCGTATTCACCTTTCGCGTCCGGCGCGATCAGCGCCTGGATCACCGCGCCGTAGGTCATGATGCGGGCCTCGAAGCCGCCTGCCCCGCGCAACGCGATGCGCTCGACCTTGCGGCCGTCAGGCAGCAATCCGAAAACGTCTCTCGTGACCCTTGCTGCGGCCATGCTCAATCCACAAACGGTTCGACGATCGTGCGCTTGCCGAGCAGGAAGGCGTCGGCGACGAGACGGAGCGGGGTGAGGTCGACGTCACTCGCACCGGTCGCCGTGAGCTCGACGAAGCGCCGGTACAGTCCGCGATATTCCGCATCCGGCGCCTCGGCCAACACCTCGCCATCGACGGCCATGCGCGCGCCGCCGCTCGACAGGGTCATCCGTCCCTGATCGGTATCGACGACGATGTCCCAGCTCTGCGGCCCGGTCTGGCGGAAATCGAGCTCCGCGGTGACAGGCAGACCTTCGATGTCGGTCAGCGTCAGGTTTGCAGCGATCGGCGCCTGGCAATTGGACGGAAAGGCCAGCTCGGCCGCAGTGACGAACACGGGCTTCGGCAGAATCCTGGTCACGATCGACAACGCATTGATGCCGGGATCGAACACGCCGAGGCCGCCCGGTTCCCAGATCCAGCCCTGCCCGGGATGCCAGACCCGAACGTCTTCCTTCCAGCTGATGTGCACGGATGTGATCCGGCGCGCCCTCAGCCACGCGCGCGCCGGCTCGACCGCCGGCGCATATCGCGAATGCCAGGTCGCAAACAGCGTGCGTTTGGCTTCTGCCGCCATCGCGATCAGCGGATCGAGCTCGGCAACGCCCGTGCCGGGCGGCTTTTCCAGCATGACATGCTTGCCGGCGGCGAGCGCCGCGGCGGCCTGGGCGCGCCGCACCTGCGGTGGGGTGCACAGCGAGAC
>NZ_JAEMSD010000340.1 GCF_016462955.1 Bradyrhizobium sp. | reverse complement strand
GGCTCCGACGCCTCGGTGATGATCACCGGCGAATCCGGCACCGGCAAGGAAGTGCTGGCCCGCTACGTCCACACCCGCTCGGCTCGCGCCAAGCGCCCGTTCATTTCGATCAATTGCGCCGCGATCCCCGAGCACCTCCTGGAGTCCGAGCTGTTCGGCCACGAAAAGGGCGCGTTCACCGGCGCGGTCGCGCGCCGCATCGGCAAGTTCGAGGAGGCGACCGGCGGCACGCTGCTGCTCGACGAAATCTCCGAGATGGACGTCCGCCTGCAATCGAAATTGCTGCGCGCCATCCAGGAGCGCGAGATCGACCGCGTCGGCGGCACCAAGCCCGTGCCGGTAGACATCCGCATCATCGCGACCTCCAACCGCAATCTCGCTGACGCAGTGCGCGAAGGCACCTTCCGCGAGGACCTGCTGTTCCGCCTCAACGTCGTCAATCTGAAGATCCCACCGCTGCGCGAGCGTCCCGCCGACATCCTGGAGCTCGCCCAGCATTTCGTAAAGAAATATGCCGAGGCCAACGGCGTGCCGCTGCGCCCGATCTCGGCGGATGCCCGCCGCGTGCTCTCCGCCAACCGCTGGCAGGGCAACGTCCGCGAGCTGGAGAACACCATGCATCGCGCGGTGCTGATGGCGCAGGGCGACGAGATCGGCGCTGACGCTATCATCACGCCGGACGGCGACCGCCTCGACCTTGCGAGGACGCCGCCGGCAGTGGCGCATGCCACCATGGCCGCCGAGCAGGTAACGCGCGCGCTGGTCGGCCGCACTGTCGCCGACGTCGAGCGCGACCTGATCCTGGAGACGCTGAAGCACTGCCTCGGCAACCGGACCCATGCCGCCAACATCCTCGGAATCTCGATCCGCACGCTGCGCAACAAGCTCAACGAATATGCCGATGGCGGCATCCCGATCCCGCCCGCAGGCACGCCCGGCGAATATCCGCGGATGCCGATGGTGGGGGCGTAACAGCTCCCAGGCTGGTTGCGATTGCGAATGCCCGGGCCTGTCCCGGGCATTTTCGTTTGGCGTACACCAATACTCGCCCCGTCATCCTGAGGTGCGAAGCGCGCGATGCGAACGCATCGCGTGCGGAGCCTCGAAGGATGAACGGCCACCGCCGGGCCGTCGCCCTTCGAGGGCCGCTGAAGAGGCGGCCGCCTCAGAATGACGGATAACTCAGCACGCGGCGCAGAGCCGCATCGCATTCTCCGACTAGGTCGCGCCTGCGCCAGGCCCTATAACCTCGCCCGAGAACCACACCGAGGGACCACATGTCTGAAGCTCAGATCACGGACTGGCTGGCGTCGCAGAAGCAGGCGATGATCGACCTGCTGCGCGACGTCGTGAACATCGATTCCGGCTCCTACGACAAGGAGGGCGTCGATGCGGTCGGTGCGCGGTTCGAGCGGCACTTTGCCGAGCACGGCATACCGTGCCGGCGCGAGAGCCACGACACGTTCGGCGACGCGATCCATGCCGAGGTGGCAAAGCCCGGCAGCAACGAGCCGCCGGTGCTGTTGATGGGGCATCGCGACACCGTGTTCGGCAAGGGCGAGGCCGGGCGGCGGCCGTTCACGATCCGGGACGGCCGCGCCTATGGACCCGGTGTCGCCGACATGAAGTCCGGCCTCGTCATGAACGTGTTCGTCGCGACCGCCTTCCACAAGTTCGGCGGCTCACCGCATCCGATCAAGGTGCTGATCACCTCGGACGAAGAGATCGGCTCGCCCTCCTCGCGGCCGGTGATCGAGCGCGAGGGACGCAGCGCGCGCGCCGTGTTCAATTCCGAGCCGGGCCGCCCCACGGGCAACGTCGTGACAGGACGCAAGGGCGGCATCTTCATGCACATGGCCATCACCGGCAAGGCGGCCCATTCCGGTGCCAACTTCGCCGCCGGCGTCAGCGCGATCGGCGAGCTCGCGCACAAGATCGTGCAGATCCACGCGCTGACCGATCTCGACAAGGGCATCACGCTCAATGTCGGCCTGGTCTCGGGCGGACAGTCCGTCAACACGACGGCGCCCTATGCCGAGGGCCAGATTGATCTGCGCTATGTCGATCCGGCCGATCGCGCGCGGATCATGGGCGCGATCGAGACTATCGTTGCGACATCTTATGTGCCGGGCACCAATGCGACGCTGTCGATCAAGGGCGAGTTCGTGCCGGTGGTGCAGAGCGAGAAGTCGAAGGCGCTGTTCGAGAGCTACCAGGCCGCCGCAAGAGACGTCGGCCTTACCACGCTCGAGGGCGAATTCTCCGGCGGCTGCGCCGATTCCGGCTTCACCGCCGCCGTGGGCACGCCGACCATCTGCGGCCTCGGGCCGGTCGGCGGTCTCGCGCACACCCCGGAGGAATATCTCGAGGTCGACAGCATCGTGCCGCGCGCACAGACGCTCGCGCTGGCGATCTTGCGGGGGTAGTCCCGCACTCCGCCGTCATGCCCGGGCTTGACCCGGGCATCCACGTCTCTCGTCGCTCGTGGCTCTATGTGGATGGCCGGGACAAGCCCGGCCATGACGAGGAGAGAGTGTCGTCACGAATAACTCGGCGCGTCCGGCTTGCGGAAGATGTGGATGGGGTCGCCCGGCACGATCGGCGATCCCGAGAACATCGCGTAGGCGTAGAGGGCGAGATAGGCGATCGCGAGCGCGCCGATGGCGTAGAAGGCCCAGGTCGCGACGCGCTTCATCGTTCCGCTCCGTTGCCGTCCCGGCGGGACAGCCCGGGCCGCTTCTAGAGCGATGTGGCGGAAAAGGCCAGCCTCTGCGTCAACAGCCGCGGCGATCAGGTGCCGCGGCGGGTGAGTGCGGGAACGCTGACCTCCGCGAGCCGTGCCGCGTCTTCGTCCTGGTCGACCGCCAGATATTGGCCGTGCCAATAGGCCAGCGCGGCGGTGCGGGCCGAGGTCCTGATGGTCCTGACGCGACCGATGACGATGCCGTGGGAATGCCGCTCCAGGATCTCCTCGACCTCGCAGTCGAACGCCGAGAGCGCGCCGACCAGGAGCGGAACGCCCGAGGTCGCCGTCACCCACTGGCTGCCTGCAAAGCGATCGGCGCCCTTCAGCCCGCCCTTGCCGGCAAAGCGCTCGGCCACATCGAGCTGGTCGGCATTCAGGATATTCACGCCGAAGGCACCGTTGCGGCGGATCAGCGGAAACGAGGAGGCGTCGCGGTTGATGCTGACCAGCAGCGTCGGCGGCTCGACCGACAGCGAGGTGACCGAGGTCACCGTCATGCCGGTGATGTCCTTGCCCCGCCCGGCGGTGATGACGCTGACGCCGCCGGTGAGATGGCGCATGGCGCCGCGAAAATCGGCGGACGAGACGGGGATTTCGGTCATGAGATCGCGGGGCACTACATTCATGGCATTGCTCCCCGAAGCGGGATTCCCTCATATCTAGGTACGATCGTCTGCCGACAAAAGGTGGCTCAGGATCGAGCCTTCGAGGGCCGCAAGCTCGGCCGATCCGCGCTGGCGCGGCCGGGCGGCGTTGACCGTGACGTCATGGGCGATGCGCCCCTCGTCGATCACCAGCACGCGATCCGCCAGCGCGACCGCCTCGGAGACATCGTGGGTGACCAGGATCGCGGTGAAGCCCTGATCGCGCCAGACCCGCTCCAAGAGGCGCTGCATCGAGATGCGCGTCAGCGCATCCAGTGCGCCGAGCGGCTCGTCGAAGGCAAGCACGCGCGGGCGCGACACCAGCGCGCGGCCGAGCGCGACGCGCTGTTTCTGTCCGCCCGAGAGCACCGACGGCCATTGGTCGCGCTTGTCGGCGAGGCCGACCTCGATCAGCGCCTTCTCGGCACGGTCATGCGCATCCTTGGAAGCACGATCGCGGCCGAGCCCGACCTCGACATTGGCGAGCACGCGCGCCCAGGGCAAGAGCCGCGGCTCCTGAAACATCACGCGGATATCCTCGGGCTGGATATCCTGGCCGAAGCCGATGCTGCCGGCATCGATCTTGTCGAGGCCGGCGATCAGGCGCAGCAGTGTGCTCTTGCCGCAGCCGCTTTTGCCGACGATCGCAACGAACTGGCCGGCGGGGATGTGCAGGTCGATGCCGCGCAACACCTCGTTGTCGCCGAAGGATTTGCGCAAGCCGCGGATGCTGAGCGGCAGGCCGCTGGCCTGCAGCGGACGTTCCTCGCGCACCACGCGGGTGTGAGGCGCGAAATTGGCGCGGCTGGCGAGCTCGGTCTCGGGAAGAGAAGTACGAAGCGCTGTCTGCATGTGATTCCCGGTATGTCTCAACGTTTCTGGAAGGCGGGGTGCCAGGAGAGGGTCAGGCGCTCCAGCACGCGGGAGGCGCTGTCGGCGAGCTTGCCGAGCAAGGCATAGATCAGGATCGAGAGCACGACGACGTCGATCAGCATGAACTCGCGCGCCTGCATCGCCATGTAGCCTAGCCCTGAGGACGCGGCGATGGTCTCGGCGACGATCAGGGTCAGCCACATGATGCCGAGCGCGAAGCGGATGCCGACGAAGATCGAGGGTAGCGCGCCCGGAAAGATGACGCGGCGGAACAGCTCGCCGTCGGTCATACCGTAGATGCGGCCCATCTCGATCAGCTGCGGATCTACCGTGCGGATGCCGTGCAGCGTGTTGAGATAGATCGGGAAGAACACGCCCAGCGCCACCAGGAACAGCTTGGCGCTCTCGTCGATACCGAACCAGAGGATGACCAGCGGGATCAGCGCGAGATGCGGCACGTTGCGCACCATCTGCAGCGTGGTGTCGGTGAGCCTGGCCGACAGCTGCGACAGGCCGTTGGCAAGGCCGAAGGCGAAGCCGATGCCGCCCCCGATCAGGAAGCCGATCGAAGCGCGCCAGAACGAGACCCAGATGTTGCGGACGAGCTCGCCGGAAAGCAGCAGCTTCCAGCCCGCGAGCACGACGTCGCTCGGGGCCGGCAGCACCCGGGTCGGCACGAAGCCGGTGACGCTCGCGACCTGCCAGATCGCGATGATGGCGAGCGGCACGATCCACTGGATCAGGCCGTCGACGCGCGGCAGGCGGAAGCTGCGCGGAAGAGAAACGCTGTCGATCAGGCTCATGACTGCGACACCCGGTGCTGCGGACGGAAATCGCTGCCGACAGTCTCGCCGAACGGACCACCGTTGAAATGCAGCTTCGTCACGTTGGAAGGCTGCTCCAGCGCGAGCAGCGGGAAGACCAGCTCGGCGAAGCGGTAGGCTTCCTCCAGATGCGGGTAGCCCGACATGATGAAGGTATCGATACCGAGATCCTGATACTCCCTGATGCGGGCCGCGACGGTCTCGGCGTCGCCGACCAGCGCGGTGCCGGCGCCGCCGCGCACGAGGCCGACGCCGGCCCAGAGGTTGGGCGCGATCTCGAGCTTGTCGCGCCTGCCGCCATGAAGCTGCGCCATGCGCTGCTGGCCGACCGAGTCCATGCGGGCGAAGTTCTTCTGCGCCAGCGCGATGGTGTCGTCGCTGACATGCTTGATCAGCTCGTTCGCGGCGCGCCAGGCCTCCTCGTTGGTCTCACGGACGATGACGTGCAGGCGGATGCCGAAGGAGAGCTTTCTGCCGCGCGCTGCCGCGACCTCCCTCACCTTCGCGATCTTCTCGGCAACCAGCGCCGGCGGCTCGCCCCAGGTGAGATATTTGTCGACGGTGTCGACCGCGACGTCGATGCCCGCATCGGACGAGCCGCCGAAATACAACGGGGGCCGCGGCGACTGCACCGGAGGAAACAGCAGTTTGCCGCCCTCGACATGGATGTGCTTGCCTTCGGCGTTCACCGTCTTGCCGGCGAGCAGATCGCTGTAGACGTTCAGGAACTCGCGGGTGACCTCGTAGCGCTCGTCATGGCCGAGGAAGATGCCGTCGCCCTTGTTCTCGACGGGATCGCCGCCGGTGACGACGTTGACGAGGAGCCGGCCATTGCTGATGCGATCCAGTGTCGCCGTCATGCGCGCGGCGACGCTCGGCGATTGCAGGCCGGGACGGACCGCCACGAGATAGCGCAGCCGCTCGGTGAACGGCGCGACACTCGAGGCGACGATCCAGGAATCCTCGCATGACCGGCCGGTCGGCAGCAGCACGCCGAAATAGCCGAGTTGGTCGGCGGCCTGCGCGATCTGGCGCAGATAGTTAAAATTGACCTCGCGGCCGCCGATGCCGGTGCCGAGATAGCGGCCATCGCCGTGCGTCGGCAGGAACCAAAGGATGTTGGCGTTGGGTTGCTTGCTCATCGATGTGCCCCTAGCCGTAGGTCGTGCCGACGGCGGCGGCGACGATGCCGATCGACAGCACGATGGCCGCGATCAGACGCTGGATGATACGTCTCATGTTCAAACCCTTGTGGATGGGAAGATTGGTCGGCACGGTCAGGCTGCCGGGTTGCGCCAGACGATGTCGCGAATGACGATCGGCTTCGGGATCAGGCCGAGCTTGTAGAAGCGGTCGGCGACGCCCTGCTGGGTCGTGACGATCTCCTCGGTGACGGGGCCGACCACGAAGTTCGCGCGGTTGGCCGCGACGGTCTGGATGTCCAAGGGAACGCCGGTGATCGCGGCGAGCGATTTGGCGACCTCGTCGCGGTGCTGCTCGGCCCATTGGCCCGCCGCAGTCGTCACGTCGACGATCTGTTGCAGGATGGCGCCATGGTTCTTCGCGAACTCGCGGTTGGCGATGTAGAAGGAATTGGTCTTGGTGACCTCGTGCGAGTTGATCAGGATGCGGCCGTTCTGCTTGGTCTCGCCGATCGCGAAATAGGGATCCCAGATCGCCCAGGCCTCGATGCTCCCATTGGCGAAGGCAGGGCCGGCGTCGGGCGGGGTCAGGTAGACCGGCGTGATGTCCGCATAGGTGAGTCCAGCCTTCTCCAGCGTCTGCACCACGACGTTGTGGGCGCTGGAGCCCTTGGTGAAGCCGATGCGCTTCCCCTTGAGATCGGCGATGCCCCGGATCGGCGAATCCTTGGGCACCAGGATGCCCTGGCCGTTGGTGATGGGCTGGCCGGCAGCATAGACGATCGCGGCTCCCGCGGCCTGCGCGAACACTGGCGGGGAATCGCCGACGGCGCCGAAATCGACGCTGCCGACGTTCATGGCTTCCATCATCGGCGGCCCCGAGGAGAACTCGATCCATTTCACCTCGATGCCGCGCGGGGTAAAATGTTTTTCCAAGGCGGCCTGCTGACGCGTGATGACCAGAACGCCTGTCTTCTGATAGCCGATGCGAATTTCCTTCACCGCCGCGCCTTGCGCAATGGCGGGCGAAGCGAGCGCAGCGGCGGCCGCAGTTCCAACCGAAAGCTTCAGAAAGTCCCGACGCTGCATACGACACTCCCGGCCGCGCGCGGCCATCACCATCCGTCTTCGGGAATGATGGTGCGGGTCAGCAGAGGTGTCGAGACGTCCGGGAAAATAGCGATGCCAGCACTGCCGTGCATGCTGCGCGCGTGATTAATCTTTCATGCGGCGGAGCGTATGAGGATGGAATTTTTCTGCACGCGAATGTGACCATCGCGGGCTCGTAACAAGAAATGCGAAAACAACCCCATGCACAGTAGCCGGGGCGTGCAAGAACAATGACTTACGATTTATCCGAAATCTATTTGACCCGTCGGGCAAAACAGGGGCAGAATGGCATGATCGCAAAGGTGGATCGGGGGGGCTCACCGGCCTAGCGCCACCTCACCGGCAGA
>NZ_JAEMSD010000339.1 GCF_016462955.1 Bradyrhizobium sp. | reverse complement strand
GCGCGACAATGGCCTTGGCCTGCTCGAACGGCCAGGCGTTGGATTGTTCGGCGAGCGCACGCAGATCGCTCGGGCTTGCGGCTAGATCGATAACGGACATCAGGGGCCTCCGGGCCGCGGAAAATAGCGATTTCCGGGCCAAATGCAATTTTGCGGGCGGTATTGCCTCTTGCACCGTCATTGCGAGCCAACGGGCCCGCGCAGAGCGCGACCCGATGACAGGCTCCGCGAAGCAATCCAGGCTGCTTCTGCGGCGACAGTCTGGATTTCTTCGTCGCAAGGGCTCCTCGCAATGACGGCGGAAGGAGCAACGACGATGGCTAGAACGGGCTCACCGAGAAATACCGCAGCCACAGATCGGTGTAGCGGCCTTTCTCCCAGACGCGGAACATCGCCCAGTTCAGGGCCTGGCGCAGCACGTCGTTGCCCTTGCGCACGGCGATGCCGATGCCTTCCCCGAAGAAGCGGCTCTCGACGAAGGGACCGCCGGAGAAGGCGCAGCAATCGCCGGAATCCGTGCCGTTGATCCAGAACGCCAGCGAGATGGCATCGCCGAAGATGAAATCGACCTCGCCCTTGCGCAAAGCTGCGCGCAACGCATCGTCATTGGGATAGGCATGCAACTCGGCGTCGGTGAACATCGCCTTCAGATACGCCTCATGCGCGGACCCGGCGACGACGCCGACCTTCTTGCCCTCGAGATATTCGGGCCGGATCTCCGGCATCACCGCGTCCTTGCGCGAGACGAAGCGCGCCGGCACGCGGTAATAGGGATCGGTGAAGTCGACGCGGGCGCGCAGCTGCGGGCTCACCGCCATCGAGGCGATGATGGCATCGCCCCGGTTGGAGGTGAGCGCGTCCACCAGCGTCTCGAAGCGGCGCATCTGCACCGTGCAGGTGACCTTGATCTCCTCGCACAGGGCGCGGGCGAAATCGACGTTGAAGCCGGCCGGGTTGCCGTCCGCGCCGGTGTAGTTGAACGGCGGATAATCGGTCTCGGTCAAAAAGCGGATCACGGTGAGGCGCGACAGGTCCGGCCGTTCGGGGCGCCGCCGGGGGTCCCAGAATCCGGGGACGGCCTGCGGAGCGGCCTGAGGCACAACCTGCGGCGTGGCCTGAGGGGCTGCCGGGGGCTGCTTGGCGGGGGCTTGCGCGCCCGCCCCGGTGAGGCCGCCGAGCAGGCAAAGGCCGGCCGCCAGCCCTGCCAGCAAGCCACGGACAGATTTGGACGATTTCGCCTGTTGCGATGGAGCCATCGGCCGGAAATGAACGAATTTCAGTGGGATCGGAGGGCGTTATAGACCATCCCGCCGGGAACGCGAGCGCCGATTGTGGCCAAGGTGAAGCTCACTCCGCCGTCAAGGCCGGCCATGACGACAGAGGAGCAGCCGCGCCCGGCCGAAGCCTTCAAAGATACTTCTTCAGATCCGCCGCCGCCTCTTCAGGCGTGCGCTTCAGGTTGAAGGGCGAGACGAACCTCCCCTCGCGGTCCATCAGATAGATCAGCGCGGTGTGGTCCATGGTGTAGTCGCCGTCCTTGGTCGGGATCTTCTTGGCATAGACCCGGTAGGAGCTGATGACCTTGGCGGTCTCGGCGGGATCGCCGGACAGGCCCTGAAGATGCGGGTCGAAGCTCGACAGATAGTCCTTCATCGCGGCCTGCGTGTCACGCTCGGGATCGACCGAGATGAAGATGGCATTGACCTTGTCGGCATCCTTGCCCATCGCGCGCAGCACTTCCGAGATCTCGAACAGCGAGGTCGGGCAGACGTCGGGGCAATGGGTGTAGCCGAAGAAGATCAGGGTCGGCTTGCCCTTCAGGCTCTTGTCCGTGACGGCCTTGCCGTTTTGGTCGGTCAGCTGGAACGGGCCGCCGATCGCGGCCGGCTGCGCCACCTTGCTGACCCCTCCCATGGCCCAGAACATGATCAGCAGCCCGGCAACGAGGCTTGCGGCGAAGGCGGTTGCGATCACCAGCGGACGGGTGGCGGAGCTCATGGGCGGAAAACTTCCTGTCTCAGAAGCAGGCGGCCAGGCCGGTCCTGATCATTTCGAAGAACACTTGGCTGCCGTAGTGGAACCAGAGCGCCAGCGCGCCGGTCACGGCGAGACCGCCGATGACTGCGCCAGCCCACAGCAGCACGAATGGCATCCGGCCGGCATTGGGCGAATTGTCCGATAGTCGATGCGCTGGATGCAGTGGTCGAGCCATGACGACGATCGGGGCGAAGGCCCCGGTTCCCAGGCTTTCAGATAGGCTTTGCCCCGCCTGCCGGCAAGACGCCGCCGGCAGGGGCAAAAGACTTCCGTCAGGCCACGAAGATCAGTGCAGCAGCTGGCCGCGGGCGGATTCGAGTGGCTCCGCCTGCGGGAGCGATCGCCGGGCCGGCTTGGCCGTCGAAGCCTGTGCGTCCATGTAGCAGGGCTTGTACATGGCCTCGAGCTGCTTGCCCTTCAGGAAAAGCATGCGGTGGGTGAGCCCGCCCCGCTGGCCGATCCAGCGCTTCACCTGCGACGGATACATCGCATAGAGCATCTGGGTTGCTTCGGGATTGGTGACGGCGCGGCCATTAGCGCCGAAATCCCAGGCGGCGTGGAAGCCGAGCGTCGCATGCGAGGTCACGCAGATCCGGTCGTGCGGAATGGCACCGAGGACGATGGTGCAGGCCGAGGCGCAGAGGCCGTCGATGATGACGGTTTCGCCTGATTGCCTGAGGTCCTGGTATTTGTCGACGTAGGTTCCAATCCGGCCGCCGCGGTCATCCGCGATCCGAACCACCGCGTGAGAAGCCCCCATGCCCGCGATCAGGAGAACCGACGCAAGCAACCCCGTCAGAAACCTCATTGTCCCCCGCCCCAGTCGAATTCGAATCTGCGTGTCAGGTGGTGATGCACGGCTAGCGTCGGTCGTAACCGAGGTTTTGTCTAGGCAGGCTGGCCGCCTCAAAACAAATTCAAATCCAGTGTTGCGTCCGCGCTGCACCCGGCCGGTCTCTTTCCCGAAGTGGAACAAGTTAACGAGGTCTTACGGATCATACTCTTGATCTCAGTTGCAACCGCTGGCTTCAATCCGGGCAATTACAGGGTGGAGGGGGGAACGCATGGCTGAAGAAACGGACGTCATCGTCGTCGGCGCGGGGCTGTCGGGCCTGGTGGCGGCCACCGAGATTGCCGACGCAGGCAAGCGCGTGATCGTGGTCGACCAGGAAGGCGAGCAGTCGATCGGCGGTCAGGCATTCTGGTCGTTCGGCGGATTGTTCCTGGTCGATTCGCCGGAGCAGCGCCGGCTCGGCATCAAGGACTCCTTCGACCTCGCCATGCAGGACTGGCTCGGCACCGCCGGCTTCGACCGCGACGAGGACTTTTGGCCCCGCCAATGGGCGGAGGCCTATGTCGCCTTCGCGGCCGGCGAGAAGCGCAGCTGGCTGCGCGCGATGGGCCATCGCTTCTTTCCCGTGGTCGGATGGGCCGAGCGCGGCGGTTACGATGCGATGGGCCATGGCAATTCCGTGCCGCGCTTTCACGTCACCTGGGGCACCGGCCCGGGCATCGTCGAACCGTTCGAGCGCCGCGCGCGCGAGGCGGTGAAGAGCGGCCGGCTCGTGTTCAAATTCCGTCACCGCGTCGATGCGCTATCCCTTACCAACGGCACGGTGGATGGCGTCAGCGGCGCCGTCCTCGCGCCTGACAATGTCGAGCGTGGCAAGAGCTCCTCGCGCAGCGTGATCGGCGAGTTCGCGCTGAAGGCTCAGGCCGTCATCGTCGCCTCCGGCGGCATCGGCGGCAATCACGAGCTTGTGCGGCAGAACTGGCCGCAGCAGCTCGGCACGCCGCCAAAGTTCATGATCTCCGGTGTTCCCGAGCACGTCGACGGCCGCATGATCGGCATCACGGAAAAGACCGGTGCGCGGCTGATCAACCGCGACCGCATGTGGCACTATGTCGAGGGCATCCAGAACTGGAATCCGATCTGGCCGCGCCACGGCATCCGCATCCTGCCCGGCCCGTCCTCGATGTGGTTCGACGCCACCGGCACCCGGCTGCCAGCACCGCTGTTCCCCGGCTCCGATACGCTGGGCCAGCTCAAATACATCATGTCGACCGGCTACGACTATTCCTGGTTCATCCTGACCCAGAGCATCATCAAGAAAGAGTTTGCGCTGTCGGGCTCGGAGCAGAACCCCGACCTCACCGGCAAGAGCTGGCGCATGACCCTGCGCCGCGCCACCAACAAGGGCGCGCCGGCGCCGGTGGAGGCGTTCAAGAGCCATGGTGTCGACTTCATCGTGCGCGACAAGCTCGAGGACCTCGTTGCTGCCATGAACAAGCTGGCCGGCAGCGACCTCCTCAAGCTCGCGCAGATCAGGATGCAGATCGAGGCGCGCGACCGCGAGATCGCCAACCTTTACGTCAAGGACGCGCAGGTGATGAACATTCACAATGCGCGCCGCTATATCGGCGACAAGCTGATCCGCACCGCATCGCCGCACCGCATCCTCGATCCCGCGCATGGGCCGCTGATCGCGGTGAAGCTCAACATCCTCACCCGCAAGACGCTGGGCGGCTTCGAAACCGACCTCGACTCCCGCGTGTTCGGCGAGGAGGGCAGCGTCATCCCCGGCCTCTACGCCGTCGGCGAAGCGGCCGGCTTCGGCGGCGGCGGCGTGCATGGCTATCGCTCGCTGGAAGGCACCTTCCTCGGCGGCTGCCTGTTCTCCGGCCGCAACGCCGGCCGCGCCGCCGCGAAGGCGGTGGGCTGAATTGTCGCGAATGGCGCATGCATCGTTTCAGATGCATGCGCCATCGGGGTGGCACCGCGAAGGGCGCTGGGCTAGACAGGGCCGCCATTCCAGTGAGGAGATCCCCAATGAGCATTCAGCGTTTCGAGACCGGCCCGCGCATGAGCCAGGTCGTCGTGCACGGCAACACCGTTTATCTTGCCGGCGTCGTCGCCAACAAGGCGGCCGGCGAGAGCGTGACGAAGCAGACCCAGGACATCCTGGCGACAATCGACGGCCACCTTGCCAAGGCCGGCACCGACAAGTCGAAGCTGCTTTCGGCCACGATCTACATCACCGACATGAAGACCTTCGCAGAGATGAACGCAGTGTGGGACGCCTGGGTCTCGCCCGGCAACACGCCTGCGCGCGCCACCGTCGAAGCCAAGCTGGCGGCGCCGCAATACACCGTCGAGATCATGGTGACGGCCGCGAAGTAATTCTCGCGAAACCTCCACGCGCGTTGATGACCTCCGAGGTAATCGATCGACGCGCGTGGACCTTCGATAGTGACGGTCAGCCGGACACGGCGTCATCGAAGGAGAGCAACATGACCGATCCCGTCACCATCGCCCGCGGCTATATCGAGCTCTGGAACGAGCGCGCGGCCGGCCGGCGCCGCGAGCTGCTCGGCGAAAACTGGACGCCGGATGCGAACTATGTCGATCCCCTGATGAAGGGCGACGGGCCCGACGGCATCGACGCCCTGATATCCGGCGTGCAGCAGCGCTTTCCCGATTTCAGATTCCACCTGATCGGCGAGCCCAACGGTTACGGCGACCACATCCGCTTTTCCTGGGGCCTCGGTCCCGAAGGCGCCGACAGCCCGATCAAGGGAACAGATTTCGTCGCGTTGAAGAACGGGCGCATCAGAAGCGTGACCGGATTCCTCGATCAGGTGCCGGCCACGGCGTGAGAGCGCTCGCCCTCTTCGTGTGAGAGGGACCTCCGCTGTGGCCATCCTTCGAGACGCCCGCCCTCGGCGGGCCCTCAGGATGAGGGCGGAATGCGTCGCAGCAGTCTCAACAGGCGCAATGCTGCTCAGCCTCACCCTGAGGAGACCGTAAAGCGGTCGTCTCGAGGGCGAGGCGCGCGCTCGAAGCGCGTAAGGTGCCTAAGCCATAGTCCTCCTCGTGCAGACGGGGAGGGCGCCCCCCCTCGACGAAGCCATCCCCACGGCTTACCTGTCATGCCGTGCCGCCCCGTATCCTCTCAAAATCGGCCGAGCCGGCCGCGCTGCTGCCGGATCGCTTCGAGGCCTGGTTCGCAGCCCGCGGCTGGTCGCCGCGCGCGCACCAATTGGCACTGCTTCAGAAGGCGCGCGAGGACCGCTCGGCGCTGCTGATCGCGCCGACCGGCGCCGGCAAGACCCTGGCGGGATTCCTGCCGACCCTGGTGAAGCTTTCGACAGAGACGGCCGAACGGACCGCGGGTGTGAAGCAAAGCCTCGTCTCCACTGGCCGCGATCTGCAACGCGCCGGCGGCCTGCACACGCTCTACATCTCGCCGCTCAAGGCGCTCGCCGTCGACATCGCGCGCAATCTGGAGCGGCCGATCGCGGAGATGGCGCTGCCGATCAAGGTCGAGACCCGAACCGGCGACACGCCGGTGTCGCGACGCCAGCGGCAACGGCGTTATCCGCCGGACGTGCTGCTGACGACGCCCGAGCAGCTCGCGCTGCTGCTCTCCTCCGACGACGCGCCGTTCCTGTTCTCCTCCCTGAAACGTATCGTGCTCGACGAATTGCATGCGCTGGTGACGTCCAAGCGCGGCGACCTGCTGTCGCTCGGCCTCGCGCGGCTATGGCGGCTCGCGCCACAGATGCGCGCCATCGGCCTGTCGGCGACCGTCGCCGAGCCGGATCAGCTCGCGCGCTTCCTGGTGCCGCAGCCCGGCGGCCAGGAACGAGCGGCCGACATCGTCATTGCCGGCGGTGCTGCGCCGCCTGTGGTCGAGATGCTCGATACGCGCGAGCGGCTGCCTTGGGCCGGCCACAGCGCGCGCCATGCGCTCCCCGAAATCTACGAGCTGATAAAGGCCAACAAGACCACGCTGGTCTTCGTCAACACCCGCAGCCAGGCCGAGATGCTGTTCCAGAATCTCTGGAGCATGAACGACGACGGCCTCGCCATCGCGCTGCATCACGGCTCGCTCGATGTCGCCCAGCGCCGCAAGGTCGAGGACGCGATGTCTGCGGGCCGGCTGCGCGGCGTGGTCTGCACCTCCTCGCTCGACCTCGGCGTCGATTGGGGCGACGTCGACCTCGTCGTCAATATCGGTGCGCCAAAAGGCTCCTCGCGCCTGATGCAGCGGATCGGCCGTGCCAACCACCGCCTCGACGAAGCCTCGCGCGCGGTGCTGGTGCCGGCCAACCGGTTCGAAGTGCTGGAGTGCCGCGTCGCGATCGATGCCATCGCCGAGAACGCGCAGGACACGCCGCCCTTGCGCACCGGCGCGCTCGACGTGCTGGCACAGCACCTGCTCGGCTGCGCCTGCGGCGAGCCTTTTTTCAGCGATGAGCTCTACGACGAGGTCCGCACGGCCGCGCCCTATGCAGACCTGTCGCGGCAGGATTTCGATGACGTAGTCGATTTCGTCGCCTCCGGCGGCTACGCGCTGAAGACCTATGAGCGCTTCGCCCGCATCAAGCAGGACAAGGAGGGGCGCTGGCGCGTCGCCAATCCCAAGGTACGGCAGAGCTACCGGATGAATGTCGGCACCATCGTCGAGGACGATATGCTGAAGGTGCGCCTGGTGCGCTCGCGCGGCGGCGGTAGCGGGTCGACGGGGGTGATCGCGCGCGGCGGCCGGCTGCTCGGTGAGATCGAGGAGGCCTTCATCGAGGGCCTCTCGCCCGGCGATACCTTCGTGTTCTCCGGCGAGGTGGTTCGCTACGAGACGCTGGTCGAGGAC
>NZ_JAEMSD010000338.1 GCF_016462955.1 Bradyrhizobium sp. | reverse complement strand
CTGTGGATCAGCGCGCTCGCTTCCGTCTCCGCGTTCGTCGCGCTTCTGCTGCTGCGCGCGGACCGGACGACATCGGAGCCGCTGCAGGCGGGAGGAGCCAATTCGTAAGCTGACCGGATGGTCGCTGATCGCGATGATGTGCATCGGCCAGATCGGCAATCTGCTGCCGCACGTGACACTCTCTGCGAATCTGTCGCAGCACCTGATGCCGGCCTGGGGGCTGTCCGCGGCGGAGGGCGGCCTGATGGCGAGCGGCTATGCCTTCGGCTACATGCTGGCGGTGCCGGTGCTGACCACGTTGACCGACCGCATCGATGCCCGGCTCGTGCTCCTGGGCGGCTCGATCGTCAGCGGGCTTGCGACAATGGCGTTCGGCCTCTTCGCGCAAGGCTTCTGGTCGGGCATGGTGATCTGGTCGCTCGCGGGCCTTGGCTTTGCCGGCGCCTACATGCCGGGACTGAAGGCGCTGACGGATCGCCTGCCGGCCGGCGACACCTCGCGGGCGGTGACGCTCTACACGTCGAGCTTCTCGCTCGGCGTCGGCCTGTCCTTCCTCGCTGCGCAACTCGTCGCGGATGGCCTTGGATGGCGTGCCGCATTCTTCGTGACCGGCATCGGACCGGTTGCGATGGTCATTGCCTGTGTCCTGATCGAGCCGCGGCGGCCCGCGCCCAGATCGGGACGTCTCCTGAACTTTGCGCCCGTCTTCGCCAACCGCGAGGCGCTGGGCTACATCCTGGGCTATGGCGCGCACTGCTTCGAGCTCTACGGCATCCGCACCTGGCTGGTCGGATTCTGGACCTTCGTCGTCTCGCATCAAGGCGCGCCGTCCTGGTTGAGTCCCGTCGTGCTGAGCGTCTGCTTCGCGGTGATCTCGATGCCGGCCAGCATCCTCGGCAACGAGGCCGCGCTGAAATTCGGGCGCCACCGGGCGATCACGGTGGTGATGATCGCGTCGGCCTGCGTGGCGGCCGTCATCGGCTTCAACGCAACCGCGCCAGGATGGGTGCTGGCCCTGCTGCTGCTCGTCTATGGCCTGACGGTGCCCGCCGATTCCGGTGCGTTGACCGCCGGCATGTCGGCGGCGGCCGTCTCCGAGCATCGTGGCGCAACGCTCGCCCTGCATTCCACCGTCGGCTTCGGCCTGTCGGCGGCCGGTGCCTGGGGCACGGGCGTTGCGCTCGACATGGCCGGCGGACCGCAGAGCGCAACCGGCTGGCTGCTGGTCTTCGTCGTGCTGGCGGCCGGAATTGCGCTCGGCCCGCTGGCGCTGCTCTGGGCGCGGACGAGGCCGCCCGCCCTCAAGCTCAGGCGTGAAAACACCAGATGATGGTGGCGGACATCGGCTGAACGTCCGGCGGCTTCCTGTGAAGCGGGACGGATAGCCGCCGCCCTTCAGGGCTGCGGTGGATAACGCTCGAACGCCGGCAGTTCGTGCGCGTGCTCCATCCAGCGCAGGCGCTCGGCGACCTGCATCTGCATCATCGGCGGCACGGCCTCGGGATCATCATAGGTCGCGCTCTGGATGTCGATCATCCCCGGCAGGATCTCGCCGTTGACGTAGAACAGGCCGGTGCCGCAATCGCCGCAGAAATGCCGCCGCCCGTGCTCCGAGGATTTGTAGACCTTGGGCTCGCCCTTGGTCACCTTGACGGCGTTTTCGGCATACATCGTCCAGCCGACGACCGGAGCGCCCGCGTGAAGCCGGCAATCGCGGCAGTGGCAAAGCGCGTGCACGATCGCCTCGCCCTCGACCTCATAACGGATTGCGCCACAATGACAGCCGCCGGTGATGGTGCTCATTCGTTCCTCCCCGACCGAGACGATCTTCAATCGATAGTCATCGAGACGTGCGGCTTCAACATCCCAAGCGAATTGAAGTTGCGTCCTACTGTCGCCTGACAGCTGCTGCCATTGTGCGCGGATGCGAGATCGGCTCCAGATAGGGATACGCGCTGCTCCCTAGTCCCGATCAGCTGACGCCGTGCGCAGCGATGTGGAGACGTACTCCTCGATGCCAACATGCCTGTGTTTTGCCCGACGAGTCAAAGGAGCTGCACGTCGCCGGAGGCAGAGTGATGGTTGAGTAAAGAGCCCAACGATTTCAACGCCAGCTCTACTGTGCATGGGGTTGTTTTCGCACTTTCGATTGGGCGCTTTGAAATTCCAGGCATCAGCGCCGGCGCGGTGCCTCGGCCTTGGCGGGCGCCTCGGTCTGCGGTGCGCAGGTCGCAGCCTGGAGCGAGCCTTGCGCCTGCGGCATCAGGCCGGGCTCGGGGGCGAGTGCCTTCATCAGGATCAGGCCGGTCGTGGTCGGGGAATCGATGATCAGGCGGTCGGCCGCGGTGACCTCCTCGTCCTCCGGCAGCTCGCTGTGCTGTGCTTCCGTCATCAGATCGAGCTCGATCACCTTGCGGCCCGCGGAGCGGTCGTTGATGGCGTAATAGGCGATTTCGTTACGGGTGTAGAACGACACCGAGGTGTAGGCCTGGCTCACCGGCACCGTGAGCTTGATCGGTCCGCCCGAGAGGTCGTAGCGGCAGATCGCCAGCGCAAAGGCCGGGTCCATGAACGGCATCGGCGAATCGTTGGGGGCGGCAAGGGGAAGCTGGGTGACGGCGTTCACCTTCGTCATCGGCGTCAGCCGCGAATAGGCATCCTGCGTCGCGATCCGCGGCAGCGCCAGCACGCTGACGAGATGGACCACGAGGCCCAGCACCACGCCGGCGATGATGGTGAACGCGAGCCGGATCATGAGCAGCCCACCGTGGTGATGCTGGGCATCGGCGCATCGCGCTGGGTGCGCGTGGCGACCCCGACCGGCGTATCGTAGAGCCGCAGCATGAGTGCGTAGCGCTCGATGCCGCCGGTCGGCAGCCAGTTGCCCGCGCGTGAGCGCGAGGCGATGCGGATCTCGAACGAGCCGTCGGACTGCCGCACGATCTCCTGGCTGGTGAAGCCGTAGCGCTGCAGCGAATTGGCGACGAGGTGCCCCTTGCGGTCGTACAGCGTCAGCGTCCAGAACCGCGCGGGCGGCGTCACGCCGGAGACGACCACGTCGCAGCGGCCGTCGAGCGCCTTCTTCTTGTCGTCGGTCGTGGCGGTGAAGGCGACGCCGTCGCCGGTGCCGATCGGCAACTCGCCGTTGCGCACGATGGTAGCGCGCGAATAGGGGTCGACGTCTGCGGTGCCGGTGCGCGGCCGCGCGGTCCAGGGGCCGATGGTCAGCGCGCCGATCTCGGTGCCGCGCGTCGTCGTCATCCAGGTCGCACCCAGGCCGACCGCCGTCGCGAGAAGGAGCGCCGTCAATGTGATCAGGATCAGCCGCACTTGTTTCGATCAGTTCTTGCGTGGGGCGGAAGCGTTGGCGTTCTCTTCCGCATAGTTCTGCGGGAAGGCGAGCGCACTCGTCGACGACGCCGGCTTCGCCGGCTTGCCGTCGTTGGCCGCCGATTTGTTCGCGGTCTTGGCCGCGTCGTCGAGCAGCTTCTCGACCCGCACCAGAATGTCGGCGCCGCGCTTGGTCAGCACCGGCGGGGGACCCGGCTTGGTCTCCAGCACCTTCGGGCCCGCATTGGCTTGCGCGTTGCTGACATGCTGCGGCGGCAGCTTCTGGCCCATGCCGATGCCGGGGATCTCCCGGACCTCGACGCCCTGATGCGCCACCAGCATGATGTCGTGCCAGGTCTGCGCCGGCAGCGAGCCGCCGGTCATGCGGTTGGTCGGCGAATAGTCGTCGTTGCCGTACCAGACCGCGCAGGTGAAATTGCCGGTGTACCCGACGAACCAGGCATCGCGATACGCATTGGTCGTGCCGGTCTTGCCCGCGGTCGGAATGCCGTCGAGCGCGGCGCGGCGCGCCGTGCCTTCGCTGACGACGTGGCTCATCATGCCCGCCATGTCGGCGGCGACGGAGGCGGGGATCGCCTGCCGCGGCTTCGGCCCGTCGCGGTCCCAGCGCCAGACGAGGTCGCCGGCGCCGGTGCGCACCTCCAGCACCGCATGCGGCGTCACCGCCTTGCCGCGGTTGGGGAAGGTCGCATAGGCGACCGCGTGCTCGAGCACGTTCACTTCGTCCGAGCCGATCGGCAGCGACGGCGTGTCGGGCAGCGGCGCCTTGATGCCGAAGCGGCGGGCGACCTCGACGATTTTGGCACGGCCGACCTTGGCCGGGTTCTGCGCCTTCGGCTCGTTCCTCCGGCCGATCTCGATCGACAGCTTCACCGGCACGACGTTGATCGATCGCGTGATCGCCTGCGTCAGCGTCACCGAACCGGAATAGGAATGGCCATAGTTCTGCGGGCACCAATTGCCGATGCAGACGGGGCCGTCGACCACGATCGAGTTCGGCGTGTAACCGTTCAGGAGCGCGGTGGTGTAGACATAGGGCTTGAACGAGGAGCCGGGCTGGCGATAGGCGTCGGTGGCGCGATTGAACTGGCTGGCGCCGTAGTCGCGTCCGCCGACCATGGCGCGGACGCCGCCATCGAGATCGGCGACCACGGTCGCCGCCTGAGTCGCGTGGTAGTCGCGGCCGAACTGGCGCAGCTGGTTCTCGACCGCTTCCTCCGCAGCCTTCTGCACGTTGGTGTCCATCGCGGTGCGGACCACGAAGACGCGCTCGGTGTAGGATTTCGGGAACGTGTCGACCAGCTTGCGCATCTCGTCGAAGGCGTAGTCGAGATAGTAGTTCGGCGACGCCTCGTCGCGGCGGTCGACTGCGAAGGCCGGATTGCGGCGGGCGCCGAACACCTGGCCCTCGGTCATGAAGCCGGCATCGACGAGGTTGTCGAGCACGACGTTGGCGCGGGCGCGGGCGGCGGGCAGGTTGATGTGCGGCGCGTATTTGGTCGGCGCCTTGAACAGGCCGGCGAGCATCGCGGCTTCAGCAAGGTTCACGTCGCGCGCGGACTTGTTGAAATAGAAATGCGCCGCGCCGTCGACGCCGAAGGTGCCGCCGCCCATATAGGCGCGGTCGAGATACAGCTTGAGGATCTCGTTCTTGGTCAGGCGCCATTCCAGCCAGACCGCGAGAAAGGCCTCGTTGACCTTCCGCTCGATGGTGCGCTCGTTGCTCAGGAACAGGTTCTTGGCGAGCTGCTGGGTGATCGAGGAGCCGCCCTGGCGGACGCCGCCGGCCTGGGCGTTGGTGACGAGCGCGCGCGCCGTGCCGGCGATGTCGATGCCGAAATGCTCGTAGAAGCGGCGGTCCTCTGTGGCGAGCGTCGCCTTGATCAGGACGTCGGGAAAATCCTCCAGCGGGATCGAGTCGTTGTGCTTGATGCCGCGGCTGCCGATCGGATTGCCGTAGCGATCGAGGAAGCTCACCGCGAGAACGGACTTCTTCAGCCAGTCTTCGTCCGCGGTCTCGCGGAAGGCGGGGATGGCGAGCGTGAGCATCACGATCAGGCCGCCGAGGCCCAGCGTCGCCGCCTCCGAGAACGGCTCGATGAAGACCCAGCGCTTCCACCGCCCGACATAGAAGCGGTCCATGAAGGTGGAGTAGCGCTCGTAGAGCTCGCGGATGCCCTTGGCCGAGGAGAACAGCGAGGAGTCGATGCGCGCATCGAGATCCAGGAAGAAGTTCCGGATCCTCTGCTTCCAATGCGGTGGTATGATCTGGCGCACCTAGAACCCTTGCGGCTTGCTTCGAAAGCGTTCAAGCACCCGGCCGGGGCGGCATCGAGACGTCTTGCGGGAATGTTGCGGCAAACCCAAGGCGCCCGGCCAGCATCCGAGGGGCTTGCTGTTCCTTCTAGCCGAGCGGGGCCCATAAACCAATGGTCACGCTCGCGATTTTGAACAACAGGCTGAGTTGACCCCGGGTCATTACGGGCCTCAAAGGGGCCTTGCTTGCACCCTTGCCGCCGCGCGCCCTAGATGGCGTCGCCGTAGCTCTTTTTAGAATTTTGTTGAGGCGCATGACCGCAGCTCCCAAACGACCTTCCGGACAAGAAGGATTCTTCTGGAAAACCAAGACGTTGGAAGAGATGTCGGGGGACGAATGGGAAAGCCTGTGCGACGGCTGCGGCCGCTGCTGCCTGAACAAGCTCGAGGACGAGGACACCGGGCAGATCTACTTCACCCATATCGGCTGCAAGCTGCTCGACGGGATGAGCTGCGGCTGCAAGGACTATCCGAATCGGTCCGACAAGGTTCCGGATTGTGTCCGCCTGACCCCGGCCAACGTCCGCACCCTGAACTGGCTGCCGCCGAGCTGCGGCTACAAGCTCGTCGCCGAAGGGCGCGACCTCTATTGGTGGCATCCGCTGGTGTCGGGCGATCCCAACACCGTGCATGAGGCCGGTGTCTCCGTGCGCGGCCGGGTCGAAGGCAGCGAGGAGCAGGTCCCGGACGAGGAGCTCGAGGACCACATCGTGCAATGGCCGGCGACCTTGCCGAAAGCGGCCCGCCTGAAGCGACGTCCGAAGGCCTGATCCGCCGCGCGCCTTTCAGTCACGCGTTCGGGATGGCCCGGGGGCGGGATGCACCCATGCGCCGCGGTGCCTGCCTGGGAAAAGCTTTGCTGTCTACATTGGGCTGCATAGAACGAATCCTTCGCGGCGTTGCGCCGCCACATGACGCCCGATCGAGATGAGCAAGTTCGAACGGCAGAGCGACTCTGCCGACATCCAGGCATTGCCCGACGATATCGCCGAGGAGCTGTCGCGCCTTCCGAGCGAGGTCATCAGCGTCGACGACGCGCCGTCCATCGCGCCGCCGGTGCCGTTGAGCTCCGACGAGGTCCGCACCATCGTCATCAGCCTAATGCTGACGATGTTCCTGGCCGCGCTCGACCAGACCATCGTGGCGACCGCGCTGCCGACCATCGGACGCCAGTTCCAGGACGTCTCCAATCTCTCCTGGGTGATCACCGCTTATCTGCTCGCCTCGACCGCGGTTGCGCCGGTGTTCGGCACGCTCAGCGACATCTACGGCCGCAAGGCCATGATCATCACCTCGCTCAGCCTGTTCGTCGCGGGCTCGGTGCTGTGCGCGATCGCCCCGAACATGCCGATGCTGATCCTGGCGCGCGGCCTTCAGGGCCTCGGCGGCGGCGGCATCATGCCTGTGGTGCAGACCGTGATCTCCGACGTGGTCAGCCCGCGCGAGCGCGGACAATACCAGGCCTATTTCTCCAGCGTCTGGATGGTCGGCGGCATCCTCGGCCCCGTCATCGGCGGCGTGTTCGCCGAGCATCTGCACTGGTCGATGATCTTCTGGATCAATCTGCCGCTGACGGCCGCGGCGCTCGCGCTGCTGCTGCCGAAGATGAAGAAGATCCCGGTGTTTCACCGCAGGCGCAAGGTCGACTGGCTCGGCGGCGTGTTGCTGATGGCCTCTGCCGTGGTCTTCATGCTGGTGCTGACTTGGGGCGGCACGCGCTATCCATGGCTGTCGCCGACCGTGCTCGCGATGCTCGGTGGCGCGGTCGCACTCGTGGTCAGCTTCGTCTGGCACGCCCGGCGCGCCGACGAGCCGTTCCTGCCGCTGCCGCTGCTCGGGGGACGGGTGGTGCCGTTCGGACTGATGGCAGGCGGTTGCGCGCTCGGCGCGATCACGGGCCTGACGGTCCAGCTGCCGCTTTACTACGAATCCGTCTATCACCTCAGCGCCAGCGAGGCGGGGCTTGCGCTGATCCCGCTCGCGGCGGTCTCGACGGTCGGCGCGGCCGTCGCCGGCCGTACCAT
>NZ_JAEMSD010000789.1 GCF_016462955.1 Bradyrhizobium sp. | reverse complement strand
CTACGGCAACATGGTCTACGTCCGCTGCGCGCCGCGGGCGTGAAGTGGCCTCCGGCCTAACCCTTCGCTCCTCGCACTGACGACAATCAAAAACGCCGGTCCCAGGACCGGCGTTCTTCTTTTCCCGTAATCCGCGTCCGCTCAGTCGAACAGCGCGTCGATGTCGTCCTGCGAGGCGTGGCCGACGTCGCCGGCGAGCTTGGGGCCGTTGAGCAGCTTCTCGTCCTCGCTGCGATTGTCGACATGCGCGTGTGCCGGCACGTGCGCCTTGATCGCGTCGACGCCGCCCCAGATGTCCATCATCGCATTGATGTGCTGCTCGATGAACTTCATCGTGGCCATGACCTTGCTGATGCGTTGGCCGGTCAGGTCCTGGAAATTGCAGGCTTCGAAGATCGAGATGACGCGTTCCTGGATGTCGTCGGCGAGCCGCTTCTGCTGATCGACCGAGTCGACCTTGGACATGGCGGTCGCAGCCTGGTCGATCGATTCCGCGGCTTCGAGGATCTGCTGGGTGGCCTGCTCGGTGCCGCCGACCACCGCGCCGAGCTCGCCGTTGACCTTGGCCATTTCGCCGCCATCGAAGCTCTTGCCGTGCAGCGTCGCGATCTCGCGCTTGGTGCGGTCGATGGCGTCGTGGATGAGGTCGAGCTCGACCTTCAGCTTCTCGCACTGCTCGATCTGCGCCCGGTAGGTATCGAGCATGGTGCGGGCTTCTGCGAGCTCGTGGGCCGTCGAGGCGTCGATCGCCGCCATGGCTGCGCTGCCGGACAGCGGCGCGGCGACGACACTCTTCGCCATCTGCGCGCGGATCGCGCGAAGCTCGGCCATGATTTCGCTGTGCATCGGACCTGCCTCTTCATTCACGTCCAGAACAGGCATCTCGCCACTGACGATGTCTTCGACGCGAAAACGCTTGCGGTGAACAGCCATCAGGATACTCCCCCCACCTCACTCACGCGTCTTTGTAGGCAGAACGGATTTAACACGAAGTTCACAGCGGGAACTGCCGATCGGCTGCACGCGACGCGGCGCAAGGAAGCGATTAACCATCACCGCGTGGCATTCATCGAAAATAAACGCTGATCGCCAAATTGCAGGCGCGCTCGCGACGTGGTGAATCGGAACGGGGTCTGCGTTTACCAAACAAAGCGGCTTTTGCTCTTTATTGACCACGTCGCGGGCGCGGATCACGACCGGCTCCACGATGCATGTGATCTAGACGAAACAGTACAGAGTACGTCGATGTTCAAGAAAATGTCTGTCGCGCTGCTCGGCAGCGCTTGCACCTTCATGGCCGGCGCTGATCGCGCCGCGGCTTTCGACAATACGGTGCCGAACGATCCGCCTGCGGTGCTCTACCAGCCGCGCGTGCCGCCGGCGCCGGTGCGCGTCGCTTCCAACTCCAACATGGGCGGCGGCTTCATCGAGTTTCTGTTCGGCGACGGTCCCGGCCGCGGTCCGGCCTATGCGCCCGAGCGGCCGGTGTATCAGCAGCAGCCGGGCTATTACGATCAGCGCCGCCTGCCGCCGATGGGCGAGCCGCAGATGCAGGGGGGGTATCAGCAAGGCGGCTATCAGCAAGGTGCGCTCGAGCAGGAGCCGGTCGATCCGCGGCAGCGTCCGTTCGACCCGAAATTCGAGAAACAACTCGTTGACTATAACGGCAAGGAAATTCCCGGCACGATCGTGGTCGATACGCCGAACAAGTTCCTCTATCTCGTCGAGGGCAACGGCCGGGCGTTGCGCTACGGCATCGGTGTGGGGCGCCCCGGCTTCACCTGGTCCGGCGTGAAATCGATCACGGCCAAACGCGAATGGCCGGCCTGGACGCCGCCGGCCGAAATGCTCGCGCGCCGCCCCGATCTCCCCCGGCACATGGAGGGCGGACCGGAAAACCCGCTCGGCGCCCGCGCGATGTATCTGGGATCGACGCTCTACCGCATTCACGGCTCCAACGAGCCCTGGACCATCGGCACCAACGTCTCCTCCGGCTGCATCCGCATGCGGAACGAGGACGTCATCGACCTCTACGGCCGGGTGAATGTCGGCACCAAGGTCGTGGTGATGTGACCGCCTGAGCTACGAAATGAAGACGGCCGCCT
>NZ_JAEMSD010000788.1 GCF_016462955.1 Bradyrhizobium sp. | reverse complement strand
CTCTAAGAGTGCCCTCGGACTTGGCGGCGACGTGGCTGCGGAGACGGGTTGCAAGCGTGGAACTTCGAACGTGCCGGCGCTTTGTGGAACTTGCCGGTGGTTCACATCTGATCGGTGCCGCCATGGATCGATTGAAGCTCTCGCTGAGAAGTGCGCTGCTTGCGGCGCCATTGATACTCGCAGGTGGAAACGTGCTCGGTCGCGACGACGGCCGCTACGCGAATTCTCCCCTCAAGCCGTGGTTCGACAGCCTGCGCAGCCATCTCGGTCCGTGCTGCTCGGATGCGGATGGTTTCGCCGTTGCCGATCCCGACTGGGAGTCCCACAACGGGCATTACCGCGTGCGTCTCGACGGACAGTGGATCGACGTGCCGGACGAAGCCGTCATTACCGAGCCGAACCGGGCCGGCCGCACCATGGTGTGGCCGGTGAAGACTGCGTTCGGGATTTCGATCCGCTGCTTCATGCCGGGCAGCATGATCTGAGATACGCCAACGTCAGCGCTTGCTGGATTTGCGTTTCGACGACTTCTTCGACGACGTCTTGGAGCTTTTCTTGGACGTCTTCTTCGTCGTCTTCTTGGCGCTCTTCCGCTTGGCGGCCTTCTTCGGGACCTTCTTGCCCTTCTTGCGGGCCTTCGACAGTCCGATCGCGATCGCCTGCTTGCGGCTCTTGACGCGGCCGCCGCGCCCGCCACGGCCGCTCTTCGCGGTGCCCTTCTCGTAGCGCCGCATCTCGCTTGCGACCTCGTTGCCCGAACTGCGCGAGTAGCGTCGTTTCTTTGCCTTGCGTGCCATGCATGTTCTCCCTAGGGCGAGAAAAACCACTCGGCACAGCCATGGTTCCGGGAGAGCCTGCGTTGCCTTAGATGGACGCAGACTAGAACGAATTCGCCAACGCGATCTCCGCTTCGAGGGCCTGGATGCGCTGTGCGGCCTCGGTGAAGGACAGGTCACGTGCAAATTGGGCGGGCTGATAGGCCTCCTGGCTCAGCCGCTTCAGCTTGAGACCCTGCGCCCGCGTCATCTGCTCGCTCAGGAAAACCCTGGCGTCGTGTTTCCCATGAACTCGTTTGCCATGAACTTGCATGCCGTTCCTCCAGCTCAGAATACGACTTGACTATATGTTCTTATTTTGTTCTAACAAGCCATGGACAACAGAATTAATGAAATACGACGTAAAATCAGAGCCTTGAGGCTTGAGATGGCCGACGTAGAGGCGTCGGTGCGCGAGCTCGTCGATCGCGGCTGCGACTGCACGGATAAGGCTCTGGCGCAGATGGATCTGCGCCGGAGAATCAACCTCCTGATCGGCGAATGGAAGGCGGCCGGCGGTAGCCACGCTCTACCTGACGTCCGCCACAGGGTGCGTCTTCGGACCATAAAGATAGTCGGCCGCTGACGGCGGCGGAGCGAGTCAAAGCGAAAGGCTCCGCAATAGCGGAGCCCTTCGCGATCACAGTAAGCACCTATTTGGTGTTGGTCATGCCGCCTTTGTTCGTCATGGTACCGCCCTGATCGGAGCCGGGGCCGGAGCCGCCTTGGCCGGAAGGATCAGCGCCTTTCGGCGCCTTGGTGTTGGCGCCCGTGGTCTGCGACGACGTCGTCGAAGATCCATGCTTGGTCTTGTTCGACTTTGCCTGGGCAGCGAACGGCGCGGCGGCGAGACCGGCCGCCACCACGACGGCGAGCGCGAGGTTGGTGGTCTTCATACGGGAACTCCCTGAGTTAAATTGACGCAGGCAGCCAACCGATGCTGGTCGCGGGAGTTCCGCATCTCGCCGGTCACGCACGCTTCAAGATTGCTTGTCCTCCGCAAGAATGAACACGATGCCCGTGAGCGTCGCTCCGACCGCAAATGTTGTCACCAGAGTGAGAGTGACCACAACAGCGGCTTGGCCTCCGCCGTTATTCAGCAGGTCGGCCACGGCCGGATTGGACAGGACGAGCGTGAGACTGAAGGTGAGGCCGAGAGCAGCGCCCATCATTGCATGCGTCATCAGCTTGAGGAGCCCGCAGGCAGAGACCAGTTCAGACGATTTCTTGGAGCGCATGGGACGGCATCCCGAACTGGCATGCAAACACGCCCGTGATTTCATGGTTCCTC
>NZ_JAEMSD010000337.1 GCF_016462955.1 Bradyrhizobium sp. | reverse complement strand
CGACAAGGTGAGCTGGAAAGAGGCCAAGGCTTTTGCGCAGGGCGTCTGTCAGTGGATGGCAGATGACGATCCCGAACACTATCTGCTCAACATGTCGAAGAAGCTGCGCGAGGGAAAGATTTTCCTGGATTACCTGCGCAACGACCGCATGTCGACGGCGGTGGCGCCGCTGTCGCCGCGCGCGCGCGCCGGCGCGACCGTGTCGATGCCGGTCACCTGGGCGCAAGTGAAGGGCGATCTCGATCCGAAGCGTTACACGCTGCGCACCGTGCCGGGCCTGCTGGCGCGATCGAAGGCCTGGGCGGGGTATGAAGATGCGGCCGTGTCGATCAAGGCCGCGATCAAGAAGCTGGCGGGGAAGGTGAAGTAGGCGCCTTCCAAAACGTCATTCCGGGCTGCGCGATAGCGCAGACCCGGAATCCAGAGATTATGCGGCGCGAGATTCCGGGTTCGCGCTTGCGCGCGCCCCGGAATGACTGCGCGACTATATCCGCCCCATCAGAAGCAGGATCAGCAAGATGACGATGACGAGGCCAAGGCCACCCCCGCCGTAATAGCCGGTGCCGTAGAACGGCCCGCCGCCGATGCCGCTGAACCCGCCCAGCAGAGCGATGACCAGAATGATCAGAATGATCGTGCCGATTGACATGCGAATCTCCTCAGCCCTTCATGGAAAGGGTCGTTGCACCTGTCCCGTTGTGAGGGGGCAACTTATCGCAGATTGTAAAGTTCCGCCTTTGAAACACGGCGGGCGGATCGAACGCGCATGGAACCTTTGTGGATCGACCCGGCATGACTATCTGAAGTCAGTCACAAGAGGTCCCGCCATGTCAGCACCGCTCGTCGTTTCAATTCCGCATCGTCTCGGGCGCGAGGAGGCGGTGCGCCGGCTCAAGACGGGGCTCGGCCGGGCCGCGGCGAGCATTCCCGTGATGCAGGTTGAGGAGGAGCGCTGGAGCGGCGACTGCATGAATTTCCGCATCCGCGCGCTCGGGCAGGTCGCGAGCGGTCAGGTCGAGGTCGGCGACGACCAGGTCCGGGTCGAGGTGGTGCTGCCCTGGCTGTTGCAGCGCTTTGCCGAGATGGCGCAAGCCACCATCAAGAAGCGCGGGCAATTGCTGCTCACCAAGGATGGCGGCAAGTGACTTCAGGCGGGCGCACGCTTCGCTGCAGTCGTGCTGCGCGCCTCGATGACGGCCACGGGTAGATCACGCAAGGCTTGCGCGAGCGGCAGTTCGTTGCCGTCAAGGCCCGGCCCTGTGTAGCCGGAGATGTCGACGGCCCCCTCGAATCCTGGCGGCGCGGGCCAGTCCCGGCCGCCTTGCGTAAACGGCGCGAAATGACGTCCGACGACGACGATGGCCGCCGTGCGTCCGTGGGTGCGAGCGAACGCAATGACGTGGTCGGCATGCGGGCCGCGCACGTCGAGCGGCTGATAGCCTCCGTGGACGAAAATATCGGGAAGACGGCTGCGCAGCGCCAGGAGATGCCGTGTCCAGGCCAGCTTGAGCCGGCCATCCGGCCAGGCCTTGGTCAATCCGCTCCAGTCCGGCGCCTCCAACGCTGACAGGGCTGCATGACGTGCAGCGAAGTCGACCGGCCGGCGATTGTCGGGGTCGACCAGCGACAGGTCCCAGAATTCGGTGCCTTGATAGAAGTCCGGCACGCCCGGCAGCATCGCCTTGAGCGTGAGCTGGCTCAGCGAGTTCAGCGTGCCGAGCAGTGCGACGCGGCGCGCCAGCGTCTGCAGCGCCTCCAGGAATTCCGCGGACCTGGCGGGGTCGAGGATCTTCGCGACGAAGTCTTGGATGCCGTTCTCATAGGCTTCATGCGGGTTGAGCCAGCTCGTCTCTTCCTTGCCCTCGCGCGCCGCCTTGAGCGCATAGGCCTGGATGCGCTCGACGAAGCCGGCATCGGCCGGCTCCTCGAGCGGCCAGGCGCCGAGCAGGGTCTGGTAGAGCATGTATTCGAACGTCGCCGATGGCGCGCGGAAGTTGCCGTGCAACGTGAGCTGCGGCGCGTTCAGCACTTTCCAGCGCGCCACCGCGCTGGTCCAGTCGCCGGGAATCTCACTGAGCGCCGCGATCCGCATGCGGGCATCCTCGCCACGTTTGGTATCGTGGGTGGCCGTCGCCGTCATGCCGTGCGGCCACTCCCTGGCGCGGGCCTGCATGGCCTCATGGAAGTCGGGAATGGTGAGCCCGGTACTCGCGGGATCGCCGCCGACCTCGTTCAGCGCCAGCAGCCGGTGGAACTGATAGAACGCGGTGTCCTCCAGCGACTTTGCCATCATCGGCCCGGTGAATTGCTGCACCTTGAGCGCGAAACGGCGCACGCGCGGCGCGCTGTGCGGGGGACGGCCGGGCTTGAGCAGGTCCATGGTCAGTGCGTCGCGCAGGAAGTCGAAAATGCCTTCGTCGGCCGCAAACCAATCCCGGCGGGCGCGCGCGATGGTGTCGTCGATCAGCTTGCGGTCCGGAGTAGTCGGACCGCTATGCGTCAGATAGGTGCGATAGACCGGGAAATGCAGGACATAAAGCTCGAGCGCCTGTCTCAGGCTGTCGGCCGAGAAGTCGCGCGTGGAGTAATGTCCGTTGGCGATGCGGGCGAGCAGGCGCGTCAGCACGGTGAATTCACTCGTGAGCAGCGTCTCCAGCACCCGGCGCTTTGCGTCCTTGACGTAGGGCGCAAGCTGCGGCGGCCGGTTGCTGATCTGCCGCCAGGTCTCGTCCAGCGCCTCCAGCCCCCTGGGATCGATCAGCACATGGGTGATGACGTTCATCCATTCATAGCCGGTGGTGCCCTGGACTCCGGCGAAATGCGGCAGGCGCTCGTGCTCGCACAGGATCTTTTCGATCACGGTGTAGAACGGCTTTGTATTGCCCTGGGCATCGCGCACCAGCCGGCGCAATCGTTGGCAATATTGTGCGGGGTCGCGCAGGCCGTCGATGTGGTCGAGCCGGATGCCTTGCAGCCTGCCCCCTGCAACGAGCTGCTTCACCAGCCGATGGGTGGCGGCAAACGTGCTCGCGTCCTCGACGCGCAGGCCTGCGAGTCCGTTGACGTCGAAGAAACGGCGATAGTTGATGTCGCTGGAGGCGAGCCGCCAGTGACCGAGCTTGTAGTGCTGGCGCTCGAGCAGATGATGCAGCGCGAGCGTCTGGGCGGGGCGATCCTTGGCGGCGCGATAGGCGGCAAGGCCTTGCGCGATCAGGTCGGCGGCGCCTGAGATCTCCTTCAACTCGGACTTGAAGGCGGGAGCTTCCTTGCGATTGGGCCGGCGCAATCCGGTGTAGCGTGCCGCCAGCGCGAGCAGGCGCTTGCCCGGCTCCGTGTCCGCCGCGTCCGCCTCCTTGACGATCATCCGCAATATCTCGCCGTAGCGTTCCGGGGCGATAGGCAGGCGGTGCTCGAAATACCAGGCGGAGAAGCTTCCTTCATCGGGGGCGTAGCGAAGCTCGATATCGCCGCCCTCCAGCGCCTCGCCATAGGACGCGCCGAGGATCGGCAGCAGCACGCCGCCGCGGGCGCGAAAAGCCAGCTGATCCCAGTCGATGTCGAAGGAGACGGCGTGCGGTGAGGCCTGGCCCCATTCCAGCACGTCGAGCCACCAGGGGTTGTCGGCAAAATGCACGCCGACATGGTTGGGGACGAAATCGATGATGAGCCCGAGATCATGCTGTTGAAGCGCATCGCTCAGACGCGCAAAGCCGGCCTCGCCGCCGAGCTCGGGATTAAACTGGCCGTGGTCGACAGTGTCGTAGCCGTGGGTCGAGCCCTTGCGGGCCTTCATCACCGGTGAAGTATAGAGGTGCGTGATCCCCAGCGCCTTCAGATAGGGCACGACCGCGGCGGCCTTGTCGAAGTCGAAATCCGCAGTGAGCTGGAGCCGGTAAGTGGCGAGCGGAATCGCGGGAGCCATGCTAACCTCCGAGATGCCAGACCACCGACCAGGGCGGGAGCCGCTCGCCGGCCCCGCTGCCCCAGATCGGCGTGCCCGCACCGGGAGTGGAGGCGATCTCGTGGTCCGACAGATTGGCGACGAGGCGCAAGGTCGAGCCGTCGCCCATGCGCCAATGGGCGGTGAGGAGGCCGTTGTCGGCTGCCTCGGCATCGCCGAAGCTTGCGCCCTTCAAGCGCGGTGTGATCTCCTTGCGCCGTACCGCGAGCAGGTTGCGCACGAGCGCTAACCGCGCGTTCTGCGCCGGCGTGCGGCCGGTCCAGTCGAGCACGGCCGATTGCAGCGTTGCCGGATCGAGTGGGTCGGGGACCTCGTCGCCGTATTTTTCGTAAGCCCAGGCATATTCCTGCTTGCGCCCCTTGCGCACGGCTTCGGCCAATCCGCCCTGGAAATCGCAGAAGAACGGGAAGGGGACCGTCGAGCCCCATTCCTCGCCCTGAAACAGCATCGGCACCATCGGTGCAAGAAGCGTCACGGCGAGCGCGGCTTCGATCTGCTGCGGCGGTGCCAGGCTTTCAAGCCGTTCGCCGAGCGGGCGGTTGCCGATCTGGTCGTGGTTCTGCAGGAAGTTGACGAAGGTCGCCGGCGGCAGCTTGCCGCTCGGCTCGCCGCGCGGCTTCTTGCCCCAGAACTCGGAGATCTCGCCCTGGTAGACGAAGCCGGAGGCGAGTGCGCGCGCGAGATCCATGCGCGGCGTCTGGTAGTCGCCATAATAGCCGGCATGCTCGCCGGTCAGCATCACGTGCCAGGCGTGATGATAATCGTCGTTCCACTGTGCGCGATATTTGCCGTTCGGCGGCTCCTGCGCGGCGTCGAGCAGGCTCGCGCGGTTGTCGCCGTTCTCGAGCACGAGATGGATGTGGCGTCCCGTGGCCTTGGCGAGTTCGCCGGCGGCGACGCTGAGGTCCTGCAGCATGGACTGCTCGCCCGGGATCGCCATGATGTGGTTGGCAGCATCGAGCCTGAGGCCGTCGAAGCGGTAATCGCTGAGCCATGAGAGCGCGTTCTCGACGGCAAAGGCGCGCGCCTGCGGCAGGCGATAATCGATCGCGCTGCCCCACGGCGTGTGCGCGTCGGTGAAGAAGGTCGGCGCGTAGCGGCCGAGGTAGTTTCCTTCCGGGCCGAAATGGTTGTAGACGACGTCGAGGAACACCATCAGCCCGCGCAGATGCGCCTCGTCGATCAGCGTCTTCAGGTCTTCGGGCCGGCCATAGGCGCTGTCGGGCGCATACCACAGCACGCCGTCATAGCCCCAGCCGTGGCGTCCTGCGAAATCGGCCAGCGGCATCAACTCCAGTGCGGTGATGCCGGTCGCGGCGAGATGATCGAGCTTGTCGATCATGGCGCGGTAGGTGCCCTCGGGCGTGAAGGTGCCGACATGGGTTTCGATCAGCACCGTTTCTTCCCAGGGACGGCCGCGCCATTCGCGTGCGCGCCATGCGAAGGCGTCGTGATCGATCACCTCGCTCGGGCCGAACACGTCCTCGGGCTGGAAGGCCGAAGCGGGGTCCGGCACGTCGATCTCGTCGTCGATCCTGAATTTGTACGTGCTGCCGGAGGGCAGGCCGGCAATCTCGGCCACGTACCAGCCATCCTGGCGGCGCTGCATGGCGTGCCTGCTGTCGAGCAGGAGGTCGACACGGCGCGCCGCCGGCGCCCACAGCCGGAACGACACGCCCTCCTTCGTCGGCCTTGCCCCGAAGGAGGGCCTCATAGCGCGCCCGCGAAGGCGAGCACCGAGCGCGGCGGCGCCTTGCTGTCGCTCCCCGGCAGGAAGTCGATCGTATTCAGCTTGGCATCCGTCGTGTTCAGGATCTGCTGCCAGCTCGGGTATTCGGGCATTTTCGGCAATTTGAATGCGATCTCTTCGGGAGCGGCGTTCAGTACGATAAAGATCGCGGCCCCACCCGGTTCCATCGGGCCCATCACATAGGAGAGGAACCGCCCATCCGGGAAGGTCCAGTCGCTCTCCGTCATCTCGTTGCCTCCGGGCGTCAGCCACAGCGCACCGTAGGAGACGCCGTCCTTGGGCCGGCCATCGAGCCAGCGATGGCTGCGCAGCTGCGAGAACCGGCGGCGAATGTCGGCGAGATGGGCGACGAAATCGATCATGTCGTCGCCCTCCTTGCCGAGATTGTCCCAGCCGACCCAGCCGACCTCGTTGTCCTGGCAATAGGCGTTGTTGTTGCCGGATTGCGAATTGCCGACCTCGTCGCCGGCGAGGATCAGCGGGACGCCCTGCGCCAGCATCAGGCAGGCCAGCACGTTCTTGCGCAGCTGGCGGCGCAGGCCGATGATCTTGGGATCGTCGGTCGGACCCTCCACGCCGCAATTGTTGCTGTGATTGTCGTTGGAGCCGTCGCGATTATCCTCGCCGTTGGCTTCGTTGTGCTTCTCGTTGTAGCTGAAGAGGTCGGCGAGCGTGAAGCCGTCGTGGACGGTGATGTGGTTGATGCTGGCGCGCGGCCGCCGCCCGTCGTGATTGAACAGGTCGGACGACGCCGTCATGCGGCTGGAGATGTCGCCGATCAGGCTGCCTTCGCCGCTCCAGTAGCGGCGCATCGCGCTGCGATAGCGGTCGTTCCATTCCGACCATTGCGAGGGGAAGGCGCCGACCTGATAGCCGCCGAGGCCGAGGTCCCACGGCTCGGCGACGAGCTTGACCGTGGCCAGCACGGGGTCCTGCCGCACCGCCGTCAGGAAGGAGCTACCGCGATCGAATCCGTTCGGCCCGCGCGCGAGCGTGGTGGCGAGATCGAAGCGGAAGCCGTCGACATGGCAGACCTCGACCCAGTAGCGCAGGGAATCCATCACCATCTGCAGCACGCGCGGATGGGCGAGATTCACGGAGGAGCCGCAACCGGTGAAGTCGTCGTAATAGCGCGGGTTCTCGCGGTTCAGCCAGTAATACGAGGCATTGTCGATGCCGCGATAGCACAGCGTCGGGCCGAGGTGATTGCCTTCGGCGGTGTGGTTGTAGACGACGTCGAGCATCACCTCGATGCCGGCGTCGTGCAGCCGCGCCACCGTGGTGCGGAAGGAATCCAGCGCGTTGTCCTGGGCGTAGCGCGGCTCCGGCGCGAAGAAGGACAGCGTGTTGTAGCCCCAGTAATTGGCGAGCTTCTTCTCCACCAGGATGCGGTCGTCGACGAAGCTGTGCACCGGCAGCAGCTCGACCGTGGTGACGCCGAGCCTTTTCAGGTGCTCGATCATGGCGGGCGAGGACAGGCCGCCATAGGTGCCGCGCAGATTCGGCGGCACGTCGTCGCGCTTCTGGGTCAGGCCCTTGACGTGCGCCTCGTAGATGATGGTGTCTTCCCAGGGGATGTTGGGGCGGATTTCGCGCCGGCCCCAGTTGAAGGTCTCGTCGACCACGACCGCCTTCGGCATGCCGCGCGCATTGTCGCGCCGGTCGAACGACAGATCCTCGCGCGCGCTTCCGGTGCGGTAGGCGAAATGCGCATCGCTCCAGACCAGGCGGCCGGCAAGCCGCTTGGCGTAGGGATCGAGCAGCAGCTTGTTGGCATTGAAGCGGTGGCCGTGCTCCGGCTCGTAAGGGCCGTGCACGCGGTAACCGTAGAGCTGGCCGGGCGAGACGTCGTTGAGATAACCGTGCCAGACGTCCTCGGTCTTCTCGGGCAGCTCGATGCGCTCGAGCTCGCGGCGGCCCTGCATGTCGAACAGGCAGAGCTCGACCTTCTGCGCGTTGGCGGAGAACAGCGCGAAAGTCGTACCGCGTCCGTCCCAGCT
>NZ_JAEMSD010000025.1:10323-29035 GCF_016462955.1 Bradyrhizobium sp. | reverse complement strand
AAAATCAGCCCGCAGGAGAGGCCGGTGAAAAAGCGCGAGGCAGCCTCGCGGAAGGAGGCGGGATTGGCGCGCTGCATGTCGCCTCCCGCTCGAATCGCTTTCACGCAATGGCCCTGACCGGCTCAGGCGGCGCCGACATGCGCTCGATCCAGGCGTGGATGCGCTGCGGCGAGGAGATGCGGTCCCATTGCCGGTCCGGGTAGTTGAAATTCTCGGTGAACTCGTTCGCCAGCGCCGGATTCTGGCTCATCGCGCCGATCAGCATGCCCAGCGCTTCGCTCGGCGGCTGCAGCATGACGTTGGTCCAGCGCGAGGCCGCCAGCACGCGGTCCTGCCGCTTGAGGTCGATCGTCTCGCACAGGCGCGCGTCGAGCGCGTCGGCGTTGACGATCTCCTCGCCGAGCACGAAGGCCGCGTAGGAGGCGACGTTGGCGCCCTGCCCCATCATGGGATCGACGATCGCATGGACGTCGCCGAGCGCGATCGCGCATTTGCCGTCGTCGAACTCGACGACCGTGTTGCGCACCGTCGGCACCACGCCGCCTTGCAGCAGATCTTGCGGCTGCGCGAGATCGAAGCGCGCGGTATCGATGCGGTCGTAAGTGGTCGGGTGATGCTTCTCCAGCTTGCCCAGCAATACGTTCAGGAAGTGCTTCGGGTTGTCGTCGTAGCTCAGCGCCGCGAGTTCCTCCATGTCGCCGCCGGGCACGTTCTCCATCAGCAGCGCATTGGCGATGCCTCCGAAGGTGACGGTCGGGATGACGATCATCTCGCCATGTCCGGGAGAGACCGACAGCGTGACGTTCATGGGGTCGGGCTGCCGCACGCCGGTATAGAGCCCGACGCAGAGCCGCCGTTGCGGCTGCGAATAGGGCGTGTGCTCCGGCCGGTAGGAGAAGAGCTGACCGAGCGGGCCCTTGCCGGTGGAGACGACCAGCAGATCGAACCGCGCTACCAGGGGACGGATATCGCGCTCCTCGATGCGCCGATACTCGATCTTGCCGCCGCGATCGGTGAAGTCCTGCATCAGGGCCGGCAAATAGATCCGGTAGTCGACCGCGCGGCTCGGCTTGGAGAAATCGCCCCGAAAGCTCAGAGGCTGCGGAAAATTGAAGACGTGGTCGTGGTAGTAGTAATGGTCTTTCCGATCGGGCCAGTGATTGACGCCGAGATAGTCCTCGCGCGCGAGCGTCACGTGGTGATGCGCGACCGTGTTGAGCAGCCGCATATCGCGGTAGTCCTCGGGCGGACGGTCGGTGATGACCGTGGCGTCCACGCCATGCTTTTGCAGGTAGAGCGCGAGATGCAGGCCGGCGATACCGGCGCCGACGATTCCGACGTTGCGTGCCACGTGACTCCCTCCCGATTGCTTGTTTTGAGGGAGCCTAGCGGCCCGGCATGTTGCGCGCCATGGAATATATGGGATATCATTTATTCCGGACTGGAATGAATCATGGACCGTATCGATTGCCTGCGCGCATTCGTTCGCACCCTCGAGGGCGGCAGCTTCTCGGCGGCGGCCCAGGAGCTCGGCCTCGGCCAGCCCGCCATCAGCAAGCGCATCGCGATGCTGGAGAGCGAATTCGGCACGCAGCTGTTCTTGCGCACGACGCGCACGCTCAAGCCGACCGCGGAAGCCCATCGCATCTACGATCTCGCGCGGCAGATCCTCGACAGCTTCGACATGGCCCGTTCGAGCGTCGAGCAGGCAGCGCCGCGTCCCAGCGGCACGCTCCGGATCGGCGTGCCGTCCTCGTTCGGGCGGCGCTACATCATGCCCGTCATCGCCGAATATGTTCGGCACTATCCGGAGGTCCGGATCGACATCCGCTTCAGCGAACGCTTCGTCAATCTGGTCGAGGAAGGCATCGAGCTGGCGCTGCGGATCGGAAAGCTGGAGTCGAGCACGCTGGTTGCCCGCCGGCTCGGCACCGTGCAGCGCTACCTGGTCGCGACGCCGACCTATCTGCACGGCCGTCCGTTGCCGCGCACGCCCGACGATCTCGGCTCGCACCAGTGCATCGTCTATTCGCGGCTGTCACCGGCCCAGCAATGGGCCTTCGACTCCGAGCATGGCCGTCACGTCGCGTCCATCAACGGACCCGTTCATGTCGACGATGCCGACGCGATGCAGGAGGCGACGATGCATCATCTCGGCATCGCGATCCTGCCCGAATGGAATGCCGCCGCCGGCCTGCGCAGCGGCGAACTCGAGCATGTGCTGCCCGACTACAGCATCGCCGCGCTGCCGCTGCATGCCGTCTATCCGGAGACGCAGTGGATGTCGCTGCGTGCGCGCAGTTTCCTGGACCTGCTGGTCGCGCGCGCCGACCATTTTTCGCCAGCGTGGCCGCGTAGCGCAGCACCGGATGAGACACTCCGCTGAACGCGATGCTGCGACGTATCGCCACGCATAACCCGGTCATTAACTTTTTCAGAGAAATGGAATTTCCAAATTCCGATTGGGAAATGGGCCTCGTCGCCTGAATCAAGGCGACTGCTTACTTTTCCCGGTAGCTGGATGCCCGGTCGGGATCGACAATCTGATGTGGATCAAATTGGCGACCGTACTATCACGGTCCGCTCTCTTAACGGCCGCCGGGTTCCCAAGGCGTAAAATGACGCATGCATTTTTTTCGGGAGCCGGCAGGTGGTGAAACTCAATCGCATTGGAAACAAGCTCGGCGCTGCGGGATTGCTGGGCATCCTGCTGGCCGGGGGAATGCTCGCCAACCAGATGATCTCCGAGGCCTCGATCACCCGCGCGAACGAGCGGGCGACGGCCCAGTCGACCATCGCCGAGCACACGCTCGAGGCCAATGTGGCGCTCCGCAGGATGCAGCTTTCGGTCCGCGACGTACGCCTGTCGTCGACCGCACCGGACGTTGAAAAGCACGCCAAGGCGCTCAACGATGCCTACGAGAGGATCAAGAAGGAGCTTGGTATTTCCATCTCGCTCATGGTCCGCCCCGAGAACAAGGCGAGGCTGGAGCGCGTCGCCGGGCTGGCGGACCAATACGCCAAGGCAGCATCGGACCTTGCCGAAACCCAGCTCAAGATCTTCCAGATCACCGGCAAGCGCGCCGAATTTACCGCCCATTGGAGCAAGACCTTCGACGGCGCAATGTCCTCGCCGGCTCTGGCCGCGGCGCCAAACCGTCCGGAGCTCGAGAAGCTGCTCTGGGAAGCCGATTCCATGTTCAATGCCATGCGCGCCGCGACTTGGCGGTTCGCAGCGACCGGGGACGAGAACCAGAAGCGCACGATCGAGATGCGGAGCGCCGCGATGACGAGCGCGCTTGGGCGGGCGGCGAAGGTCGCCTCGGATTCCAAGGAACTGTCGTCGCTGATCGCAGCGTTGTCCGCTGACGCCAAGGCTAATGGCGCCGCAACCGCGGAGGCCACAAAACTCGAGGCGGTCAAGAAGGATCTGGTCGAGGTACAAACACTGCCCCGCGCGAACCAGGCGATCGAGCTGATGCGCGAGGCGGTGGACGTGGCGGAAAAACGCGCCACCGAGAGCCAGGCTGAGGCGGCTGCGCAGCTCAGCCAGAGCAACCGGATTTCGTTCGCCGCTTCCGTGGCCGTCATCCTGTCCTTGATCGGCGCCGTCATCTTCACCTTCGTCGGCGTTGCTCGCCCGCTGAGCCTGCTGAATGGGGCCTTGGGCCGGCTGGCAGGCGGCGAGCTGAACGTCGAGATCCCCGGCGCCAATCGTGGCGACGAGGTCGGCGATATCGCCAAGACCGTCGTGATCATCGGCCAGAACGCCGAACAGAAGGCGCGTGAAGAGGCTGCAGCCCAGGCCGAGCAGGAACGCAGAGCGGCGCAGCAGCGCAAGGCCGACATGGTCAAGATGGCCGACGACTTCGAAGGCGCGGTCGGCGAAATCGTCGATACCGTCTCGTCGGCCTCGACAGAGCTCGAGGCCTCCGCGAGCACGCTCACGGCCACCGCGGAGAGGGCACAGGAGCTGACGACCGCAGTCGCCGCGGCCTCGGAGGAAGCATCCACCAACGTCCAGTCCGTCGCCTCCGCGACCGAAGAGCTGACGAGCTCGGTGGTCGAGATCAGCCGCCAGGTGCAGGAATCGGCACGCATCGCCAACGATGCGGTCGGCCAGGCCCGAAGGACGAATGAGCAGGTGGCAGACCTGTCCCGTGCCGCAGCACGCATCGGGGATGTGGTCGAGCTCATCAACACCATCGCGGGGCAGACCAACCTGTTGGCGCTGAACGCGACGATCGAGGCGGCGCGGGCCGGTGAGGCCGGACGCGGGTTTGCGGTCGTGGCGTCCGAGGTCAAGGCACTCGCCGAGCAAACGGCAAAGGCGACCGGCGAGATCGGCCAACACATCGACGGCATCCAGCGCGCGACGCAGGAGTCCGTCGGCGCGATCAAGGAGATCAGCGGAACCATCGAGAAGCTCTCGGAGATTTCCGCCACGATCGCCTCGGCCGTCGAGGAGCAGGGTGCCGCAACCCAGGAAATCTCGCGCAACGTTCAGCAGGCCGCGCAGGGCACGCAGGAGGTCTCCTCGAACATCACCGACGTTCAACGCGGCGCGAGCGAAACCGGCTCGGCATCCAGCCAGGTGTTCTCTGCGGCGCGGTCGCTGTCGAGCGACAGCAACCGGTTGAAAATGGAAGTCGGCAAGTTCCTGGATACAGTGAGATCGGCATGAATGGGTGAACCGGCCCGCGTCACCGCGAGCCGGACTTCATGAGAGATTCATTCGGAGGGAGCACCGTGGGAGATCTGGTACCGTTTCGCTCGGATGTCGGACCTCGCGAGCCGCGCGCTGGACCGCTGGGCGCCGCCATCGAGGTATTGAACACGAACAAGAAGCTCGCGCTCGCGATTCAAGAAGCGGCCGACCGTTTCCTGCAACTGGAAGAGGCGATGAGTTCCGCAGGCGACTCCCGCGAACGATCCGTTGCCGAGAGGGTCAGGGCGCAGGATTCGGATCGCATGCTCGTTTCGATGCGTGAACTTCTCAATACCATTACGGAGTACGCCGAGGGCGTACGCCACAAATTGGACGAGCCCAGCAGATTTCGCGGCAGGGATATTCAGCGGATCTCAGCGAGTGACCTCAATGCGCAGAATCTTTTTCAGCGAGAAGCAGAAATGACCGTGTCGATGAACGAGTTGGTGGCAAGCTTTCGGAAGATGGCCGACGATGCCGAGCGACGCGCACGAGCGAGCGGCGTCGATCGACTGACCCAGGCCAATCTCATCGATGCAGCCGCAAAGTGCCACTGGCTGGCAGGTGAAGCGTCTGCGTTGTGCAGCAAGCTGGGCCAGGTCCCGGCGGCTTGCGACACATGCCTGGAGAAATGCCTCAGCCGGCAAGGAAGCCTCTTGTCTCCGGAGATGACCGAGGACGGCGGACCGTATCACTGGACTTCGGCGATATCCGGTCCTGATGGCCTGCGTTGGCTGAGAACAACAAGTCCGACCAGGTCCGGCTTGTGATCGCAGCGGCATTCCGACGTTAACCCTGTCAGCAGATGATTGCGGCCGGGCCGGCCGCCGCCGGCAAAGTTGCCTCATTGGCATGGAGAATTTTCAGCAGCACGAACCTCTGCCGGAGGCGAAGTATGCTGAGAATGGCGTTGTTGGGCCTCCTCATCCTGTTGAGCGCAGGCGTGCTGTCGGCAATGGAACTGAGCGCTCCACCCCGACGCGCGGTCGCGATGGTCCCGCCGCCGGCCGAGCAGAGCGCGAGCATTCCGGTTTCGCAGGAGACGCTGGCGAAGGCAGATCGCCTGGACGTTGCCGCGGTTGACGGCGCAACGCCGACGCAAGCAGCTCCGGCCGATATCCTGGTTGCTCGGCAGGAAGCGCATGCCGGTTCACCCGCGCCAGCGCCGGCGCCGACGGTCCGTCCGCGAAGCAAACCGAAGCCGATCGCGAGGACCGCTCCCCCCAAGCAGAAGCCGGCGGAGATTGTAGTCAAGCGGACCCCCCATGTGCAGCGTGCAAAGACTGCCGGCGGGACCGAGCAATGTCGGCTCAAGGCGTTCGGCGGCTTGCTCAAGGCCCTGAATATGACCGGCTGCGAAATCTGAGGCCGCCTCCACGGCGTGCAGGTGGAGGTCGAACGACCTGACGGCGTATTGCGATCCCCGGCCAGATTCTCTCGGGAGCGCTGAGCGCGTGCGCCTTGCCCGCATATTTCCCGCAGTCGATGTCTCGCTAACTCGTCCGATCGGCCATATGTTGCCCGCATGAAAAAGATCGGATTCCTCTCCTTCGGGCACTGGACGCCCTCGCCGCAATCGCAGACCCGTTCGGCCGGCGACACCTTGCTGCAATCGATCGAGCTGGCGGTCGCGGCGGAGCAACTGGGGGCCGACGGCGCCTATTTCCGCGTGCATCACTTTGCGCGCCAGCTGGCCTCGCCGTTTCCGCTGCTCGCCGCCGTCGGGGCAAGGACCAGCCGAATCGAGATCGGCACGGCCGTGATCGACATGCGCTACGAGAACCCGCTCTACATGGTGGAGGACGCCGGCAGCGCCGATCTCATCGCCGGCGGACGGCTGCAGCTCGGCATCAGCCGCGGCTCGCCGGAGCAGGTGATCGACGGCTGGCGCTATTTCGGCTATCGCCCGGCCGAGGGCGCGAGCGATGCCGACATGGGCCGCCGCCATGCGGAGGTCTTCCTCGACCTCTTGCGCGGCGAAGGTTTCGCCGAACCCAATCCGCAACCGATGTTTCCGAATCCGCCGGGACTGCTGCGCCTCGAGCCGCATGCGCAGGGGCTGCGCGAACGGATATGGTGGGGCGCCGGCTCGAACGCGACCGCGGTGTGGGCGGCCAAGCTCGGCATGAATCTGCAGAGCTCGACTCTGAAGAACGACGAGACCGGCGAGGCCTTTCACGTGCAACAGGCGGCGCAGATCCGCAGCTTTCGCGCGGCATGGAAAGAGGCCGGTCACACGCGAGAGCCCCGCGTCTCCGTCAGCCGCAGCATCTTCGCGCTGATGGACGACCGCGACCGCGCCTATTTCGGCGGTGAGCGCGGCGGCGAAGACCAGATCGGCTTCATCGATCCGCGCACGCGCGCGATCTTCGGGCGGAGCTATGCGGCCGAGCCCGATGTGCTGATCGAACAGTTGCGCCAGGACGAGGCGATCACTGAAGCCGATACGCTGCTACTGACGATCCCGAACCAGCTCGGGGTCGACTATTGCGCGCACGCGATCGAGGCGATCCTGAAGCACGTCGCGCCGGCGCTGGGGTGGCGGTGAGGAAGAAAGGACTGGCCACACCATCGAGCCGGCTTGATCCGTCGGTCGCATCTCCTCTCCGCCAGTCGAGCGCTTCGAAATAAAACGGGAAAAAGTGGCAAAAGTTCCGTGTTCCGCGGAACGGCCAGGCTGATGACGAGTTCATCGCAGCGCCGCATCCAGCGGCGAGGGAAAATGCGATGAAGAAGCTCATGCTGATTTCGACCGCCGCTCTGCTCGTCGCGACGAGCGCGATGGCGCAAACCACGGTGACCACGACGACCGGTGCGGGCCACGGCGCTTCCGTGCAGATCGAACCGGAGTATCGCACCAAGATCCGGACCTACGTCACCGAGCGTAAGATCCGGCCGGTCGAAACGCGCGAAAAGATCGTTGTCGGCTCAGCAGTGCCGCGCGAGGTCGAGCTTGCGACCGTTCCGAGCGACTGGGGTCCCTCGCTCACCAAGTACCGCTACGTCTATTCGGGCGACCGCGTGATGCTGGTCGATCCCCAGACCCGCATGGTCGTCCAAGAGGTGGACTGACTCCACGCCAGGGCGGGCCGTTCATTGCGGCCCGCCTGCGCAAGGCTTTCGGTCCACTTCGCGGTAACCCCTGATGCCCATCATTCGATATTTCGTGTTTGCAGGCGCGTTCGCCGTGGCCCTGCTGTTTGCGCTCGATCGAACTCTTCCGCCGCTTGCGACGCCGTCCGCGACACCAGGTGTCGACCGGACGGTCATTCGTATCCGCTCCGCACGCACACTGCCCGAGAAGATCGTCCTGGACACGTCCACTAGCTTCGCCGCTGCGGCTGCGTCGCAGCGGATCGCCGGCGAGGCGCCGCACCATTCCGCGCGCGATGCCTTGGCGATGGCCGAAACACCATAGGCGCGCAGCCCCGAGGGCGCGCCGCAAATGAACACGCAATGAACGATCGACACGAGCGCCGCCGCCGCGGTGCGCGTTGCGGATTGCATGAAGCAGCACTCGCGCATCAACACGTCGGTAAAGAGGAACGTTTCCCTGGATTGCCACTTTATCCCGAGCCTGATTGGCGCTCTGTTTTTGGAAACCCACTGGAGGAAACCGATATGAGAATCCTGAAGCTTTCTGCGGCTGCGGCCGCGCTGTTGGCCGGCACGGCACTCGCCGTTGCGCAATCGAGCTCGACGGTCGGCACCGGCGGTTCGTCGGCCGGCGGCGGCACCAGCAACTCGACCGTCGGCACCGGCGGCTCCTCGGCTGGCGGCAGCGGCTCAGGCTCTGCCTCGACGCTCGGAACCGGCGGCTCGTCGGCCGGCGGCGGCACCAGCAGTTCGACGGTCGGCACCGGGGGCTCTGCAGCGGGGAGCGGTTCCGGCAGCGGCTCGGCTTCGACGCTCGGCACCGGTGGATCCTCGGCCGGCGACGGCAAGAGCTCGTCCAGCGTCGGCACCGGCGGCTCCGCGGCGGGCTCCGGCTCGAACTCCGCGTCGACGGTGGGCACCGGCGGCTCGTCAGCCGGTGACGGCAAGAGCGGCTCAACCGTCGGCGCCGCCGGCTCATCGGCCGGTCATGCCAGCGACAGAGGCATGGAGAAGGGCAAGGGCCATAACAAGGACGAGATGAAGAAGAGCAAGGACTAATGCCTGGACCGGGAGCGGCAGCGATGCCGCTCCTTCGTCTTTGTTGGAGGAGAACGCGCATGAACAGATCGATCATTGCGATCGCAGCGCTGGCCCTGCTGGGCAGCGCGGCTCAGGCAGCAACCATGGAAAAGACCGGCAAGACCGCATCCGGAGAAACCTGCAAGGTCACGGTCGAGAAGCATGCGGACGGCAGCATCACCGCGGCCGGCTCGTCGCATTCGGGCACAACCGGATCCGCCTCGTCGAGCGGCGCCCTGTCGAGCTCGAGTTCGGCTGGCGGATCATCGGTGAATGTGCAGGCAGGCGGCGGCAGCGTATCGAGCTCCTCGTCGACGGCGGGTGGCCCCGGCTCCACCAGCGCCAGCACCATCACCGTCAACGGCTGCACAATTTCGACCTCGTCACCCTAGCTTCGTGGAGGATTGGACATGAGAACTTTGCTCACGACCGCGGTGGTCGCGCTTCTCGTCGGCGCCGCTTCACCCACTCTTGCTCAAAAGAGCATCACCGGCGGCAGTGGCGGCTCGGCAACAGCTGGCGGCACTTCGGCTTCGACGGTCGGCACCGGTGGCACGTCCACCTCGCCGTCCGGTAGCACGGGTTCGTCGATCGCGGCCGGCGGCAGCGCCGCAGCGGCCAGCGGCAAGGCACAGACCGGCGTCAGCATGAACAAGGGCAACGGGCCGGTCATGAACTCCAACGCCCGGGCGCAAGCTCATGACGGCGGCACGTTCAGCCGTTCGCACACGCGGACCAAGGTCAAAGCCGGTGAAGAGGTCGGCTCGACCACCAAGACGATGTCGCATGTGCCGGGGTCGAAGCCGACCATGTCGAAGACCACAACGACGGCGCGCTAGGGCCTCATGCCATCCTTCGAGACGCCCGCTTTGGCGGGCTCCTCAGGATGAGGGCGGAATGCGCGGCAGCAGTTTCAACGGGCACTGCGCTGATCGGCCTCATCTGAGGAGGCGCGTCAGCGCCGTCTCGAACGACGAGGCGTGCAGGCAGGCGGGCGCCACAAATCTTACGAGATAGCCGGCCTGCCTGGGCAGCTTTTCGGTCTCATGACCTGCTTCAGCCACCATGCAGGCTGCGGCTGATCCGGGTGACGACGGCGTCCCACCGCTGCTTTTGGCTGGCTGGATAATTGATCAGAACGCAATGCACGAACCGCTGCGAGAAATTGCAGCGGTTGTACCAGATCTTGTCGCGCTTGATGCTCGACACCACGAAGAAGGTCGGCGTGATGCGTTTGTAAATGATTCCTCGAGGGGGATTCTTCCCGGCGAGGAATTCGGCCGGCGAGAGACCTTGCTTGTTCTCGACGGCCTGCACAGTGAGGTCGGCACTGCGGTCGTAGCTGCGAAACTGCTGTCCATACCCGTCAGGCTTGCCGGCGTGCTCTGTAAAGATCGAGGCGGGAATGTCGACCGAGGTCCCGGATTCCGGGACGTGGTAGGTCCTCCAGCCGTTTGCCGAGGCAACCGAGGATGTCGCGCAGAGCGCTATGATAGCGGCAACCAGTGTCTTCATGTCGGTCTCATCAGTCGCGCGGAGCCAGTTGCAGCTCCATGAGGGCAATCCGTTGCAGATCCGCGACATTGCGTTCGCCCGCGTCGGCGGTCCGCAGGATCGACTCGGCGAGCACGTTGACATGAGATGCATGCACGGGCTCCGGCAAGCTGGCAACCGCTGCCTCCAGGGCGCTCGTCATGATGTCGATCACCTCGGGGGAAAATTCGGCGTTGGAAAAGTTCTTCATGGTGTGCGCCGGCCGCTGGATGCGGACCATGGGTCCAACGCCGGGAAAAAATGGAAGTTCCTTTGGAGGTGCGAGGCCCGGCGCAATTGTCCAGGTCAACCGGCGGGCCCAAGGAAGCCGATAGCAACATCGCGCGGCCGGCCGACGACGGCCCAAGCGTGTCGGTTAAACCGCAAGGCCCAATGCGTCACCCTCGGGTCGCGACGCGGCTGGGCCGGCGGGCACGTGATTGACGACGAGGCCGATCGGCACGGCCACGTATTTCGACAGCGCGGCGGTGACGCGGCGCATCGCGGACGAGCCGAGCTCGCCGGCACGCGCCACCAAGACGATCAGGTCCGCGTGCGCGGCCAGGGCGACGGCATCGGGCTGCAAGGCGAGATTGCCGGCGTGGACGATGATCAGGTCGAACTCCGACCTTATATCGTCCTCGGGCCGCGCATCGGCCTTGCGGCCGGCACTGAGGAGCTCGTCGATGGACTGAAGTCCGGCCGTGGTCGAGCCGTCGTGCCATTCGGTCACCGGCGGCTGGCTGCCGGCGAATTCCGGCTGAAGCCGGATCAGCACGCTCATCATGCCGCGATCGACGGCGGCGCGATTGAGTCCGCGCGCAACGGTGTTGCCGCCGGCGCTCTTGCCGACCGACAGCACCAGCGCAACCTTGCAGCCGCGCACCGGCACACGGTCGATGCGTTCGAGCAGCGGCCGCAGATGGGAGCCGAGATCGAGCTCGGCCGCCGCGCTGACCGGTCTTTGCCAGACGGTGCTGATCTGCGCCCCGGGCGCCAGTTCGGGGATGCGGGCCCAGACCGGAAGGCCGGGCATCGCCTCGGCCTGGCGCAAGGCAGCGGCCGGAGGCTGGATCTGCCGGCCGGGCTCGTCCTCCGCTGCGGCGGAGGCCGGCGCCTGAACGGACGCCGGCGCGTCGGTGGACCGGTTCGCCATCACCGCAACGGCGGCGGTCGAGGTCAGCAGCGAACCGATCACCAGCGCCGCGAGCAACAAGGCGAGCGGCGGACGCGTCGAGCGCACCGGCGGAATGGCGAGCGAGGCGACCTTGGTCTGGGACGCCTGCAGCTGGCGCTGCTCGCTGGTCGACTTGAACCGCGACAGGAACTGCTCGTAGATGTTCCTGTTGGCTTCGGCGTCGCGCTGCAGCTCTTGCAACTTCACCAGCGCCTGGCCGTCGATCAGCATCTTGGTCTCGAAGGCCTTGAGCTGCTTTTCCAGCGCGTTCTGCTGCTCGAGCTGGGCCTCATATTCGGATTTCGCCGTTTCGATGTTCTTCTTCCGCTCGATCTCGATCTGCCGGTTGATGTCGGCGAGCTGGCTGTTGGAGATGGCGAGATCCGGATGGCGGTCGCCATACACCGCCTTCTTCTGCGCGATCTGCTCGGTCAGGGCCGAGCGCTGCGCGCGCAGCATGCCGAGCAGGTCCTGCTTCACCGGTCCTTCGACATTGGCCTTGAGGTCGCGTTGCACCTGCTCGTAGCGCGCCTTGGCCTCCTCCGTGCGCGCACGCGCAGCGGAGACCTGCTGGGTGAGATCGGTCACCCGCAATTGCTGCGTGGTGGATTCCTTGCCGGCGTTGACGATCTTGTGCTCGAGGCGGAAGGCCGCGACGGCGTCTTCCGAGGCGCGCAGGCGCTCGCTCAGCGTCTTCAGCCGGTCCTGGAGCCAACCGGCCGCCTCGTCGGTCGCCTCGGTGCGAACGCGGCCCTGGCTGGCGACGAACGCCTCGGCGATGGCATTGGCGTAGTAAGCGGCGCGATCCGGGCTGTTCGAGGTGAACGAAATTGCAATGACATAGGTGAGCCCGCGACGGTTGATCTCGAGGCGGTTGCGGAATCGTTCGAGCAGACGCGTCATGTCGGTGTAGCCGCGCGAGATGTCCTCGTCGTCGGCGATCTTGAGCTGCTCTATCAGGGGGCGCAGAAAGCCGTCCGATTTGGCGATCTCGATCTGGCTCTGCAGCGCCGCGGTGTCCTGGCCGATGCCGGGCAGCACCTCCTGGTCCGAGGTCACGCGCAACTCGCGAGGATCGAGCACGACCAGCGCCGTCGCGGCGTAGCGGACCGGAAGAACGATCAGGGCCACGACGCCGAGGGCGAACAGCGCCGCGGCCAGCGTCAGGATGCGCCGGCCGTTCTCGCGCAGAAAAGCGAGCGTGCTTGCGACGGTCAGCGATCCCCCGATCAGGGCCGGCGAGGCGCGGGCGGGCTTCACCCTCGCGGCGCGCGGCGTATCCCACGAAGCCGCTTGCTCCGTCGGGGCGATGCTTCGCGGAGATGAGCGGCTACCGGACGCCATGGGGTGGGACTCGAAATCAACTGACTGTCACAGCTCAGAGGCTTGCCACACCGTAAATATCCTTGGTTAACCGCCGGTTACGGCAGGGCTCGCCCTTGGCGGTGAACGAATCGTTAGCGAGACGCGCGACGGCCTGCATGCCTCCGCAGAGCATGGTCCATCCGGTGTCCAGGATCTCGATCTCGTGGCCGCGGCGCTTCAGCCGATCAGTGCGCCGTCGCAGCAGCCTGAATCGCCTCCGACATGATCTCAAGACCGCGATCGATTTCGGTCTCGGACACCGTGAGCGGCGGCGCGATGCGGAATACGCCGCCCATGCTGGGCAATTTGACGATGTTCATGCTGAGACCGCGACGCATGGTCTCCTCCATGATCCGCGCGCCGAGCTCGAACCCCGGCGTCTTGGACTGCCGGTCGACGACGATTTCGAGACCGAGCAGAAGCCCGCGGCCCCTGACGTCGCCGACGCATTCGAACTTTTGCTGCAGCGACAGCAATCCATCCCGGAGCCGGTTGCCCCTGGCGGTTGCCTGCGCCACCAACCCGTCGCGCGCGACCACGTCGAGCACCGTGACGCCGATCGCGGCGGGCAAGGGATCGGAGACATGCGTGGTGTAGAACAGGAAGCCGCGCTCGAACGCGGTCTGCTCGATGGCCTTTGTCGTCATGACCGCGGCGAGCGGCAGGCCGGCGCCGAGCGTCTTCGACAGCGTGAGAATATCGGGCACCACGCCGTCGCGCTCGAAGGCAAACATGTGCCCGGTGCGGCCGATTCCGGTCTGGGCTTCGTCGAGGATCAGCAGCATGCCGCGCTGCTCGCATTTTTGCTTCAGGGCGGCGAGATAGCCGAGCGGCAGTTCCAGAATGCCGCCGCTGGAGAGGATCGGCTCGGCGATAAAGGCCGCCAGATTACCGGTCGACTGGCTGTCGATCAGTGCGAACGCATCGTCCAGCTCGGTCTGCCAGTCGTTGCTGCCGTCGACGTTCCTGAAGCGCGGCCGATAGGCGTTCGGCGCGGGAATGACGAACGATCCGACCGCGGCCGGCCCATAACCGCGCCGGCCCGCGCTGTAGGTCGCCGACGCCGCCGCGCCGGTCATGCCGTGCCAGCTCTGCACGAAGGCGACGATTTCGTGCCTGCCGGTGACGAGCTTCGCCATCCGGATCGCCGCTTCATTGGCTTCCGCGCCTGTCGTCAGCAGCTGCACGCGGTCGAGACCGGGCGCAAGCGCGGCGAGACGCTCGGCCAGGGTCACCACCGGACGCGAGAGCATGCCGCTGAAGAGATGAGCGACCGCACCCATTTGCCGTGCGACCGTGGCGACGATGTCGGGATGGGTGTGCCCGAGCACGGCGCTCATCTGTCCCGAGGTGAAGTCGAGAATGGCGCGTCCGTCGGCGTCGTAGACGAAACTGCCGGCTGCACGCTCGATGATGACGGGCTCGAAACTCGGCCCATAGCGGGTCAGATGCGTGTTGGCGGAGGCCCAGAAATCGGGATCGGCATTCAAGGTCATGACAGCCACCTGCGCGTGGGGACGTCTGACCTCTAGTCAGGAATTTGACTTCAGGCTAATTGATATAATTCAATCTAGATATCAATCTTCCTGATGTCGATGCTGGATCTCACCCTTCTGAGGAATTTCGTCGTCGTGGCCCGCACCGGCTCGATCAGCCTGGCGGCCTTGCAGATTGGCCGGACACAATCCGCGCTCAGCATGCAGATGCAACGGCTGGAAGAAACGATCACGCAGCCGCTGTTTCACCGCAGCGGATCCGGCATGAGGCTGACCGCAGCCGGCGAGAAACTGCGCGCCCACGCCGAGACATTGCTGGCGCAGCACGACGAGATTCTCGCCGACATGAGCGGCGCGGGCCTCAAGGGGACGCTGAGCCTCGGCTGCCCGGAGGACTATTCGATCGCCTTCCTGCCGGCACTGCTGAAGGGATTCTGCGCGCTCCACCCCAATGTCGAGCTGCGCATGGTCTGCGCACCGACCTCCGAGCTGCGCCCGATGCTGGCGCGGCGCCAGATCGACGTGGCGCTGGTCTCGCTGTCCGATCCCGGAGCGCGCGAGGTGATTCGCGAGGAGCGCTTCGTCTGGGTCGCGAACGAGGCCGAACCGAAAATACTGACGCAGGATGTGCTGCCGCTGGCGCTGGCGGCGCCGATGAGCCTGGACTACCGCGCCGCCTGCGCCGCGATGGACGCGGTCAATCGGCGCTACAGGGTCGCCTACGCGAGCAACAGCCTCGCCGGCCTGATCGCGATCGCGCGGTCGGGTCACGCGATCAGCGTCCTGACACGAACCGCCGTCCCGTTCGATCTTCACGTCGTCTCGGCCGGACTGCCCCTGCTTCCGACCATCGGCATCGCGCTCGAATTCTCGGAGGCGAAGCCCTCGCTGCTGGCGACGACGCTGGCCGAGCACGTCCGCACAGTGCTGCCCGGATTGAAGACCAAGGCGGAGATCGATTAGTGACGCCGCGCGTGCGCGGCGAGCGCAGCGCTCAGGCGCGGGATGTCGCGCGCGGGCTGGCATTGACCGCCTTCCGAGCCCTTCAGCACCTTCTCGAAGTGCAGCGGCAGCGTATAGATCTCGGCCTTCTCGCGGGGCACGCCGACGAGGATGCAGCGGCCTTTCTTCGCCGTGATCTCGTAGGCAAGCTCGATCAGGGCTTTGACGCCGGTGGTCTCGACGACCTTGTCGGGGCCGTCGACTCCCGTGATGGAGCGCACCTCCGCGGCCACGTCCGTCACCGCTTCGGAGTTGATGGTGTGGGTGGCGCCGAAATCCTTCGCCATCGCCAGCTTGTTGTCGAGGCGGTCGATTGCAATGACCGGATAGGCGCCGACCATCGCGGCGAATTGCACGATGTTCAATCCGACGCCGCCGACGCCGAACACGACGACGGCCTCGCCGATGGCGATCTGCGCATCGTTGTTGACGACACCGAGCGCGGTCGTCACGGCGCAGCCGAGCAGCGGCGCGCTGGTGCGGTCGATCGTGGCGGGCACCGGCGTGACGCGATTTTCCGACACCACGGCATATTCGTTGAACGTGGTGACCCAGCCGGCATTGAGGCGCTTGCCGCGCCAGGAATAGGCCGGCGTGTTGGACTGGATGCCCTTGCCCGGCCGCCAATGCATCACGACGGTGTCGCCCTGCCTGCAGGAGACGACGCCGGGCCCGGTCTCGACCACGGTCGCCAGCGCTTCGTGCCCCAACAGATGAGGCAGGAACTTGTCGACGCCCTTGACGGCGTCGATCTCGTTGATCTGCGCGCCGCAGATGCTCGACGTGTGCACGTGAACCAGCACCTGACCGTGCTCGAGCGCATCGGGCAAGTCGAACTCGTCGACGATCAGCGGCTTGCCGGATTCGACGAGAATCGCCGCCTTGGCTGTCTTGATGTCCATGGATCGCGCCCGGTCACTCGAAATAGATGAATTCGTAATCGCCGGTGTAGCCGAGCTTGCCGTACAGCCAGATCCACTCCGACGTGTGCAGGATGGACTCCGCCGTCAGCGCCCAGCATTCGAGGTTGTGCAGCTCGGCGACGGTCCGGTAGGCCTCGACCATGACGTATTTGTTCTTGCCGACCCGCTCGATCTCCTTCAGCGCCGCATCGAGCTCGTAGAGCCTGAGATTGTGCAGCGTGCCGAGCGAGATGACGAGGTCGAAGCTGTCGTCGCCATAGGGATAGACGTCCTGGGCGCGATAGTTGAAGAGGTACGGCTTCACCTGCTCGTGCGAATTCGCAAGACCATGCTTCGAGATGTCGAAGCCGGTGACCTTCAGGCCCGGCAGGATCTTCTGCATCTCGTAGAGCAGAAAGCCCTTGCCGCAGCCGACGTCGAGCACGCTCGACCCATCCTTCAGGCCGTAGGTCTCGATCAGCGCCTTGGCGACGGGAGCCCAGCGCCCCTCGATGAAGCGATAGCCGCCATAGCCGAAACGGCGATCGCCGTCCCAATAATCGGCCTCGTATTCGCGCGCCTTCAGCGAGCAGCCGATCTTGTCGTCGTTCATGCGGCCCATGTAGTCGCGCTTGGTCGCGGTATGCAGCGGCGTCACGATATTCAGCAGTCGTCCCATTGAGCCCTCGGATTTCGGCGCGCATTGCAATAGTCGCGATACGGCCGGGAACCGTGAATCGCAACCTGCGGCTTTTTTCTAGCATCGGCGTCCGCGAACATCATTGTTTCAAATCAATGATGGGAACTCCCGCCGCCCCGCCGTAGGCCCTCGGCACGGACGAGTCAGCGCTGAACGAGATGTCTCGTGTTCCGCGGCGCCTTAGCCATCGTTCACTTCTGCGACTTTGTGAGGCTAGCGCCCACGCTGGGGGAACGGAGCAGGCAACCGGCCGTTGCTCCATTATCCTCAACAGCATGGAGCCAGACATGACAATCCGGAGAACTTTCGTCGTCCTCACCGCCGCTGGCGCGCTGCTCTCGACGGCTGCATCACCCGTGCTGGCGGCGCCTTTGCCGATCGCGAGTCCCGCGGCCGAGTCCGGCGTGCAGCAGGTGCAATACAGGCGCTGGCATGGACACGGACATCGCCATGGCTATCACGGGCATCGTCACCGCAATTACGGGACCGGTGCAGCCGTCATCGGCGGCCTCGCAGCGGGCGCAATTATCGGCGGTGCGATCGCCAACAGCCAGGCTCAATCCAACGCAGCGTCCTACTGTGCGCAGCGCTATCGCTCCTACGATCCCGGCTCGGGAACCTACCTCGGCAACGATGGTGTGCGCCACCCCTGCCCGTAACGTGAGTGCGGCAGCCTCCTCGCGGGGCTGCCGCGTCCAGCGCGTCTTGATTCCGTGCTCGCTCGCGCTATACATCCGACCATGATGTTCATCTCCACATTCTTCCCGCTGATCTGAACGGCAGAACGTCGTTCCGGCGCAGTCGCGCCAGTGAGATCAAACGGCTGCGCTCTAGGCGCCAGCCGAACGGAGAATGTGTGAATGCCCAAGACTGAACAGGCTGGCCTGACGCCTCGTCAGGTCCAGAACTTCATCGACGACGGATTCGTCAAGATCGAGAACGCCTTCAGCAGCGGGCTCGCAAGGCGGTGCAGGGAGGAGCTGTGGGCGGATATCGGCCTGTCGCCGGATCGCCCGGAGCATTGGACTCGCCCGGTGGTCCGGGTGGCCTCCAAGGCGACGCCGCCTTTCATCGAAGCTGCCAACACGCCGCTTCTGCGCCTGGCCTATGATCAACTCGCTGGCGAAGGCCGCTGGCTCGCGCCCAGCGGACTCGGAACCTTTCCGATCCGATTTCCGTCACCTGAAGCCCCCGGTGACGACGGCTGGCACGTGGACATGAGCTTTGGCACGGCCAACGCGGATTTCATGGAATGGCGCGCCAATGTAAAGAGCAGCGGGCGGGCGCTGCTGATGCTCTTCCTGCTCTCGGACGTCGGCGCCGACGACGCGCCCACGCGGATCCGGAAAGGCTCGCATGCGACGATCGCGCGCGAGCTGCTGCCCTATGGCGAAGCAGGCGCAACGCTCCGGCAGCTCGCCGCCGAAAACTGGGCGTCGACTCAGGATTGCGAGATCGAGCTGGCGACCGGCGCGGCCGGCAGCGTCTATCTGTGCCATCCATTCCTGGTTCATGCCGCGCAACCCCACCGGGGAGAGCAGCCGCGCTTCATGGCACAGCCACCGCTGCTGCCGAAGGGCGAGTTCGATCCGGCGCTGCCGCCTTCGCCGGTTCAGATCGCGATCCGGCGGGCCTGCGGGCTGACGGTATAGT
>NZ_JAEMSD010000025.1:9644-10313 GCF_016462955.1 Bradyrhizobium sp. | reverse complement strand
GTATAGTCGGACGGCATTCGGGGCCGCCGAGCGGTCGCGGATGCCGCGGCCGGATTGATCACGGCTGATCCTGAGAAACGCGGCGCGCGGCGCCGTCACAGCTTCCCATAGACCCGCCCAGCCACCGCCTTCAGGCGCTCGACCGAACCGGACTGCGGATGCGGCTTGACCGGGGCGAACAGGATCGAAGCCTGCCTGCCGTTCTTCCAGACATAGATGGTGACGGCGTTGCCGTTGCCCTTGGTGCAGGAATGCTCGCCGAACGCTTCGCGGCCTAGCTCGGGGATCGCCACGTGCGTGCACGGCCCGGCGCGTTTCATCATGCCCATGGCGGTGTCGCGCGAGGTCGCGATCTCCGCGACGGTCATCGTGTTGTCCTCGCGATCGAACATCATGCAGCTGCCCGCACCGGTACGCTGCACCGTCAGCGTGCCCGCGTCGAGAAAGCCGTCGGCATCGGCGGCCGTGAGCCACTCGCAATTGCCGAATCGCTCGCTGCTCCTGCTCACATTGGCGATGGCAATGCGCGCGGCCTCGGCGACCGGCCCAAGCAGCGCATCGTCGGCGCGCCGGCCGATCGGATAGACGCTGATCTGGAGAATGTAATCGCCGGACAGGGCGACGACCGAAGCCTCCTGGCGCTCCGCACCGGCCGTGCTCGTTCCGCCT
>NZ_JAEMSD010000025.1:4731-9634 GCF_016462955.1 Bradyrhizobium sp. | reverse complement strand
TTGCCCTTCCTCGCCGATCGCTGCCACCGCGCTCAGCTTCATGCGCTCACCTAGCGTCTTGACGAAGGTCGCGTACAATTCCTTGGCGCGGTCCTTGTCGGGATTGCGAAACACGGAGAGCATCATCGTGTCGCCGCGCCCGGCCTGGTAGATGCAGCCGCGGCCATCCTGGTTCGAGATCAGCGACCATTTCAGCGCCGGCATCGCGGCGGCGAGCTCCTTTGCGCTGATGAACGGGCAGGTTTCGGCAGCGTGCAACGGAAGCGGAGCGGTGGCGATGGCAAGCAGAGCGAGACAGGAGAACAGGCGATCAATGGTGCGCATGGAACAAGCTTACTATCGAAAATGGCGCGCATTCATGACATAGTCGAGCGCATATTTCATTGAAATTGTAATCTAAATCCACCCGCGACTGTACCGGAGCGACTGGCCCGTCAACGGACAGATGCCCTCTGAATATTTACGATGGTGCCGCAATTCCAATGATCGCAGTTTCCCGAATCGTAATTTCCCCGGTAGCATTCTCCGGGGCAAGCTCGCAAGGAGTGTGATTCATGAATGCGGTGTTGGAGGTTTATGACGAGCGGAAGCCGGGCGCCGCGCGCGAGTTGCGCCACCGGATCGAATTGCCGACTGAACGAATGACCGCCCGAGACCTCATCCGCTGCCGCATCGAGGCGGACGTGGCCATGCACAATGCGCTCGAACGCTCGCGCCTTGACGGGAAAATCACCGCCGAGCGTGGTGCTTCCGACGGATGGTTGGTCACGCCGAATCCAATCGAGCGAACCCTGAACGGACCGCGCGAGGTCTACGGTCCGGGCTCCTATCTCGACCTGATCGAGAGCGAGCGCTTGATCGCGGTCGCACTCAAGGCATTTGCGCGTAACGGTTTCTTCATGATCTTCGACGGCCGTCAGATCGTCGACCTCGACGAGGTCTTGTCGGTCGAGCACACCAGCACCGTGACTTTCCTCCGCCTCGTGCCGCTGGTCGGCGGCTGATCCGGATGCCCGAATATCCCTACGATCGGTTCGCCCATTTCCCGCCGGCGCAGGGCTTCGTTGCACGCGTGCGGAGCATCTGGTTCTCGACGCGAAATTCAGTTTCGAAAAGGATTTCGCATCTCAGAATGCGCCTGAGTGCGTGGTGGTATCGCCGAAAGCGCGAACCAATCGTAGCGTTCGATCTGCGGACTGGACAGCCCGTTCTCGCGGGCCTTCCAAACAGGGTCGACGAGCGGATCGTAAATTGGAACAGCTTGACTGAGCTCAAGGCCCGTGCCGCCGACTCTTACGAGCCGACAGGCCGTCGGCATGCCGAAATCCCGATGCTGATCTACGAAGGTGAGGAGGCCTGGGCCGAGCAACTCCCTGAGGATATCAGGCTCATGACGTCCGAGGAATACGCCCGCCGCGTCTGCCACCTGCTCACGACAAACCGCATTTCACACGACGAATACCGCACGCTTACGGGTTTGAGCTGGTAGCCGCGACGGTGCGCACATGCGATCCGTCCAAGGAGCGTGCCAGTCATACCATACGCTTCTTGAAGGATGATCATTCATGGCGCTGCTCGACCCGTTGAAGCCGAAGGTGCGGACTCTCGAGGATTGGTCGCCGGACACGCCTCGCGCACGCATCGACATGGACGCGTTGTTCGCCGACCTGCGCCAGTCGGGCGTGGCGACGCTCGACGGCTTCCTGAACGAGTGCCTCGACGGCGACCGGCTGCCCTTTCAGGTCGACTACCTTCGAGTATCGCGGATCGCCAACGAACTATCCGAGACCGACAGGCTGCAATTGTTCGGCCGCGGGGCGCAGATCTCGGCGATCATCACCGATATCAACCTCAAGTGGCCCGGGACGCTTCGGACGGACAAAGCTCGGTTGTGGGCTCGCCTGCTCGATTATGCCGTGCATTCAATTGTGGACACGAAGGTCCAACTCGACGACCCGACGGCCGCCGCTCTGGGACGCACCGCGCACATCAGCGCACGGATTCCCGAAGACTCGGCCACCAGAATGCATCTGCTGTACATAGCCGAGATCCTTGCCGGCTGCACACCCGTGCCCATGAGCGACGCGCAACGCCAGGTCATCGCCGATGTTGCCGACCTGATCGAAGGCTTCGCTTGGGCTCCCCATCGTTACGCAAACGCGATCCGCGTCGTTGAGCCGTTGTATCATCGGCTTGGGCGCACATTTTCTGACGGCGTCCTGTTTCAGCGCAGAGAGCGAGCGAGAGAAACGGCGCGTTTGGCCATCGTCCATGTTTGCGAGGGGACACGTTCACCGGTCAAGGACTTGATCGAGACGCTTCATCAGCCTTCTCCGGACAGCAAGGCGCAGCAAATTCAGAATTCTCTGGCAGCGGAGATCCTGGCGTCTTCACCTTCGACAAAGGGAGAGGCCCTCGCCATGATGGCCGAGGCGAGCCGCCGCAAGGACGCGCTTGTAGCGGGCGAGGTTGGCAATTTTCCACCTTATTCGGAGTATGCCGACTACGCAGCCATTGGTCATATTACCTATCATGGATCCGGTCCATTCTCGAATCTGTTCCGCCAGTTGCTCAAGACCAAGCTCGTCACCAGCGACGCGGCGGCGGTCACCTTGCTCACCGCCATGCCCGGATTGGAAATCTTGCAGGATGTTCGCGTCATCAACGCTGTGATCGCAACGATGAAGACCGAAGCAGCTCCGCAAACCAGAGCGGCCGCCAGCGCATGCCTTGCGTGGCTCCAGGGAAAATTTCCGACCGCGGCTACGACCAAGCAAAGGTCGTTTCGCGCACAGGCCATTCCCCGCCTCAAGGCCGCGCTTCACACCACTGACGGCAAGCAGGCGACCGAAGAGCCATTACCGCCGCGTCCCGAATTGAAGGGTTGGTCCAACGCCCCTGCGTTCGAAAAAGCCCTCACGGCCTATTATGGCGACCTCAATGATCTCAGAAAATGCACCCTGCAGGACGTCGCCTTTGTCGAAGACTATCTGAAGGGCCCTGCGCAGCCCGACACGCCCTACAAGGTCACGGAAGAGACGACACAGGAAAGATTCGACGAAGAATGGGCGATCAGCCATTGGCATGCGGGGAGGCGATGGTTCTCCGGCGTGCTCCTGAATCGGATGCGGAAAGCCGCTAAGATCCCCGCAGAATTTCACGCCGCTTGGAAGGCGCTGCATGTTTGCGCCTACCAACTCGAGGGCAAGAGCACGCCTTCGGAGAAGTGGCGGAAGGCAGCCCGCCCCTCGGTGTCCAATCTGAACGCCGAACAGCGGATCGTGTTTCTGACCACGATCCTCGACGTCTTGAACCCCGAGCAGGGTTTCCCGACCGATCCGCTTGCGCGCGCGGTGATCTACATCTCGGCCGACTGGGCGCCCGATGCCGTCGGACCGATCCTGACGCGCCACGCTCAGAAGATCTGCTTCGAAACCGTTCCCGGATTGGGCATGCGCAACGAGCGCCTCGGCAACGCCTGTCTGTGGGCCCTCATTCATCTGCCCGATGGCGGGGGCGTGCGCTATCTCGCCCGGCTGCTGGCGCGCGTGAAATATCCCAAGGTGAGAAAGCGCATCGAGGCCGCACTGAACGAAGCCGCGGCAAAGGCGGGCATCACCCGGGGCGAACTCGACGAGCTATCGATCCCGACGCATGATCTCGACGCGCGCGGCACCACTGAGATCGCCGTCGGCGACGGCGCCGCGCTTCTGTCGATTACCGGCACAGCCTCGGTCGACGTGGCGTGGCGCGCGGCAAACGGGAAGATCTCCAAGTCGGTCCCGGCCAAGCTGAAGGAGAACAAGGGCGCCATCAAGTCGGTGAAGACGTTCGCCAAGGAGATCGAGGCCGACCTGTCCGTCCAGCCGCAACGCCTGCAACGGCTCTGGCTCGATGAGCGGCGCTGGCCCGCGGAGACCTGGCGGCAACGCTACGTGCAGCATCCGCTGCTCGGCGCGCTGAGCCGCCGGCTGATCTGGAACGTCCATCATGGCGACGAGCGCGTCGCCATGCTCTGGTCGGGTGAGGGCATGAGCGACGTCAGCGGCAGGCCGGTCTCGATCGATCGCGCGGAGATCACGCTCTGGCACCCGATCGGCTGCGATGTCGACGAGGTGATGGCGTGGCGAGCTAGAGTCAGTGCGCTCGGCATCGTGCAGCCGTTCAAGCAGGCGCACCGGGAAGTCTATCTCGTCACCGACGCCGAACGGCGCACCGGCGCCTATTCGAACCGTTTTGCCGGGCACATCGTCAAGCAACATCAGCTCATGGCGCTGGCCCGCCTCAATGGCTGGGTGGTGACGCATCGGATCTGGGCCGACACGCCCAACGACCAGCCGACCCACATCGTGCTGCCGCGGCAGGGCCTTGTCGCCGAATTCTGGACCGAGGGTGCCGGCGGCGATGATCCGGAGGTCACCGATTCGCAGGCCTATCTCTATCTGACGACCGATCAGCTTCGCTTCTACCGGATCGCCAATCCCGCCGAAGCCGCCTCCGCTCACGGGCCGCAACGGGTCGCAGTCGTGGATATCGCCGATATCCCGCCGCTCGCGCTATCGGAGGTGATGCGGCATTGCGACTTGTTTGTCGGCGTGGCCTCGGTGGCGAACGATCCCAACTGGGCCGATGGCGGCCGAGATGCTAAACATCCCAACCAGTGGCGTCGCACGATCGGCGCCGACTATTGGCAGACACAGGCTTTCGGCGACCTCAGCGTGATGGCGGAGACGCGTCTTGCATTCATGACTGCCCTTCTGCCGAGCCTGGCGATCGGCAAGGTCTCGCGCATCGTCGACGGCAAGTTCCTGCGCGTCGAGGGCAAGCTGGGCGCCTACAAGATCCATCTTGGCTCTGGCAACATCATGATGGAGCCAACCGACCAGTATCTGTGCATCGTCCC
>NZ_JAEMSD010000025.1:0-4721 GCF_016462955.1 Bradyrhizobium sp. | reverse complement strand
TTCGCCAGCGCGGACGATGTGCGCCTGCCATTCGAGGGCGACAATATGTTCTCGATCATCCTATCGAAAGCAGCGATGCTCGCAGCCGACGATCAGATCACCGACCCCAGCATCCTGAGCCAGCTCAAACGTTGACGCGGCAATCCTATTACGCAGCCCCCGGTGCCTTCGCCCGCGTCAGGTCGTTCAGGAACTGCTCCATGAGCGGCTTGTTGCCGAACCGGCGATAGGAGCGCTCTGCCTCCAACGAAAATGTCGGTTGGGCCCCTACCAAGCTTGCCATCGTCAGCTGCGCCGCTTCTATATCGCCGCGCCGCCCTTGCAGCGCAGCCTGGATGAGCAGGCAGTTGGCATCGCGCGGCGCCCTGACAAGGCATTCGGAGATCACGCTAGCCGACTCATCGCGACGATCAGCGGCGTAAAGCGCCTGACCATGCACATAGGCGTAATATTCCGGTGCCATGGGATGAAGCCGACGTGCTCGCTCGGCATTGGCAACGGCGTCCGCGTAGTCCCCGAAACGGACTTGCGCCTTTGCCAATGCCATCATGCTATCGGGGTCATTGGGATTCAGTTCGACGGCGCGCTTGGCGGCCTGCAAGCCGCCGGCATAATCGCCCTGCACCGCCAGTCCGAAGCTGATCACCTGATAGCCGAGCGAGAGATTGGGATCGAGGCGCACAGCCTGGCGCGCTTCGCTGAGACCCAGTTCCAGCTCTTGCGCCGTCGCCCGACCATTCGACATCCTGGCCACATCCGCGATGTAAGTGAGGGCCAAGCCCGCTCGGGCGGCGGCATAGGCCGGGTCCATTTCCAGCGCGCGCTGATACATGCCGCGTGCCTCCACAAGTGCTTCCGCATCCTGGACGCCATGCCGGTATCGATGACGAGCCCGCAGGAGAAGATCGTAAGCCTGAAGGTTGTCGGTCGGGCGTTGCGCGGCAGCGATGGCTTCACTTCGGCCGATATACGGCGCGAGCTGGGCGACGATTTCCGTGGTCAGCTCGCTTTGTACGGTGAAGACGTCGGCAACCTGCCTGTCGAAGCTGCGCGACCAGAGATGCGCGCCCGATTTCACGTCGATCAGCTGCGCCGAGACGCGAAGCCGCTCTCCCTCGCGGCGCGCGCTGCCTTCCACCACGTAGGAAACGCCCAGCTTTGCCCCGAGCTTGCGCGTATCGCTTTCTTGCCCGCGCACGGCATAGGTAGAGTCGCGCGCGATGATCTGAAGCTCGGAATTCCTTGCAAGCGCCGTGGTCACATCCTCGGTCAGCCCGTCTGCGAAGTACGACTGGTCACCGCCCATGGTCGCAAAGGGCATGACCGCAACTGACGGCCGCGGGTCGGCGCGGGTCTGGTCGAAAGACAGCGCGGCCGGGAGCCGGCTGACCATCGCCGCCAGGGACAGCGGCTGGATTTGGGTGCCGATGAGCACAAGGGCTATCGCGGCGACGCCATACGACCAGCGCGCAGCGGTCCCGCGTAGAACGCGCGGGACTTTTCGCCAGCGAGACCACGAGGATTGCGCGCGTCGTACCCGATAGACATTGAGGCGCTCGGGAATGTTTTTGGCGCGCCTGCGGCCCACACGCGCAAACACCTCGCCGCGATTGCGATCTGCGGCCATGACGACAGCGCCGCTGACGAAGATGCTACCGGGATCGGCCATCGCCTCGAGCCGTGTGGCGACATTGACGCCGTCGCCGTACATATCGCCATTATCCTCGATGACGTCACCGAGGTTGATGCCTATACGCAGCTCGAACGGGGCGTTGTCGAATCCTTGCTGGATGGCAGAGCCCGCATCGACGGCTTCGTTGACGCTGGGAAACATCGCCAGAAACCCGTCCCCGGTCATCTTGAAGATGCGGCCACCATGCTGCGCGACCGTGGGTCCGATCAGATTGTCGAAGACCGTGCGCAGCTCTTTATAGGTGGAGGCCTCGTTTTCGGCCATCATCAGGCTGTAGCTGACGATGTCGGCAGCCATGATCGCGGCGAGCTTGCGTTCCATCAACGGTTCCCCGGTCCCATGGCCAAGCACAAACTGGATTGGGGACATTCGCCCCCAGCTTGAAACTAAACCTTTCAACCCGCATGGGGTTATCAACACACCTCATATGTGCGTGAGTAATGAGACCCGTGCGGCACGCAGGCAGCGGCGCTCCGCGCATTTGGCTGATTCTGAGTTTCCCTGCGGGTTCCCGTATGGGCAGCCTTGAGCCGAGGCCGGAAAGAGCGGCTCGTCACGCTTTCGGAGCGGCTTCGAGCCCCGGTCCGCTGCTCATCCGCACGCTGAGCAGCTGCGTTCATGGCGACGGTGAGGGCCGGGCGGCTCAGCGACGGGCCGTCGTCACCGCCCCTGATATTCGGCCCAGCAATCCGCTGTCTCATAAACGCGGACCGCCCACAGCTGCGGCAGGCCTGGCTTCAGCCGGTCCCAGATCCAGATCGCGATGTTCTCGGCGGTCGGATTCTCCAAGCCCCCGACCTCGTTCAGGCAATGGTGGTCCAGCGCGCCCATGATGTCGGCGAAGCCTTTTTCGATATCGAAGAAGTCGGCGACGAAGCCGGTGTGCGGATCCACCGGTCCGTCGAGCTGGACCTCGACCCGATAGGAATGACCGTGCATCCGGTGGCACCGGTGAGTGTCGGGCACGTTGGGCAGCCGATGCGCCGCCTCGAACTTGAACGCCTGCGATATCCTCATCCAGCTCCTCACGCGGCGTGGCCCATCCGGCCTGGGGCCGGACTGGCCACCGGATGCTGCCTTGTCCTGACTTTCCGTCAAAGAATGGCGCGCCCGGAACGATTTGAACGTCCGACTCTCAGATTCCTAGTCTGCCATGGTTGCGAGTTGCCTTAGCTCGTCATCACCAACCTGACAAGCGCGGTTCTGCGGCGCGATTAACCATCTCGCGGCGCTCTTTGAGCCAGATGGACTTCTTGAGAGTCCCGACGGACGATTTGCTCAGATCATCATTCAGAAACCTGACGGGACGGAAGGTCGAAAGGCTTCGGGGACGTCCCCGCCCGGCCACGCGTGACAGCTCTCTTAATTGCGTCGATCCGATCGCGGAGCACTCTCACCTCCGCGCTCCAGTTTATAGAACGGCGCCTTCATCCCCGGCAGGGTGATCGTCGTGAAGCGATAATCTGGCACCGAAATGGTGCTGATCAGCGAAAACGGGCCGGTCGTGGATGGAGCCGAGTAAAGATTGTAGTCGACGCCGGGTTCAAGGATCGACGTCTTGATACTGAGAACTTCGTTCACAAGCGTCGCCTGCGTACCGAAGGGTCTTGCCAGCGGATCGCCTATGAAGACGCCTTGGGACGGCTGTCGGACCGATTTCGTGTAGGCCTCAAGGGCTGTGTTGCCGAGGAAATAGTTCTTCACGAGCACTGAAGCGGCGGGAAATTTGTCTGCATATGCACAGGGCTCGGTCACCGTGCCGTAACTTGCTGCGACCCCGGCTTCGAGCCAGCGGAGTGCGCTCATTTGATTCGACCCGAACAAATCACCTCCGCCCGAGGTAAGAGAGTCCGCTAGAGCGCCGGGAACATAGGTGTTTGTATTGAGACCCGAGACGTTCGCCAATCCCGTCTGGTAGAAGAGGATATCTCTGGCGTTTTTGACTTCCGACGGCCCACCTGGTCTCGAACGGTCGTAGTAAGTCATCCTGAGTGCTTCTGGACGATTCCAGTTTTGAACAGTTGCCTGGAAGTCGGGATATCGAGGCATGCTCCTCGCATTGTCAGCGGTTCTCACGAACCAGCCGTTCCCTCTCGGAAGGCTTCGATCCGCCTTCAGGCCCTTGTCGATCGTCGCTTTTACACTCGCCGCGCTTTCACCTGCGAGCATCATGGCTGGGCGAATGCGAAAATCCGTATATGGCATTGTCGATCGTGAATCGTAATACGGATTGAGCGGGGTGCTGTCACAACTCCTGCTCGTGAGGTACTGCATATCTATTCCAAAGGCGAAGGCGCTCGTGATTGAATAATTCGTGGGGTAGTAGTTGAAACGCGCGATACGAAACGGCTTACTCCAGGAAATCACAAACGCCTGAATTTCCGGACCTGCCTGGGCATCCACCTGCCGCTTGAGCGCCGCGAACTCCGCCGGATCAATACCGTTATTTGCAGGAAGTCCGGGAAAGATTTTGTCTTGCTCGAAACTCAAATGAATCATGTTCCGGTTGGGAAGATTTCTCACCCGCTGATAGTAGCTCCCAACCTCCACCGACTGCGGATCGTTATCATTGATCAGGACCGCAACTTCTGAACTTTGAATGCCAGACCGAGGTACGGATAACGTCGCCACGACTGAGGAGTTTGCATCAAGCACATTCACAGATTCAGTGAGCGACGAGGTCTGTGCAGCTGCGAACGACGGCAGATGCGCGATCGCGACAAGAATAATTGGGACAAATCGTTTTCCGAAATCGCAGCCGTTCTGAATCTTTGCGACCGCAGCTCGGTCGGCAACCCCGCCGCACCCCCCTACGCTGCCAGGTCGCACTCGCTGCGGACGCGCTGCCAGAGAAAAAAGTAAATGGACCATCCCGCCTCGTCGATTGAATTGTATACCTGATCTCCGTTCGAGATCTGACCGGATGAGCAAGCGATCTTCAATTCGAGAACTCACCGCCAACAAAGTTTGCCAGCCAACTGCAAACCACGCCCTCTCCCAAAGAGAAGAAGACGGCAAAGGCGTGAGA
>NZ_JAEMSD010000787.1 GCF_016462955.1 Bradyrhizobium sp. | reverse complement strand
TACACCGGCAAGAGCCACAAGATCGGCGAAGTGCACGAAGGTGCCGCGACGATGGACTGGATGGAGCAGGAGCAGGAGCGGGGCATCACGATCACCTCGGCTGCGACCACCGCGTTCTGGAACGGCAAGCGCCTGAACATCATCGACACCCCCGGCCACGTCGACTTCACCATCGAAGTCGAGCGTTCGCTGCGCGTGCTCGACGGCGCCGTTTGCGTTCTCGACTCCAACCAGGGCGTCGAGCCGCAGACCGAAACCGTCTGGCGCCAGGGCGACAAGTACAAGGTTCCGCGCATCGTCTTCGCCAACAAGATGGACAAGATCGGTGCCGACTTCTTCAAGTGTCTGGCTGATATCGTCGACCGTCTGGGCGCTAAGCCCGTCGCGATCCAGCTTCCGATCGGTGCCGAAAACAACTTCAAGGGTCTCGTCGACCTCGTGAAGATGCAGGGCGTCGTCTGGAACGATGAATCGCTCGGCGCGAAGTTCGACTATGTCGACATTCCCGAGGATCTGGTCGAGCAGGCCAAGGAATACCGCGAGAAGATGGTGGAAGCCGCCGTCGAGCTCGACGACGACGCCATGGCCGCCTATCTCGACGGCAAGGAGCCGGACGAGGCGACCCTGAAGCGTCTGATCCGCAAGGCGGTGCTGACCGGCGCGTTCTATCCCGTGCTGTGCGGCTCCGCGTTCAAGAACAAGGGCGTGCAGCCGCTGCTCGACGCCGTCGTCGACTACCTGCCGTCGCCGCTCGACGTGCCCGCGATCAAGGGCACCGACGACAAGGGCAACGAAGTCGTGCGCAAGGCGGACGACAAGGAGCCGCTGGCGCTGCTCGCGTTCAAGATCATGGACGACCCGTTCGTCGGCACCATCACCTTCTGCCGCATCTATTCGGGCATTCTGCAGAGCGGCACCGGCGTCGTGAACTCGACCCGCGAGAAGAAGGAGCGCATTGGGCGCATGCTGTTGATGCATGCGAACAACCGCGAGGACATCAAGGAAGCCTATGCCGGCGACATCGTCGCGCTGGCCGGCCTGAAGGAAGCGCGCACCGGTGACACGCTGTGCGATCCCGACAAGCAGGTGATCCTGGAGAAGATGGAATTCCCCGAGCCGGTCATCGAGATCGCGATCGAGCCGAAGTCCAAGGCCGACCAGGAGAAGCTGGGCGTGGCGCTGGCCAAGCTCGCCGCGGAGGATCCGTCCTTCCGCGTGTCGACCGACCACGAGTCCGGCCAGACCATCCTCAAGGGCATGGGCGAACTGCATCTCGACATCAAGGTCGACATCCTCAAGCGCACCTACAAGGTCGACGCCAACATCGGCGCGCCGCAGGTGGCGTTCCGTGAGCGCATCACCAAGCGGGTGGAGCACAGCTACACCCACAAGAAGCAGACCGGCGGTACCGGCCAGTTCGCGGCTGTGTCGTTCATCGTCGAGCCGAACGAAGCCGGCAAGGGCTTCGAGTTCGAGTCGAAGATCGTCGGCGGCGCGGTGCCGAAGGAGTACATCCCCGGCGTCGAGAAGGGCCTGGAGAGCGTGCTGTCGTCCGGCGTGGTCGCGGGCTTCCCCGTGGTCGACGTCAAGGTGCAGCTCGTCGACGGCAAGTATCACGACGTCGACTCGTCGGCGCTCGCCTTCGAAATCGCCTCGCGCGCCTGCTTCCGCGAAGCGCTGCAGATGGGCAAGTCCGTCCTGCTCGAGCCGATCATGAAGGTCGAAGTGGTGACGCCGGAAGACTATACCGGTTCGGTCATCGGCGACCTGAATTCGCGGCGCGGTCAGATCCAGGGTCAGGACATGCGCGGCAATGCCAACGTCATCAACGCGATGGTGCCGCTCATGAACATGTTCGGTTACGTGAACAATCTGCGCTCGATGAGCCAGGGTCGCGCGACCTTCACTATGCAGTTCGACCACTACGCAGAAGCGCCGGCCAATGTGTCGGCAGAAGTCCAGAAGAAGTTTGCCTGATTGTCGTCGGTCTCAAGCTGACGATTGAACGGAGAGTCAAATGGCCAAAGCAAAGTTTGAACGTAACAAGCCGCACTGCAACATCGGCACCATCGGTCACGTCGACCATGGCAAGACGTCGCTGACCGCGGCGAT
>NZ_JAEMSD010000336.1:4003-7741 GCF_016462955.1 Bradyrhizobium sp. | reverse complement strand
AGGGAGCGTAACCCCTCACCCACCGCTTTGCGTCGACCTCTCCCAATGGGAGAGGTGAAGAACCGTCTCAACGAAACAACAACAACGAGGAAACACCGATGAAGGCCGCCGTCCTCCATGAAGTCAACCAGCCGCTCGTCATCGAGGACGTCAGCCTGCCGAAGCCCGGTCCGCGCGAAGTGCTGATCCGCACCGCCGTTGCCGGCCTCTGCCATTCCGACCTGCATTTCATGGAGGGCCTGTATCCGCATCCGCTGCCCGCGGTGCTCGGCCATGAGTCGGCTGGCGTGGTCGAGCAGGTCGGCTCCGACGTCACTTACGTCAAGCCGGGCGATCACGTCGTCACCTGCCTCTCCGTGTTCTGCGGCACCTGCGACAATTGCACCACCGGCCGCACCGTGCTCTGCACCGACACGACGGTGAAGATGCTGCCGGGCGCCTCGAACCGGATGCAGTGGTCGAAGCCGGAGAAGCTGCACCAGTTCCTCAATCTCTCGTCCTTTGCCGAGCAGATGCTGGTGCACGAGAACGCCATCGTCAAAATTCGCAAAGAGATGCCGCTCGATCTCGCCGCGCTGATCGGCTGCGGCGTCATCACCGGCTACGGCGCCGTGGTGAACACGGCCAAGGTGACGGCCGGCGAGACCGTGGCGGTGATCGGCTGCGGCGGCGTCGGCATGGCCGCGATCAACGGCGCGCAGATCGCGGGCGCCGGCCGCATCATCGCCATCGACACCAATCCGGCCAAGCTCCAGCTCGCGACCAAGCTGGGTGCCACCGATATCATCAATCCGGCCGACGGCGATGTCGTCAAGCAGGTCCGCGACCTCACCAATGGCGGCGTGCACCATTCCTTCGAGGTGCTCGGCCGCAAGGAAACCGCCGAGCAGGCGTTCGGCATGCTCGCTTCCGGCGGCACCGCCACCATCGTCGGCATGATCCCGTTCGGCCAGAAGATCGAGCTGCACGGCTTCGATTTCCTGCGCGAACGCAGGATCCAGGGCTCCTCGATGGGCTCGAACCATTTTCGCGTCGACATGCCACGCCTGGTCGACTTCTACTTGCGCGGCCGGCTGCACCTGGAGGATTGGATCTCGGCCAAGTTGAAGCTGTCCGAGATCAACGAGGGGTTCGCCAACATGACAGCCGGCAAGACGCTGCGCAGCGTCATCGTGTTCGACAGCTGATACGACAGGTTCCGTCATTGCGAGCGAAGCGAAGCAATCCGGAGCTGTTACCGCAGAAGCAGTCTGGATTGCTTCGTCGCAAGCGCTCCTCGCAAAGACACGCCGGCTCTAATCGTCAAACATCTTCGGCGGCACGAACCCGCCGAACTCCCGTTCGATCAGCTCGGCCAGCTTGAGCGGCGTGCGGTCCTCGAGGAAGGGACCGACGATCTGGACGCCGACGGGCAGGCCGTCGGGCGCAAAGCCGGTCGGGATCGCGGTCGAGGGCAGGCCGGGCAGCGTCGCGATCCCCGGCCAGGCGAGCTGGTCGGTATAGACATGGGCCTTGCCGTCGATGCTGATGCGGCGCTGCTCCTGGTCCGGCGCATGGTCGTGCGGAAAGGCCGCCGTGGGCATCACCGGGCAGATCACCGCATCGAAGGTCTTGAACAACTCGCGCCATTGCGCGCGCAACCGCGTGCGTCCGCCGTTTGCGGCCTGCCAGTCGCGATGGCTGAGCGCGATGCCGCGCAGCCGCTCGGCGGCGAGACTGTTGTCACTCTCCGGCAGCGCGGCTGCGGCCGCCTTGGCGCCGGCATAGATGTCGGGCGCGAAGGTTGCACCCAGGAACGACATCAGCATGCGCATATAGAGCCGAGACGACGCGGCAAAATCCGGCAGCAGCGGGCTGCTGCGCTCGATCTTCACACCTGCCTTGGCGAGCTTGTCTGCGAGCGCGTTGATGCTGCCGCGGACTGCGGCGTCGGTCGGCATCACCGGATCGGTGTCGATGACGAGCACACGGAAATCCCTGAACGCGGTGTGCCTGGCTGGCGGCAGGTCGAGGCGGTAGGCGAGGCCGGCATCGATCGGATCAGGCCCTGCCATCACGTCGAGCACCAGCGAAAGATCGGCCGCGCTGCGCGCCATCGGGCCGATCACGGAGAGGTCGCGCTCGAACGGCAGAGGCGGTAATGGCGGCGGCGTGTGGCCGCGCATCGCAACGAGGTTGAAGGTCGGCTTGTGGGCATAGATGCCGCAATGAAAGGCCGGCACGCGCAGCGAGCCGCCGATGTCCGAGCCGATCGACAACGGACCATAGCCTGCGGCGAGGGCTGCCGACGAGCCGCCGGATGAGCCGCCCGGGGTACGACCGAGATCGTAGGGGTTATTGGTGGTGCCGTAGATGTCGTTGTAGCTCTGCCAGTCGCCGAGCCCGAGCGGCACGTTGGTCTTGCCGATCACGATCGAGCCGGCCTCCTTCACCCGCGTGACCGGCAGCGCGTCCTCCTTGGCGATGAAGTCCTTTTGCGCGGGAATGCCCCAGGTCGTCGGCAAGCCCGCGACGTTGTAGGATTCCTTCACCGTCATGGGCAGGCCGAGCAGCGGCTTGCGCTCGCCGCGCGCCAACGCCGCGTCTGCAGCGCGCGCTGAGTCAAGCGCGCGATCGAAATCGCGCACGCAGATCGCGTTGACCTTGCCGTCGTGCCGTTCGATGCGCTCGATCGCGTCCCGTGTCAGTTCGACCGCCGAGACCTTCTTGGCGGCCAGCGCAGCCGACAGCTCGACCGCGCTCTTGAAACTCCATTCTGATGTGGACACGACGCGTCTCCCTTTCCTTGTTGAAGGATGATGCGCAGTCTGGCCCAATGCCGCAACCGACGTTTGATCGCGCTTGCCATGCAAGAGACGGCAGAACTACGCCGCCCCGATCACGATCCCCACCGCCAGCACGATGGCGCCGCCGAGCACGATCTGGAACACGGCCTGCAGGAACGGCGTGTCCATGTAGCGCGAGCGGATGAAGGCGATCGCCCACAACTCGAAGAACACGACGACGCAGGCGATGGCCGTCGCGATCCAGAAGGCGTTTGCCCAGCTGTCGGGCACCAGATAGGGCGCGGTGTGGCCCAGCCCGCCCAGCGTCGTCATCGCGCCGCAGGTGATGCCGCGCAGCCAGGGCGAGCCGCGCCCCGTGAGCGAGCCGTCGTCGGAGAGCGCCTCGGCAAAGCCCATGCTGATGCCGGCGCCGATCGAGGCGGCGAGGCCGACCAGGAATGTCTGCCAGTTCTGGTGGGTGGCGAAGGCGGCCGCGAACAGCGGCGCCAGCGTCGAGACCGAGCCGTCCATCAGGCCGGCAAGTCCCGGCTGCACATATTGCAGCACGAACATCCGCCGGCGCGTGCGGTCCTCTTCGGCGCGCACGTCGGGCCTCAGGATCTCGTCGGTCAGCCTGATGGCGGTGTGCTCGTGGCCCTTCTCGGCCTCGGCGAGGTCGCCGAGCAGCCGGCGCACGTTGACGTCCTCGGCCTGCTCGGCGGCCTTGGCATAGAAACGCTCAGCCTCGAGCTCCATGGTCTCGACTTCCCGGCGGATGGTGTCGAGCGGCAGGTTCTTGGTCAGCCAGATCGGACGGCGACGCAGGAAGCCCTTGACGTCCTCGCGGCGGATCGGCGGCAGATGCTGGCCGAAGCGCTGCTCGTACAGCTCCAGCAGCATGTGGCGATGGCCGCGCTCCTCCTCGGCCATCTGCTCGAACAGTTTCGAAGCCTCGGCGTGCTGGCCTCTCTTG
>NZ_JAEMSD010000336.1:0-3993 GCF_016462955.1 Bradyrhizobium sp. | reverse complement strand
CTGCTCGAACAGTCTTGCCGAGTCCGGGTAGCGTTCCTTCAAATCCTCGGCGAAGGCCATGTAGATGCGGCTGTCTTCCTCCTCCGAGGAGATCGCGACCGCCAGCACCTCGCGCTCGGTCAGATCGGCAAAATTCTTCACGGCAGGCCTGTTCGAGTAGTTTAGAATTATTCTAAACTATATAGGAGGCCTTGGTTCCCCGGTCAAATCAGGCGCCCCGGGCCTTCGCCAGGAAGTCGAGCAGCAACCGGCTGACCTCGGCCGGCTGCTCCTGCTGCACCCAATGTCCGGCGCCGTCGACGAGGTGGCAGCCGAGCATTTTGGTGCAGGCGCGGCTCTGCATCGCCTCGAACACGCCCGGGCGCTGATACGTGCCCCAGTCCTGCTTGCCCGAGATGAAGCACGAGGGCACGTCGATGCTGCGGCCCGCGAACAGCTGCAACTCGTTGTTCATCGTGCCCGAGGTGCCGTAGCGATACCATTGCAGCCCGCCCTGGAATCCGGTGCGGCCATATTCGGCGCTGTAGTAGGCGAGGTCGCTGTCTGGCAGCCATCGATTGGCAGCGATCGCAGCGGGCGAGGGCATCTCCTTCGCGACCGTCTCCGCCATGGTCTCGTTCAGGTCCATCACGTAATAAGTCGGCAGCTTCGCCAGCTCGCCCGCTGACCACGACGCCAGCGGATAGGGTTTGTTGCCGGTCCAGTCCGCGCTCTTGTGATGATAGTAGGCGCGCAGGAAATCATGCAGGCCCTGCGGTGCGCGGTGCATGTCGGCGTTCGCCTCGCGCGTCGAATAGTACCATTGATAGTGTTTTCGTGGACGCGGTAGCGCGGCCAGCTCGCGATGGACCGGGTCTTCGGCCGCGGTCGCAGCCGGTGCGTCCGCGGTGTTGAACGGCAGCGGCGGCGGTCCGCCGAATGGCGCGCTCATCAACGTGACCGAACGAAACACGTCCGGCCTGATCAAGGCGCACCAGGCCGCGACCGGGCTGCCGAAATCATGTCCGACCACGTCGACCTGCCTGTAGCCGAACGCCGACACCAAAGCGAGCGCGTCACGCACCAGGTTGAGGAGCGAGAACGGCGCGAGATCGCCGTCGTACTCCGCACTCCATCCCGTCGTGCGCCCATAGCCGCGCTGGTCCGGCGCGATCACATGGTAGCCGGCCGCAGCTAGCGCCGGCATCACCTTGCGCCAGGAAAAGGCGAGCTCGGGAAAGCCGTGCAGCAGCAGGATACACGGCCGGCCCTCGGTCTCGAAACCGGCTTCAAGCACATGCACGCGCAAGCTGTTGATGCCGTCGACATAGCGCGAGCGGATGCCGGCAGGCAGGGGAACGGCGGGGAGTGTTGTCATCAATTCTCTCCACGCGGGTGGAATCGTAGGGTGGGCAAAGGCGCGCACTTCGCGCGCCGTGCCCACCACTATTGGACGCGTGGGCACGCTTCGCTTTGCCCACCCTACGGCATCTCGTTAGACGGACTCACACACAAACCCATTGCCCTTGCGCCTGATCTTGCCGACCGACGGCGAGGGGAAATGCGCCGTGCAGCACAGCGTCTCGGTGTCGCAATAGCGTTCGAGAAAACTGCGGCGCGTCGTTGCGGCCTTGGCCGGATCGACGTCGAACTTGATCGACAGCTCCGGGTAGAGCGTCTGCAGCGGTGAGTGCATGAGATCGCCGGAGAACACCGCATCGTCCTTGCCGCCCCATCGTGATCGCGATATGGCCGGGCGTGTGGCCCGGCGTCGGCAGGATGCGGACGTGATCGCCGATCTGATGATCGTTGCCGACGAGTTCATGCCTGCCAGCCTCGACCACCGGCAGCACGCTGTCGGCGAAGGGCGGGATCTCCGCCTTCGCGTTCTGCTCGGACCAGTGGTCGAATTCCTGCTTGGCGAAGACGTAGCGCGCCTTCGGGAAGGTCGGCACCCAGCGGCCGCTCTCCAGCCGCGTATTCCAGCCGACATGATCGACATGCAGATGCGTGCACATCACGACGTCGATGTCGTCGACCGAGAACCCCGCGGCATCGAGCCCGCGCAGATAGGTGTCATCCGTCTTCATGTTCCATTTCGGACGGTTGGGCCGCGGCTTGTCGTTGCCGATGCAGCTGTCGACCAGGATGGTGTGATGCGGCGTCTTCACCACGTAAGACTGGAAGCAGAGCAGCAGCACGTCCTCGTCGTCCAGCGCCTTCGCCTGGCGCATCCACGCGCGGTTCTCGGCCAGCAGGTCCGGCGTCAGTCCCGGCAGCATCTCCAGCGCCGGCACGAACGAGGTCTCCTGCTCGATGATGCGATGGATGGTGAGATCGCCGACCGAGAACGTGAGGCTCATGAGAACTCCGTGCGATTACAGCATGATCTGGAAAAGTGTGCCGCGGTTTTCCGACAAGATCATGCTCAAACAACAAGCTAACGCGCGACGATCTCGCGCTTTAGCTGGCCGGCGGCACCGAGATCTTCACGGAGGGCCGCTCCAGCATCTTCTGGTGGAAGGCGTCGAGCTTGGGATAGGCCTTGCGCCAGCCGGAATCGGCGAAGCGGAAATCGGCATAGCCGAGCACGCAAGTTAGGCCGATCTGCGAGATGTCGAACGGGCCGTTCAGCACCTCGGGCATGTCCTCGAACCGAGCCATGCCGGTCCAGGCCCTGTTCCAATGATCGTCCGACCAGGCCTGCCATTGCAGGCCCTGCGGGCGCACCATCTTCTCGTAGCGGCACAGCAGCATGGAATCGAGCATGCCGTTGATCAGCGAGTGGTTGGTCTTGGCCTTCCAGCGCCGCGGGCCGTAATCCGGGATTAGGCTGCCGCCGGCCAGCTCATTGAGATATTCGACGATGACGTAGGAGTCCAAAATGACGTCGCCGTCGTTGGTGATCAGCACCGGCAGCTTCTTCAGCGGCGTGATCTTCGAATAGTCCTCGTTGGCCGTGCCCGGCGTCACGGCGGCGGACACGAATTCGATCTTGTCGATCAGCCCGAGCTCGATCGCGGCGATGCGCACTTTGCGGGCAAAGGGCGAGGCGGGGGAGAAGGTGAGTTTCATGGGAAATAACCTCTATCCGGGCACACAGTCCTCATCCTGAGGAGCGGCCCTGGCGCGCGTCTCGAAGGATGGGCAACGAGGGATGGTCTGTCGTCACCCGGCGCGAACGTCGGGCGACCGTGATTGTGGCGCATCCTTCGAGACGCGCGCGTCGCGCGCTCCTCAGGATGAGGACCGCGCTTACGCCGCGACGATCTCCTGGCGCTGCTCGCCGAGACCTTCGATGCCGAGCGTGACGACGTCGCCGACATTGAGGAAGGTCGGCGGCTTCATGCCGAGGCCGACACCGGGCGGGGTGCCCGTGGTGATGACATCGCCCGGCAACAGCGTCATGAACTGCGAGACATAGGCGATGCACTTGGCCATGGAGAAGATCATGGTCTTGGTCGACCCGGTCTGGCGGCGCTGGCCGTTGACGTCGAGCCACATCGACAGGTCCTGCACGTCCTTGATCTCGTCCTTGGTGGCGAGCCACGGTCCGAGCGGGCCGAACGTGTCGTGCGACTTGCCCTTGGTCCACTGGCCCAGGCGCTCGATCTGGAAGGCGCGCTCGGAGACGTCGTTGCAGACGCAATAGCCGGCGACATGGTTCAGCGCGTCGGCTTCGGAAACGTATTTGGCGCGGGTGCCGATGATGGCGGCGATCTCGACCTCCCAGTCGAGCTTGGTCGACCCGCGCGGCTTCTCGACGGGATCGTTCGGGCCCGACAGCGAGGTGTTGGCCTTCATGAAGATGATCGGCTCGCTCGGGATCTCGGCGCCGGTCTCCTTGGCATGGTCGCTGTAATTGAGGCCGATCGCCACGAATTTCGAGATGCCGGTGACGGGCGCGCCGAACCGCGGCTTGCCGGACACGGCGGGCAGCGAGGCGGGATCGAGCCCGGCGAGCTTCTTCAGGGACTCAGGCGAATAGGCCTCGCCGGTGAGGTCCTTCAGATG